>NZ_JBGFGP010000105.1:0-88839 GCF_041224545.1 Sedimentitalea sp. XS_ASV28 | reverse complement strand
CTGGTCGAGCGCTGCTTCAACAAGCTCAAAAACGCCCGGCGCGTCGCCACCCGCTACGACAAGACCGCCGAGAGCTTCCTTGGCTTCATCGACATCACATCTATCCGCCTATGGCTCCGCCATTTGTCAACATGACCTAGGGCATTTGACGAAGACCCGGCGCCGGTCGGCGACACCGGGTCTCAGCCACATGCGCGCGTTCTAGGACGCCTTGGCGCGCCTCGGCAACACCCAGTCCGGACGCGCGAAATGGCAGGTGTACCCGTGCGGTATCCGCTCGAGATAATCCTGATGTTCCGGTTCCGCCTCCCAGAACGCGCCTGCCGGCTCGACTTCCGTCACGACCTTGCCGGGCCAGAGGCCCGACGCCTCGACATCGGCGATGGTATCAAGCGCAATTTCCTTCTGGGTCTCATCCACATAGTAGATTGCCGACCGGTAGCTCATCCCCCGGTCGTTTCCCTGACGGTTGGGCGTGGTCGGATCGTGGATCTGGAAAAAGAACTCCAAGAGGTCGCGATAGCTGATCCTCGAAGGGTCAAACAGAATCTCGATCCCCTCGGCATGGGTGCCATGGTCGCGATAGGTCGCATTGGGCACGTCGCCGCCGGTATAGCCCACGCGGGTCTTCTCGACGCCGGGTTTCTTGCGGATCAGATCCTGCATGCCCCAGAAACAGCCACCGGCCAATACTGCGCGTTCGGTCATCGTATGTCCTCCACCTGATCAAGATAGTCCGCGTATCCTTCGGCCTCCATGTCGTCGCGGTGAATGAACCGCAGGCTGGCCGAGTTGATGCAATAGCGCATGCCGCCCCGGTCGCGCGGCCCGTCCGGAAACACATGACCCAGATGGCTATCGCCATGCACGCTGCGCACTTCGGTGCGGATCATGCCAAGCGAGCGGTCCTCGATCTCGTTGACCAGCGCCGGTTCGATGGCCTTGGTGAAACTGGGCCAGCCACATCCGGATTCGTATTTGTCCGATGACGCGAACAAGGGTTCGCCCGACACGATATCGACATAAATGCCCGGCTCCTTGTTATGCAGCAACGCGCCCGTACCGGGGCGTTCCGTCCCGCTTTCCTGGGTCACGTGGAACTGCTCGGGGCTGAGCGCGGCGATACGGTCCGGGTCTTTGGAATAGTTCGGCATATTGGTCCTCCGCCATGTGATCAGAAACAGTATTTGGTCTGTGGCGACGGAAATCAAAGGATTGTTTCATCCCGCTCGCGCGGACGTGCTAGAATGATCCGGCACCCGGCCAGCGACGTACAAGGCTCGGGTTTGGAGGACAACATGAAACATCTGCTTGCTGCGATTGCGCTTACGATTGTCGCCCAGTCCGGTCTGGCCGGTGGTGTCAGCGGTACATTTCCTTCCATCGACGGCGGTTCGCTGTCTATCGAAGACTGGCGGGGGCATCCCGTGCTGGTCGTGAACACCGCCTCGCAATGCGGCTTTACCGGGCAATACGCCGACCTTCAGCGCCTGTATGACCGCTATCGCGAGCGGGGGCTGGTGGTGCTCGCGGTTCCTTCAGACGATTTCAACCAGGAACTCGCAACCGCCGCAGAGGTCAAGCAGTTCTGCGAGCTGAACTATGATCTGGACCTGCCGATGACCGATATCAGCAACGTCAGGGGAGCCGCCGCGCACTCGTTTTACCGGGCGGTGCGGGATGCAACGGGTTTCGAGCCCGCGTGGAACTTCAACAAGATCCTGATCGCTCCGGATGGCAGTGTCAGCGCCACCTGGGGGGCGTCGGTCACGCCGGTTTCGCGCAAGGTGACGCAGAAGATCGAAGCGCTGCTGCAACGCTGATCCGCTTGCCCCGCAGGCGGCACCATCCGCAACGCACATTTTCCGGCGCTGACCTTTCAATCACGCAGGGTCACACCTATTCTAAAAAGACATAGTGCGAGCGAGTGTCATGCCCCAGAACCAAACCATTCAGTTGCAGGTGTCCGGCTTGTCCTGCGCGTCTTGCGTCGGACGTGCCGAGCGCGCGCTGCAATCTGCCCCTGGCGTCGTCACCGCAACGGTCAACCTGGCGACAGAGACCGCGACGGTCGATTTCGACAAGTCCTTGACCTCTGCGGAGAAACTTGCCGATGTAGTCAGCGACGCCGGCTATCCCGCCGTGCTCAAGACACCCGAAGCCGCCCCGGTGGACAAATCCGCCGAGATCACCAGGCTCGGGCGTGTAACGCTCGTCGCGGCGGTGCTGACGCTGCCGGTATTCCTGCTTGAGATGGGATCGCATTTCATTCCGGGCGTACATGACCTGATTGCCGACACCATCGGCACCCGGAACAGTCAAATCCTGCAATTCGTACTCACCACCATCATCCTGTTCGGTCCCGGCTTGCAGTTCTATACCAAGGGCATCCCCGCATTGCTCCGCCGCGCGCCCGACATGAACTCGCTGGTGGCGATTGGCACGCTCGCGGCCTACGGGTTTTCGGTTGTCGCCACCTTCGCACCCGACCTGCTGCCTGCGGGAACGGCGAATGTATATTTCGAAGCGGCGGCCGTCATCGTCGTTCTGATCCTGCTCGGCCGGTATCTCGAAGCGCGCGCCAAGGGGCGCACCGGCGACGCGATCCGCAAGCTGATCAAGCTGCGCAGCGGCGTGGCCCGTGTCGAACGCGGCGACGAGACACTCGACTTGCCCATCGAAGAGATCGCGGTCGGTGACGTGATACAGGTCCGTCCCGGCGAGCGTATTGCCGTGGACGGCGTGGTTCTGTCTGGCACCTCCTTCGTGAACGAGAGCATGATCACCGGCGAATCGATCCCCGTCGCCAAGGAGGCCGACGCTGCGGTGATCGGCGGCACGATCAACGGCACCGGAGCCTTCCGTTTCCGCGCGACCCGCGTTGGCGCCGATACCATGCTGGCCCGGATCATCGGCATGGTAGAGCAGGCCCAGGCGGCGAAACTGCCCATTCAGGGCCTGGTCGACCGCATCACCGCCTGGTTCGTGCCTGCGGTGATGATCGGCGCCGCGGTCACGATGCTGGCCTGGCTTGTCTTTGGCCCGGAGCCTGCGCTGTCCCATGCGCTGGTCGCTGGCGTGTCGGTGCTCATCATCGCCTGCCCCTGCGCCATGGGGCTGGCGACGCCGACCTCGATCATGGTGGGCACCGGGCGCGCGGCCGAGATGGGCGTATTCTTTCGCAAGGGCGACGCGCTGCAATTGCTGCAAGAGGTGGACGTCGTCGCACTGGACAAGACCGGCACCCTGACACGGGGACAACCCGCCCTGACCGACCTCGTCACGGCAGAGGGGCAGGATCGGAACCGCGTTCTCGGCCTGATCGCCGCGGTCGAGGCGCTGTCCGAACATCCGATTGCCGAGGCGATCACCCGCGCCGCGGACGAGGCCCGGCTGCCCATTGCGGAGGCGGGAGATTTCCAGTCCTTGACCGGGCTGGGCGCACAGGCGCGTGTCGATGGGCATCTGGTTCAGATCGGATCGGACGCCTTCATGTCGCGAAACGATATCGACCTGGGCGAACTTGCCGAAACCGGCTCTGCGCTGGCGCGCACCGGGCGCACCGCCCTTTATGCCGCGATTGACGGCACGATTGCGGCTGCGATCGGTGTTGCCGACCCGATCAAGCCAACCACCCCTGCCGCAATCAAGGCGTTTCACGACATGGGATTGCGGGTCGCGATGATCTCGGGCGACAACCCCGCGACCGCCGAGGCCATCGCGGATGAGCTGGGCATCGACACGGTTGTCGCCGGGGTCTTGCCCGACGGCAAGGTCGCGGCGCTTGAGCAGCTGCGGGGCGACGGCAAGCTGGCCTTTGTCGGCGATGGCATCAATGACGCCCCGGCGCTCGCCTCGGCCGATGTGGGCATCGCGGTCGGCAGCGGAACGGATATCGCGATCGAGGCCGCCGACGTGGTGTTGATCTCGGGCGATCTGACCGGTGTGGCGCATGCCTTCGACATTTCGTCCCAGACGATGCGCAACATCCGCCAGAACCTGTTCTGGGCCTTTGGCTACAACGTTCTGCTGATCCCGGTCGCGGCCGGCGTCTTCTATCCGCTATTCGGCTGGATGCTGTCACCCGTTCTGGCCGCTGCCGCGATGGCAATGTCCTCGGTCTTCGTTGTGACCAATGCCCTGCGCCTGCGCCATGCGAAACCCGCGCGCTTTGCAGCCCTGTCAAAGGGCGCGGCCACATCGCGGGTGAGCGATCCAGCGCCGACCTGAGCCTTGCCCGAGAACAACACGCCAGACAGCAGAAGGCCCGCAATCGAATGATTGCGGGCCATTTTGATTGTAATCGGACGCGTTGGGATTGTAATCGGACGCGTTGGATCAGAAGCGGAATGCGGTCCTGAGGTAGATCGTGCTCAGATCGACATCGCCGCCGCCGGAGCCGATATCGTTGAAACTCTGATAGAGATACTCGACGCCAAAGGTCCAGTTGTCATCCACCCACCAATCATATCCAAGACCGATCGCGTATCCGTCGCTGCTTCCGTCGAAGAAATCACCGACCCCGTTCAGATCGGTATAAGCATAGCCAAGGCTACCATAGAGCATGCCGTTGCCAAGCTCGTACCCGGCAATCACATTCAGGCGCGCGATCCCGTCGAAATCCGCGGATTCACCCGTGTCAGGGTTGTTGATGGTGATATTGGCCCAGTCATACTGAAGTTCCGGTCCGAGATACCAGCCGTTGCCGATGCCCCAGAGATAGCCACCCGAAATGCCGCCGATGACACTGTCGCTGTCAAAATCGGTGATGGTGTCGCCGACACTGCCGAGATCGAAATCGCCATAGGCATATCCGAGTTGCACACCCAGATACCCGCCGTCAAAATCACCGGCCTGTGCCGGGGCCATCGCCAGAGCCGCCGTCGCAGCCGTGGCAAGAAGGAGAGCGGTAGTGGTGCGTTTTCTCATGATAGTTCTCCCGATTTTACGAGTTAAATTGCCGCGAAGCAGAAATGCCCGCCCGACCACCGGACAGACACTATGGGAACGTTAACTAAGGTTACCATAGAGTAAATCAAGTGCGCGCGCCACAACCAAAGGTAAATGACGTCATCAGTCGATACCGAAATGACACAGTCCCGCCGGATGCAAAAACCGGTTCGCGCATCTGGCCCGGGCAGTGTGTATCGCTCAAATATTCTGGGCTTCTTGCTGGTGATGGCCTAGCGTGAGGAGCGGGACATGCGGAGGACGGTCATGAAAATCGCAACCATGGCAACCGGCGGCATCGGCGGCTTTCTCGCGGTGCGCCTGACGCAGGCCGGTCATCAGGTCGCAACAATCGCGCGCGGCGCGCATCTGAGCGCGATCCGTGAAAACGGGCTTACACTGAACGCGCCGGACGGCGACGAGGGTGCAACGACCATCACCCCCTGGATTGCCACCGATGATCCGGCGCAGGTCGGTCCGGTTGACGCCATCGTCTTTGGCGTCAAGGGAAACGCGCTGGAAAGTGCCGCTGCCGCATGCCTGCCGATGATCGGCCCGGACACGGTCGTCATCCCGTTCCTGAACGGGGTAGAGGCGGCCGACCGTCTGCTGGGCATCCTGCCCGAGCACAGTGTCGCCAAGGGCGTCGCGCATATCTCGACCACGATCAGCGCGCCGGGTGTCATCCAACAGGTCGGAACCTTCAATCGCTTTGTCTTTGCCGAACGTGACAGCCGCAGGTCGGCGCGCATCGACGCGTTGCGGTCCGCTTTCAATGCAGCCGGAGCCTCATCACCGGCCACCATGAATATCGACAGGGAACTGTGGTCGAAATTCGTGCTGTTCTCGGCGATGTCCGGGATCACGGCGGCGGCCCGGTGCCGTATCGGCGATGTGCTGGAGCAGCCACCGCTCGCCGAATTGTTCCAGGCAGTGGTGGCGGAAACGGCTGCGGTTGCGCGGGCGCGCGGCGTTGCCTTGCCATCCACAGCCGAGCAGGACACCTGGCGGATCGTTCTGGGGTTGCCAAAAGACATGCGCGCATCGACCGCGATAGACGTGGAAGCGGGCAGACCGCTGGAAATCGACTGGGTGTCGGGCGCGGTGCCACGGCTGGCGCAGGAGGTAGGCCTGTCGGCCCCGGCGAATTCGATGTTATACGCCGTCCTCCTGCCGCACAAAGGCGGCAAAGGGAGCTGAGGGGCGCTGCCCCTCAGACACCCCGGAGTATTTTCCCAAAGATGAAGGAAGCGAGAGCGGGCATTAGCCCTCTGACTTGCCCAGTTTGACGACATTGTCCGGTTCGTCGGCGATTTCCTCGAAATCGAAATTGTCGAGCCGCCTGGCCCGTCGTCCGGCCTTGTCGGCGCTGATCTTGATGTCGGAGATGTCTTTGGCCGCCTGCGAGAAATGCCGGTCGAGATTGCCGACCCGGTCGCCGAGCCGGTCGACATCCTTGTGAAGCAGGCCCAGTTCCTTGCGGATGGCCCCCGCCTGTTCGCGCATGCGGGCATCCTTGAGGATCGCGCGCATGGTGTTGAGCGTCGCCATGCAGGTTGTGGGTGATACGATCCAGACCCGTGCCGCGAAGCCTTCGCGCACCAGTTCGGGAAAGTTCGCATGGAGTTCGGCATAGACCGCTTCGGAGGGCAGGAACATCAGCGCGCCATCCGCGGTTTCCCCATCGAGAATGTAGCGTTCGGAAATCGCCTTGATATGTGCCCGCACAGACGTGCGCATCATACGTGTCGCCTCGGTTGACTGGGCCTGTGTTTCGGCGATCCGCAGGGCTTCGTAGGCTTCGAGGGGGAACTTGCTGTCTATCACGATCGGACCCGGCGGGTTGGGCAGACGGATCAGGCAATCGGCGCGTTTTCCATTGCTCAGCGTGACCTGCAGATCGTAGCTGTCTCTGGGCAGCGCCTTGGACAGGATGTCGTTGAGCTGGATTTCCCCGAAGGCCCCGCGCGTCTGCTTGTTGCTGAGGATGTCCTGCAGCGACAGGACGTCGCCGGAAAGCTTGGTGATGTTGTCCTGCGCCTTGTCGATGGTCGCAAGCCGCTCCTGCAGGCGGGTCAGTGATGTGGCAGTCTGTTTGCTGCTGCCGTGCAGGGTTTCGCGCATCCGCTCCTGCATTTCGGTAAGGGCGCGATTCTGGCGCATCATGTTGTCGGCCAGCCTGTCATTCATGTGTTGCTGCACGTCCGACAGGCGGGCTTCGACGGTCTGGATCATCTGGACCTGGGCGTTGGCCTGGGTTTCCGAAACCTGCTGCATCCCGCCGCGCAGCTGTTCCTGCCCCATGCCCAGTTGCTGGACATTCTGCGCCAATTGCGCCGTCTGGCGGATCAGCGGTTCGAGATGGCGCGCCGAACGAGCCGTGGCGCGCAGGGACAGGAATAGCAGCAGCAGGATCAACAGGATTGCCCCGCCCGCAACCAGGAGGACCGGATCGTTCGTCGCCAGTGAGAGATCGCCGAGATGTATCATGTGCGCCCGAACAGCCGTTCGATATCGGCCAGCTTGAGTTCCACGTAGGTCGGCCGCCCGTGATTGCACTGGCCGGAATGGGGCGTCGCCTCCATTTCGCGCAGCAGGGCGTTCATTTCCTCGGCCCGCATGCGGCGCCCGGAGCGGATCGAGCCATGGCAGGCCACGCGGGACAGGATGGCCTCGATCCGGGCCTGTACGGTCTGGCTGTTGCCCAGATCGGTCAGTTCATCGACGATGTCGCGGATCATCGCGACGGCATCGACACTGCCCAGTATCGCCGGGGTTTCGCGCACCGCGACCGCGCCACCGCCGAACGGTTCGATGGTCAGGCCCAACCGGGCCAGGTCATCGGACAGGTCAAGCAATTGGGCGCATTCCGCATCCGTCAGTTCGACGATTTCCGGGATCAGCAGCGCCTGCGCCGCCACACCGTTCTCGGCCATCTGCCGTTTCAGCTTTTCGTAGACCAGACGCTCATGCGCGGCGTGCTGATCGACAATGACCATGCCGGTTTCGGTCTGGGCGATAATGTAGTTTTCATGCACCTGTCCCCGCGCCGCGCCCAGGGGCAGGGTTTCGGGTGCAGTCTCATCGGTGCGCGGTGCCTGCGGGGGGTCTACGATACGGGCGCTGTAGCTCTCGCTCATCTCGGCAAAGCCCGGCGCCTGTGCCGCATAGGCGGTGCCGCGCGCGGCGTAGGACGGCCGATCCATCTGGTAGACGCGCGCGCTCGTGGGTTCGGGGCGCATGGCCCCCAACGTGGCATGGGACACAGTGGTTGACGCGCGGTGCCCCGCCTCGGCCAGCGCATGCCGCAATGCCGATACGATCAGACCCCTTGGCACACCGGCATCGCGAAAGCGGACTTCGGACTTTGCCGGATGGACATTCACGTCCACCAGCCTCGGCTCGCAATCGAGAAACAAGGCCGCGACCGGATGCCGGTCGCGGCTCAGGAAATCGAAATAGGCGGCACGCAGGGCACCACCGAGCATTTTGTCCCGCACCGGTCTGCCGTTGACAAAGATATATTGCGCCACCGCCGCACCGCGGGAATAGGTTGGCAGCGCCGCATAGCCGAACAGGCGGATATCCTCGCGACTGGCATCGATGCGCAGGGCGTTCTCGGCAAAATCGCGACCCAGAACGCGGGACAGGCGGCCATGCAGCGCGTCAAACAGATCTCCGGTTTCCGGGTCGACGCGAAACACCACGCGCGGATCGTCGTTGCCCGAGACGTCACGCAGCGTAAAGCCGACCGATGGTTCGGCCATGGCGAGCCGTTTGATGACGTCGGTGACGGCCTGTGCTTCCGCGCGATCCGTGCGCATGAACTTGAGCCGCGCCGGCGTCGCATAGAACAGGTCGCGCAGTTCGACGACGGTGCCCAGGTTCAACGCGGCGGGCCGCACCGCGCCCATGTCGCCACCTGCAACGCGGATCATTCCCGCGTCCAGCCCGGCCACGCGGCTGGTGATGGTCAGGCGCCCCACGGCGCCGAGCGATGGCAGCGCCTCGCCCCGGAACCCGAACGTGTGAATATTCAGCAGATCGGACCCGTCGATCTTGGAGGTCGCATGACGCGACAGGGCCAGCGGCAGATCGTCCGGCGCGATACCGCAACCGTCATCCGTTACCCGGATCAGCGTCTTGCCACCATCCGCGATATCGATACCGATACGCAGGGCGCCTGCGTCGATGGCGTTTTCCACCAGTTCCTTGACGGCCGAGGCCGGACGCTCAACCACCTCGCCCGCCGCGATCCGGTTGATCGCGGTCTCGTCCAGTTGCCGGATAACGGGGCGATCTTCGCCGATATTGGGGTTTGCCTGTGCCATGACGCAACACCTAGCATGACACACAGCGATTCTGCCACCGGAATGATCGGCAAGCCGCGCTGCTCGCGTTGACAAATGCGCGGCAGACCGCAAAGGCTTGGGCCAGAACAAGACGGGGGGCGCGCGATGAGCGGACAATGGGAATTCTGGATCGACCGGGGCGGCACCTTTACCGATCTCGTCGCCCGCAGGCCAGACGGGACGCTCGCGACGCACAAGCTGCTCTCGGAGAATCCGGAACGCTATGCCGACGCGGCCGTTCAAGGCATTCGAGAGATCATGGAGGTGGACGGTGCCTTTCCGGACGGGGCCATCGGCGCGGTCAAGATGGGCACCACGGTCGCCACCAACGCGCTGCTCGAGCGCAAGGGCGAGCCGGTCCTGCTGATGATCACCAAGGGGTTCCGCGACCTTTTGCAGATCGGCTATCAGACCCGGCCCCGCCTGTTCGATCTGCACATCGTCCGGCCCGAGCTGCTGTATCACACAGTGGCGGAGATGGATGAGCGGCTCGACGCGGACGGTAAGGTGATCCGTCCGCTTGACGAAACGGCGACCCGCGCGGCGCTGGAATCGGCATATGACAGCGGGTTGCGCGCGGTGGCCATTGCGGGGCTGCACGCCTATCTCAACCCGGTCCACGAAAAGCGGGTCGCCGAAATGGCCCGCGAGATCGGCTTTGCCCAGGTTTCAAGCAGCCACGATGTCAGCAAGCTGGCCAAGCTGGTGGGGCGCGGCGACACAACGGTTGTCGATGCCTATCTCTCGCCGATCCTGCGCCGTTATGTGGATCAGGTCGCGAATGCGCTTGATATGGGGCGCGCCTGTGACCGTTTGCTGTTCATGCAATCCAGTGGCGGGCTGACCGATGCAAAACTGTTTCAGGGCAAGGACGCGATCCTGTCCGGTCCGGCGGGCGGCATCGTCGGCATGGTCAAGACCGCAGCTGCGGCGGGGCATGACCACCTGATCGGATTCGACATGGGCGGCACCTCAACCGATGTCAGCCACTATGCGGGCACCTACGAGCGCTCGTTCGAGACCGAGGTCGCCGGGGTGCGCATGCGCGCGCCGATGATGGACATTCATACCGTTGCCGCCGGCGGCGGCTCGATCTGCAGCTTTGCGCAGGGCCGTTTTCAGGTCGGACCCGAGAGCGCCGGCGCGGATCCCGGCCCCGCCTGTTATCGTCGCGGTGGCCCGCTGACGGTGACCGATTGTAACGTGATGCTGGGCAAGCTCAACCCCGATCACTTTCCCAGCGTGTTCGGACCGGATGGCGATCAGAAGCTGGATGCCGAAACCGTGCGCGACCGGTTCGCGGCGCTCGCGCGCGACGTCGCCGAAGAAACAGGCGAAGCGCCGCGTGATCCGGAAGACATTGCCACCGGATTCCTTCAGATCGCGGTCGATAACATGGCAAACGCGATCAAGAAGATCAGCGTGCAGCGCGGCCATGACGTGACCGGCTATGCGTTGCAATGCTTTGGCGGCGCGGGTGGCCAGCATGCCTGTCTCGTCGCCGACGCGCTCGGCATGTCGCGCGTGTTCATTCACCCCTATGCGGGTGTCCTGTCGGCCTATGGCATGGGCCTGGCCGAAATTCGCGCGCTGCGCGAGGTTCAGGTCGACGCCCCGCTCAGCGACATCGAGACCGCCCGGGCGGCGCTGGATACCATCCAGGCCGAGGCGACCGCCGAGGTCGGCAATCAGGGTGCCGCGCGAATCCGCACCGAATGCCGGGCGCACCTGCGCTATGACGGTTCGCATCAGGCGCTGGAAGTACCGTTCGCCGACCCCGAAACGATGCAGAGCGCGTTTGAGGCCGCGCATCGCAGCCGCTTTGGATTTGTCTCTGCGGACCGGGTCATCCTGTTCGAGATGGTCGCGGCGGAAGCCATCGGCGACACCGGGCAGGCCCCCGGCTCCGTCCCCTTCGGCACCGACCCGGAGCCACGGGCACAGATCCCGATGCATAGCGAGGGCGCATGGCGGACCGTTCCGCTCTATGTGCGCGACACCCTGCCCCGCGACGTCAGCATCAGCGGCCCCGCCGTCATCACCGAGGCCACCGGCACCAATATCGTCGAACCCGGATGGGCCGCGCGGCTGGATGATCTGGGCAACCTGATCCTTGAACGAACCAGTGCCAAGACCCATGCCCGCGCCGCCGGAACCGAGGCCGATCCGGTTCTGCTCGAAGTCATGGGCAATCTCTTCATGTCGGTTGCCGACCAGATGGGCGCAACGCTGGCCAATACATCCTGGTCGGTGAACATCAAGGAACGGCTCGATTTTTCCTGCGCCATCTTCGACGTGAACGGGGACCTGGTCGCCAACGCGCCGCATGTGCCGGTGCATCTCGGATCGATGTCCGAAAGCGTCAAGACCGTGATGCGGGAGAATGCGGGCGACATTCACGAGGGCGACGCGTTCATGCTGAACTCGCCCTATAACGGCGGCACGCACCTGCCCGACGTGACGGTGATCACCCCGGTCTTTGCGGATGGCGCGCCGGTGTTCTGGCTCGGCAGCCGGGGCCATCATGCGGATATCGGCGGCCGCACCCCCGGAAGCGCGCCGCCCGACAGCAGTCATATCGACGAGGAGGGTGTGCTGATCGACAATGTCCGTCTCGTCTCGCGTGGCGAATTCCAACGTGAGACAGCGGAACAGGTTCTGGGATCCGGTCGCTTTCCCTGCCGCAACATCGCGCAGAACATGGCCGACCTTCAGGCACAGGTGGCGGCCAACGAAACCGGGCGGCAGGCGCTGCTCAAGGTGGCGGAACGCTACGGGCTTGATGTGGTGACCGCCTATATGGGCCACGTGCAGGACAATGCCGAGGAAAGCGTGCGCCGTGTCCTTGGCAAGCTGCCCGGGGGCCGGTTCAGCTATCCGATGGATCACGGGGCCAGCATCGAAGTGTCGGTCACGGTCGATCAGGAGGCGCGCGAGGCCGTGATCGACTTTACCGGCACCTCCGCGCAGCACGCAGGCAACTACAACGCGCCTTTCGCGATCTGCCGGGCGGTCGTGCTCTACGTGTTCCGCACGCTTGTCGGCGACAATATTCCGCTGAACGAAGGCTGTCTGCATCCGCTCAGGATCATCGCACCCGAGGGTTCGATGCTGAACCCCGTCTACCCGGCGGCGGTGATCGCCGGCAATACCGAGGTCAGCCAGGCCATGTGCAACGCGCTCTACGGGGCGCTGCACGTGATCGCGGGCAGCCAGGCAACCATGAATAATTTCGTCTGGGGCAACGACGAATTCCAGAATTACGAAACCATTGCCGGCGGCACCGGTGCCGGTCCCGGGTTCGACGGCTGCGATGCGATCCAGACCCACATGACCAACACCCGCATGACCGACCCGGAAATCCTGGAAAAACGGTTTCCCGTGCGGCTGGAAACCTTTGGCATCCGCGACGGTTCCGGCGGCAGGGGCCGCTGGACCGGCGGCAACGGGGCCACGCGCCTCTTGCGGTTCCTGGCTCCGGTCACGGTGACCACGCTGTGCTCGCATCGCGAGATTCCGCCCTTTGGGGTCGATGGCGGTGCGCCGGGGGCGGTCGGGGTGAACTGGGCAGAGATGCCGGATGGCCGCCGCGTTGACCTGAAAGGCAATGACGAGATCGACCTGCCGGCAGGTGCGATCTTTGGCATGTTCACGCCCGGCGGCGGCGGCTGGGGCACATAGCCCTATACATTGCCCCGCCAAGGGTCTAGGTGGCAGCGCTTGATCCCCGCGCAGGATTGCGTGCACCCAAACCAGAGGCGGCCCCGTGAAACAACCTATCGCAGATGCCCTGCAACAGCAGGGCTATGACAGCCTGACCCAGGTTCAGGAGGCGGTGACCGACCCCGCGCTCGGCGATGCCGACCTGCTGGTGTCCGCCCAGACCGGATCGGGCAAGACCGTCGGTTTTGGCCTTGCCATCGCCGACACCCTCCTTGGCGCGGCGGATGAGTTCGACGAGGCTGCGGCGCCGCTCGCCCTGATCATCGCGCCGACCCGCGAACTGGCGCTGCAGGTCAAACGCGAACTGGCATGGCTCTATGGCAGGTCCGGCGCGCATCTGGCCTCTTGCGTGGGCGGGATGGACATGCGCGACGAACGGCGCGCCCTGGCGCGCGGCGCGCATATCGTGGTGGCGACACCGGGCCGCCTTCGGGATCACATCATGCGCGAGAGCATCGACCTGAGTGCCGTGCGCGCCGTGGTGCTGGACGAGGCGGACGAGATGCTCGATCTCGGCTTTCAGGAGGATCTCGAATTCATCCTCGCCAACACGCCCGAGACCCGCCGCACGCTGATGTTCTCGGCGACGGTGCCGCGTGGCATCGCCAACCTTGCCGGCAAATACCAGCGTGACGCGATCCGCATCACCACGGCTGCGGAAACGCGCCAGCATGCAGATATCGAATACCGTGCGCTGAGCGTGGCCGCGCGCGACACCGAGAATGCGATCATCAATGTCTTGCGCTATTACGAAGCCCCCAACGCGCTGGTCTTTGCCAATACCCGCGCGATGGTGAACCGGTTGACCACCCGCCTGTCGAACCGGGGGTTCCCCGTGGTCGCGCTCTCGGGCGAACTGTCGCAAGCCGAACGCAGCCACGCATTGCAAGCCATGCGCGACGGGCGCGCGCGGGTCTGCGTTGCCACCGATGTCGCGGCGCGCGGCATCGATCTGCCCAGCCTCGATCTGGTGGTACATGCGGAGTTGCCGAACAGCCACGAAACGCTGTTGCACCGCTCCGGGCGTACCGGGCGTGCCGGGCGCAAGGGGGTCAGTGCGCTGATCGTGCCACCCGCCGCACGCAAGAAATGCGAGCGCCTGCTGCGCTTTGCCAAGTTGACCGCCGATTGGGGCGAAGCGCCCTCCGCCGAGGACGTGCGCAGTCGCGACGAAGAACGGATGCTGGCCGACCCGGTCTGGGCGGAACCTCTGGAGCCATCCGAAGCGGCAGCCGCGCTGATCGCTCGCTTCAGCGTCGAGCAGATCGCGGCCGCCTATGTGGCGCTTTACGAAAGCCGCCATTCCGCGCCCGAAGAGCTCTCTGACCCCGCCGCGACCGGAAAACCCGAACCACGCGCGCCGTTCGGGCCCAGCGTCTGGTTCTCGGTCGCGGGCGGCAAGAAGGCGGGCATCGAAACCCGCCGTCTTTTGCCGATCCTCTGCAAGGCCGGTGGCATCACCAAAGACGACATCGGCGCAATCCGCATCCAGTTCAACGAGAGCTTTGTCGAAATCCGCGAGGCCAGCGCGGACCGTTTCACAACGACACTCGGACCAGAGATGACGGTCGAGGGCGGCGCCAAAGTGACCCGTCTGGACAAGGTGCCCGATCTGGGCGGCGCATCCAGGCCCGGCGGTGCACCCGGCGCTGGCAAGCCCCGTGGCGGCAAACCGGCAGGCCGCAAGTCCGAACCGCGTCACGCATCTGGTCCCGCGGATCGCGCCTCCGGACCGGCACCCGCCTCGGCACCTGCTCCGGTCAAACCTGCCGCAAGCGCGGACTCGGCCCCGATCGACTGGAATGACGCGCCGTCGCCGCGCGTGCGAAAACCCAAACCGGCCTCAAAGACCAAGGGGGCGGCGAAACAGGCGGGCAAACCGCGCGATCCGAGGGCCAAGGATACCTCGCGTCCCTACAAGCCCCACGGCAAACCGCCTGCAGCCAAGCGCAAATCGCGCACGGGCGAGCCGGGCAAGGCCCCGCCCGTCGGCAAGCCGAACAGCAAGAAGAACAAGGCCCGCGCCGCCGCAGCAGCAGCGGCCAAAGCAAGGGGTGGCGACAAACCGCCCCGGCGGCGCACGCCGAAATCCTAAGGCATCAGCCCTGCTGCGGCGCACCGTTGCGCGTGCGGCAGGGTCCGAACAGGGCGGCAAGCGCCAGGATCAGCCCGGACACCGTGGCGATCATCCCCGCCGCGCTGACCGCATCCTGTGCACCCAACCAGAGAGGCCCATAGCCGGCCAGCACATACCCGATCACTGCGGAAGCGGTGGCAAAGAGCACGCTCCAGGCGATCTGGTGTTCGAGGCGGTTGGTCATCAGACGCGCCGCCGCCGGCGGGCAGATGAACATCGCGATCACGATGATGGATCCCACCGCATCAAAGGCGGCAACCGCCGCCACGGCGGCGGTGATCACCAGCGCCAGCCCCAGCAGGTCGGTGCGAATGCCAAGGGTGCGGGCAAACCCTTCGTCAAAGGTCGAGAGTTTCAGCGGCCGCCAGAACACGGCGATGAAAATCGCCACCACCACGAGCGTGATCGCCATGCGCGGCAGTTCGGCCGGAAGGTTGCGCAATGCGTCGGCATCGACGAGCGAGGCCCAGCCGGTCGCATCCAGCCAGATCAGGCTTTCCAGGTTGCCATAAAGCGCATGTTCGACATCCAGATGCACTGCCGACGTGTCCGACTGTTCCAGCAACAGAACGCCGGCCGCAAACATGCTGGTAAACACCACGCCCATGGCCGCGCCGGGTTCTATCCGGCCCAGACGGCGGATCAGTTCGATCAGGACGACCGCGATCACCGCCGCTCCGGCCGCACCCAGCATCATCGGCCATGTGGCAACGATACCGGTTGCCAGGAAGGCCACCACGATCCCCGGCAGGACCACGTGACTGATAGCGTCGCCGATCAGCGCCTGCCGCCGCAGCACAAGAAAGTTCCCCGGCAAGGCGCAGGCGATGGCCGCGAAGATCCCGATCAGAAGGGGAGGAAGCGACAGGGGAACGAACTCGGCACCACTCATGCGGGCACCCCCTTTGGTCCGCCGATGGCCCGGTCGACCTCGGCGATCTGGTCGCGTGTCAGCACGGTTTCGATGTCACGCAATCCGTCATAGAGCGCGGCGGCGGCCTCGTGGTCGCGGTCGGAGCGCACGGCCTGCCAGCGCCGCTCGTCGCGCAGCGCCTTGGCGGCGCGGGCGCGGCCAAGCTCTGTGGCCACGCCGTCCGGCCGCACCAGACCCGCGCGGCGCAACAGGCGCAGCGTCAACACTTCGTAGATGGGCTGACCCTGGGCGAGCGCCAGCAACCCCTGCCGCAGATGCACGCGTTTCTGAAACCGCAAGTGCCGCAACAGCGCCGCCAGCGCCCCCCGCCCCGGCGCAAGCGACAGCGACATGACGAAACAGCCGAAGCTGACCAGCACGATGATCGGACCGGTCGGAAGATTGGGCGCCGATGCCGAGATCGCCGCGCCGACAAAGCCCGACAACCCGCCCACGAGACCGGCAAGAAGGACCACGACATCGCTGCGTTCTGTCCAGAAACGGGCCGTGACCGGCGGGATGATCAGCAATGCGACGATCAGGATCAGGCCTACGATCTTCAGGCCCACGACCGTCACCGCCATCACCAGCCCCATCATGGCAAGATCGATGCGCGCCACGGGCAGCCCGCGCGCCAGCGCATAGTCGGGATCGAAGGCCACCAGCGTCATGGGCCGGCGCAACAACAGGATCATCGCAACCGCCGCAGCGCCGCCGACAGCGATGACCATCGCATCGGCCCAGAGCATGCCCGCCGTCGACCCGAGCAAAAAGCTCTCAAGGCCGGCCTGTCGCCCCGACCCCATGGTCTGGATGACCGTCAGGAGCACGACGCCGAACCCGAAAAACACCGACAGGACCGCGCCGATGGCCGCATCCTCGGCGAGGCGCGTGCGCTGCACCAGCCAGTTAAGGCACAGCAGGCCGATCCAGGCCGAGACCGCCGATCCCAGAAGCAGCCCCACAAGGTTGCGCCCATCCCCTCCAAGCCACACCATCAGCATGAAAGCGAGGCAGACACCCGGCAGGGTCGCGTGGCTTATCGCGTCGCTGACAAGCGCGCGTTTGCGCAGGAAAAGGAAGGTGCCGGTGCTCCCGGCTGCAATGCCCAGGAGGGTCGCCCCGATGGCGACCAGCGTGGCATTATATCCCAGTTGAAGCAGAAGCGCGTCGACGAACATGGATCAGGCCAGTGCCGTCGCGGCCAGTTGATCGACCTGCACGGTGGCAAGCCGGCCACCATAGGTCGCCTGCAATGTCTCGGAGGTAAATGTCGTTGAGACCGGTCCCTCGGCGACCTTGCTGGTATTGATCAGGAACACGTTATCAAAATAATCCCGGACGGTTGCGAGATCGTGATGCACGACAACAACGGTTTTTCCCTCGGCACGCAGCGATTTCAGCACGCCGATGATCGCCTTTTCGGTCGCCGCATCGACCCCCGCAAAAGGTTCGTCCAGCAGATACAAGTCAGCGTCCTGCGCCAGCGCACGGGCGAGAAATACCCGTTGCTGCTGCCCGCCGGAAAGCTGGCCGATCTGGCGGTCGGCAAAGTCCCGCATGCCCACCCGATCAAGACAGTTCAGCGCCCGGTCGCGATGGACGCCGCGAACACGGCGCAACAGACCCAGTTGCCGGTAAAGCCCCATCAATACAACGTCGATCACGCGGGTCGGGAAATCCCAGTCGATGCTGGCGCGCTGGGGCACGTAGGCGATGCGGGCGCGTCGACGCGCAAGCGGTGCGCCAAAGACCTGCACCTGCCCCGACAATGGCCGGACGATACCGAGCGCCGCCTTGAGCAAGGTCGATTTACCCGCGCCGTTCGGACCGATGATCGCCGTCATGGTCCCCGGCTGAACGGTCATGTCGACCGAGAATACCGCCGGTTTCTGACCATAGGAAACGGTCAAACCGCGAATGGCCAAGGGGCTTTCGGTCGGCCGGTCCGGGGTCGCGACGGTGCCCTGCGACGCGATCAGTTCGATGCTCATCTCAGAACCCCGCCGACAGTTTGCCGGACATGCCCCGCTCCGGCACATCTGCGCCAAGGGCGCCGGCAATGACGGTCACGTTGTGATCGATCATGCCGATATAGGTGCCTTCATAGGTGCCATCGGCACCCATGGCATCGCTGTAGAGCTCACCACCGATCTGAACCTCATGCCCGCGCGCCGCCGCCCCTTCGACCAGCGCGCGCATGTTGCGATCAGACACCGAACTTTCGACAAAGACGGCCGTGATCCGGCGCTCGACCAGAAGATCGACCAGCGCGCTGATCCGGTTCAGCCCCGCTTCACTCTCGGTCGAGATGCCCTGTATCCCGAGCACCTCGATATCGAGACTGTCGCCAAAATAGCCAAAGGCGTCATGCGCGGTCAGCAACACGCGATTGTCCGGCGGAACCTGCGCCATGCTCTGTCTTGCATAGGTCGCGAGCGCGTCCAGATCCGACAGATGACGCGCTGCATTCGCGGCAAATATCTCTGCCGCCTCGGGCCGCGTGTCGGTCAGCGCGGCCTGAACCTGCTCCACGACGAGTTTCCACAGGTCCGGCGACATCCAGACATGCGGGTCGAACTTGTCCTGGTAACTGTCGTGACCGCGCAGCAGGTTCCGGGGCAGCCCATCGGCAACGGCCACCACGTTGCGCTTGCGTGCGAGGTCGTGAAAGAAATCCTCCATCTGCGCTTCGAGGTAGAGGCCGTGCCACAAGACAAGATCGGCCCGCGTCATCGCAACGATATCGGTCCGGGTCTGCCGATAGGAATGCGGATCGACTCCCGGTCCCATCAGGGCCCGGACCTCGACCAGTTCCCCGCCGACCTGACGCGCCGCATCCGCAATCATGCCGGTGGTCGCGACAACCTTGATCGGGGTTTCCGCCAGGGCACGTCCCGCCAGCGGCAGCAACAGCGACAACATGGAGGCAATCAGCAAGGAACGGCGTAAAAGCATCGGGGCTTTCCCATTTGTAAGAGTCGGGCTGAATATGAGAGTCATTCGCAGGTAAGTCAATGATATTGCGAATTACTCGCAACAAAAGGTGGAATATGCCTGTTTTCCTGGCAGTTTCAGCCCTGACAGGGTGTCTTGGGCCCGCTTGCCAAGCCGGCGGCCCCATGTCACGTTACGGTTTGAACATGACGGGGGCGACATGCAGACCGAAACCACGACGTGCGGGACGCTCCTGCCGCTGGCGACCGAACCGCGCAATCCCGGAACCGCGCTGGACATGCGATGGGTGAATTCGGCGCAGGCGAATACCTCGGCCATCGAGCGCCGGGTTGCGGCCCTGCCGGGACGACGCTCGGTCAAGAAAGAGCATCAGGCCGCTTGGCTGTTGCGCGCCATCAGCTGCATCGACCTGACGACGCTGTCGGGGGACGATACGGCCGGGCGCGTGCAGAGGCTATGCGCCAAGGCGCGTCAGCCGGTGCGCGAAGACCTGCTTGCCGCGCTCGGGATGCAGGGCCTGACAACCGGCGCGGTCTGTGTGTATCACGACATGATCAGGCCAGCGGTCCAGGCTCTTGATGGAAGCAGCATTCCCGTCGCGGCCGTCAGCACGGGGTTTCCCGCCGGCTTGTCGCCGTTTCACCTGCGCGTAGCAGAGATCGGGGAAAGTGTTGCCGCCGGCGCACGGGAGATCGACATCGTGATTTCCCGTCGCCACGTGCTGACCGGAGACTGGCAGTCGCTTTATGATGAGATGAAGACATTTCGCGACGCCTGCGGCGACGCGCATGTCAAGGCGATCCTTGCAACCGGCGAACTTGGTACGTTGCGCAACGTGGCGCGGGCGAGCCTGGTCTGCATGATGGCCGGGGCCGATTTCATCAAGACCTCGACCGGCAAGGAGAGCGTGAATGCCACGCTGCCGGTGTCGCTGGTGATGATCCGCGCAATTCGCGACTATTATCAGCGCACCGGGTATCGGGTGGGCTACAAGCCGGCCGGCGGCATCTCGAAGGCCAAAGATGCGCTGGTCTACCTGTCGCTGATGAAGGAGGAACTGGGGGAGCGCTGGCTTCGACCCGACCTGTTCCGTTTCGGGGCAAGTTCCCTTCTCGGTGATATCGAACGCCAGCTGGAGCATTACGTGACCGGCGCCTACTCGGCCGGATATCGCCATCCCGTCGGCTGAACCGCAGATGGCGGGCGTCGTGCAGTGAGTATTTGGACAAAGGTGAAATGATGACCGTCAAGGAAATCTTCGAGACCATGGCATATGGACCGGCCCCGGAGAGTGCCGACGAAGCGTGCAACTGGATCGACGGACATGATGGCGCGTTCGGACATTTCATCAACGGGGCGTTTACCCCGGCACTCGCGGGGTTTGAAAGCCGCAATCCTGCAAATGGCGCGCGTCTTGCCACCCTGAGCCAAGCGACGCAGGAGGATGTCGAGGCGGCCGTCACGGCGGCCCGCAAGGCACAGAAGGCATGGGCACGGCAGGGCGGTCCGGCGCGCGCGCGCCATCTCTATGCCATTGCACGGCTGTTGCAGAAACATGGCCGGCTGTTTGCCGTGCTGGAGACGCTGGACAACGGCAAGCCGATCCGCGAAAGCCGCGACATCGACATTCCGCTGGCGCAGCGTCATTTCCATTATCATGCGGGTATGGCACAGGTGATGGAAGAGGCCCTTCCCGATGCCGAACCGCTGGGCGTCTGCGGCCAGATCATCCCGTGGAATTTTCCGTTGCTGATGCTGGCATGGAAGATTGCGCCCGCGCTGGCGATGGGCAACACGGTGGTCCTGAAGCCGGCCGAATATACCTCTTTGACGGCGCTTTTGTTCGCCGAGATCTGTCAACAGGCCGGACTGCCCAGGGGTGTCGTCAACATCGTGACCGGCGACGGGGCGGTGGGCGAAATGCTCGTGGCCGCAGAGGTCGACAAGATCGCCTTTACCGGATCGACCGCCGTCGGGCGGCGCATCCGCGAGGCGACGGCGGGATCGGGCAAGGCGTTGACGCTCGAACTGGGTGGCAAGAGCCCCTATATCGTGTTCGACGATGCCGATCTGGACAGTGCTATCGAGGGGCTGGTGGATGCGATATGGCTGAACCAGGGACAAGTCTGCTGTGCGGGGTCGCGGCTTCTGGTTCAGGAGAATATCTCGGCGATGTTCCTTGAGCGGTTGCGCGCGCGGATGGACCGGCTGCGCGTCGGCGATCCGCTGGACAAGTGTATCGATATCGGCGCGGTGGTAGACCCGGTGCAGCACGCAGCGATTGCGCGCATGGTCGGTGCCAATACAGCGGGTCAGACGCATGTTGCCGCGGTCGAAATGCCGGCAGATGGCTGCTTTTATCCTCCGACACTGATCTCGGGCCTCGCACCATCTGACAGGCTGATGCAGGAAGAGATATTCGGTCCGGTACTGGCGGCGACCACATTTCGCACGCCGGATGAGGCGGTCAGCATCGCCAACAACTCGCGCTATGGGCTGGCGGCGACGGTCTGGACCGAGAATATCAATCTGGCGCTGGATATCGCACCGAAACTTGCATCGGGGGTGGTGTGGATCAATGCCACCAACCTGTTCGACGCCGCCGCGCCCTTTGGTGGCGTGCGCGAGAGCGGGTTCGGTCGCGAAGGTGGCTGGGCGGGTCTGCGGGCCTATACGCGGCCACGGGGCAAGACGAGGGCGCTCGCCCCCATCAGGCCGCATGACGGCACCGGAGCGCCGACCGATGCCCTCGACCGCACCGCCAAGATGTATATCGGTGGCAAGCAGGCGCGCCCAGACAGCGGATATTCGCAGCCGGTTTACGGGAAATCCGGTGCGCTGCTCGGGCATGTGGGGCTTGGCAGTCGCAAGGACGTGCGCAATGCGGTCGAGGCGGCGCAGGGCGCGGCGGGATGGGCAAAATCCACGGCGCATCTGCGGGCGCAGATCCTGTATTATATCGGGGAAAACCTGTCGGCGCGGGCGGAGGAATTTGCCCGCCGCATCGATGCGATGACCGGAGCGCGGCAGGGCGCAAAGGAAGTGGACGCCAGCATCCAGCGCCTGTTTTCGGCGGCGGCCTGGGCGGACAAGGTCGATGGGCGGACGGCAGCGGTGCCGATGCGTGGCATTGCGCTGGCGATGAAGGAACCCGTGGGAGTGATTGCCGCGCTCTGCGCGGATGATGCGCCACTGCTCGGGCTGGTCTCGGTGATGGCGCCTGCCATTGCGATGGGCAATCGCGTGGTTCTCGGCGCAAGCGAACCCTTCCCCCTGGCGGCAACCGATTTCTATCAGGTTCTCGACACATCCGATGTGCCGGGCGGGGTGGTCAACATCCTGACCGGGCGGCACGCCGATCTTGCGCCACATATGGCGTCGCATATGAACGTGGACGCGGTGTGGAGTTTTTCCTCAAGTGACCTGTCGGCCCGGATCGAACGCGAGAGCGCCGGAAACCTCAAGCGTACATGGGTCAACAATGCGCGCACGACAGATTGGTTCCAGCCGCAAACCGGGCGTCTCATGTCGGAAGCAACCGAGGTCAAGACGGTCTGGGTGCCTTACGGCGAATAGGGCGTTTCGCGGCAAAGCCGAAGCATTCAAGTCCGCCCGAAATCAGCGATCTCGATGCATCAGGTGACATCGGATGTTTCGGGTTGGTCGCGAAATACCCTAGTTTACCGTATCGGTCAGCCCGGCGGGTTGCCCCACCACCACGAATTGCAAGCCCTCGGGGTCGAGCAGTTCGGCGGCGACCCGGTTCACATCCTCGACCGTGACGGCGTTGATCTGGTCATTTCGGGTGGCGATGTAGTCAGCGGGCAATCCCTCCATCTGCATACCGGTCAGGATACGCGCAATCGGACCATTGCCATCGAACCGCAACGGGTAGGCACCGGTCAGATAGGTCTTGGCATCCTCGACCTCTTGCGCGCTGATCCCTTCGCTGGCGACCTGTTCCCATTCCGCACGGATCACGTCGATTGCCTCGGCGATCCGATCATTGCCCGAGGCCACACTGCCCAGATACACCGCCGCGAGGTCGCGCGGGGCCAGGTATGAATAGACCCCGTAGGTGAGGCCGCGCTTTTCACGCACCTCCTGCATCAGTCGGCTTTCGAACGAGCCGCTGCCCAGAACTTCGTTGAGCACATAAGCCGCGAAAAAATCCGGATCCATGCGGTCGATGCCGTCCTGTGCAAACACGGCGACCGATTGAGGCGTGTCGAACTCGACCACCTTGACTCCGCCGGGAATGGTGACATCCGCCGGTCCGGGCAGCGGTGCGCCGGTTTCGGGCAGGTCGGCCAGAAGGCTGTCCAGAACCTCTCCCAGTTCCTCGGGAGTGATATCCCCCACGGCGGACACATAGAGGCGGTCCCGTGCAAACACCGCCGCATGGGCGGCGAGAATGTCGTCCCGGCTCAACGCGGAAACCGACTCGACGGTGCCTTCGCCATCCGATCCATAGGGGTGATCGCCGTAGATCAGGGCGTTCAGTGTGGCGCGCGCGATGTCGTTCGGGTCCTTGGCCGCAGATTCACGGCCGGCGATGACCTGAGCCCGCACGCGCTCAATCGCCTCGGGGTCGAAACGCGGTGCATGGATGGCATCGCGCAGCAGCGCCAAAGCCTCGTCGCGGTTCTCGCTCAGGAAACGCGCCGAAACCGAGACCGCATCATCGGTCGCGTCATAGCGGAACGACGCGGCCAGCGCCTCGACGGCACGGGCATGGGCACGCGCATCCAGTTCGCCCGCCCCTTCCTCGATCAATGCGGTCATCAGATAAACCGCGCCGCGCTTGTCCGGGGGGTCCAGCGACATGCCTCCGCGAAACCGCAATTCCAGCGCCGTGAAGGGGATGCTGTGATCTTCGACAAGCCAGGCGTTGATCCCGGCAGGGCTGGTCACTTCCTGCACCTTGACCTCGGCCGAGGCCGGCAGGGCAAGAAACAGCGCGAAAAGGGCTGCGAACGCGCGCATCATTGGGTCACCTCGTCATTCTGCATCAACCAGCCGGTCACCGAGGCCTCGGGGCGAAACACCTCGCGCGCCGCGGCCATGATCTCGTCCGGCGTCACGGCCTGCAGGATGCCGGGCCATGCCTGTATGTCTTCGATGGTCAACCCGCTGGTGAGACCGCGCCCATAGCGGTTGGCGATCCCGTCCACATTGTCGCGCGCATAGATCTGCGAGGCGCGCAGCTGCATCTTGATCCGGTCAAGCTGCTCTTCATCCACCCCCGCGCGCATGAACTCGGCGATCGTCTCGTCCAGCGCCGCTTCCGCGTCCTGCAGCGAAACACCATTGGCGGGCACGATCACTAGGTCAAAGGTGGTGTCGTCCAGTGATGTGCCACCGTAATAAGCCCCGGTATAGACGGCCAGTTTCCGCTCGAACTGCAGCTTTTCCGCCAGGAACGAGGTCGTGCCGTTGCCCAGGATTTCAGACAGAAGCACCAGTGCCGCCGCCTTTTCCTGCGCGCCGCTGTCACGTTCGGGCGCGAGGTAGGATCGCGATACATAGGGCTGGGCCACCCGCGCGTCCTTGAATGTCAGACGACGTTCCGAGGTTTGCGGCGGTTCCTGCGATCTGACGCGTTCGGGCAGATCGGGGTTGGCGGGGAGACCACCATAGTATTTTTCGGCCAGTTTCCTGACCTCGTCAGGATCGGCATCGCCGGACACCACGAGAATCGCGTTATTCGGGGCGTAATGGGTGCGATAGAAGGACAGGGCATCCCCGAGGCTCAGCTCTTCCATCTCGTGTTTCCAGCCAATCACCGGCACGCCGTAGCGATGGTTCAGGTATTGCGCCGCATCCATCTGTTCATTGAACAACGCGCCGGGATTGTTTTCGACCCGCATGTTGCGTTCTTCGAGAATCACGTCGCGCTCGGTCAGGATGTCCTGTTCGGCCAGTTGCAGGTTGACCATGCGATCGGCTTCCATCTGCATCATCAACTCGAGCCGGTCCGCCGCAACCCTTTGAAAATATGCGGTGTAGTCGTAGCTGGTAAAAGCGTTGTCCTGGCCGCCATTGGCGGCAACCACTGCGGAGAATTCACCCGGCTCCAGGGTTTCCGTCCCCTTGAACAGCAAATGTTCCAGGAAATGGGCCACGCCCGAAGCGCCGACCGGTTCATCCGCCGACCCCGCCCTGTACCACACCATATGCTGCACGACCGGGGCCCGGTGATCCTCGATCACCACCACCTGCATGCCGTTGTCCAGTTCGAAACTGGTAACGGCATCCTCGATATCACCCGAGGCAGCCGGAGCGGCGATCAGGCCGGTCAGTGCGACAAAAGCGGACAGAAAGGATAGTCGACGCACCATGAGGCACCCTCCGAAATTTACCGCACTACCTACGGTCGGGGCGGCGCGGTTCAAGACGCCATTGCAAAAAAGTGAGCAACCCGCCCGGATCGCGTAAGAGGCGGTCAGTCCGACGCCGGCGCGGTCGGGGTTTCACGACCGTAGCGGCGGAATGTTTCATTGATCGGGAAGGGGTCGATGGCCTGTCGACGATAGGCCTGGCTGTAGCGGTCCACCGGGAACAGCTTGAACCCGCTCAGGCGCGCCTGTCGTTTCCGGAACTCCGCGTCCTGCTCGGCGAGTTCTTGGCGCGTGTTTGGCGGAACGCCATAGCGGCTGGCGCTGGCAACCAGGGCACCATCCGATGCCGGGATACCGCCGGTCGGGTCAAGAGCGGAAGGTCGCCCGCCAAGCGCCTCGACCGCGTCCGCGCGGGGGTTCTGGTCGACAAGGTTGCCGCCACCCGGCGTAGGTGCCGGCAGGACGTCATAATCCCGCGGCGCGGTGAGTGGTTTGACCGGGACCACCATGAATTCGTCCGGGCCTTCCGAATTGCTCCGGATGTCGTGAAGCGGCTTGTTGCTGCATCCCAGCAAGCCGACACTCAATCCAACTAAAAGAACCTGCGCTATCCGCACCGGTCATCTCCTGCCTGTTTCACTGGTGTCTACCCCATTCATCTCCTGGGGTCACGCAATGATTTCTGTTGCCCGCGCCCCTCGAACACGACCAGGCCGACAGCCCCGACAAAGATGAGAACATCCGCGAGATTGAAGACAAAGGGATTGTCAAAACCGCAACAGGACATGTTCAGGAAATCAAGCACATAGCCATAGACCAGCCGGTCGAACACATTGCCGAGCGCACCGCCGATCAACAGGCCCGCAAAAATCTGCATGATCGCACTGCGCGGATGATATCGCCGCACCCACAGCCAGACCGCCGCGATCACCGCCACCGAGAATACGATCAGCAGCCAGCGCGCGAGTTCGGACTCACCCTCGAACAGACCGAAATTGATGCCGGTATTTTCGCCATAGCGAAAGTTCAGCACTGGCGGCAGAACGTCGATCGCCAACCGCCGCGACAGCTCCATGCCGTGTACAACGGCATACTTGCTGACCTGATCTGTCGCAAAGGCCAGCAATGTGGCCCCAATCAAAAAACGCTGTGTCATGCCTCAGTGCCGGAAATGGCGCATGCCGGTAAAGACCATCGCCAGCCCGGCCTCGTCCGCCGCGGAAATCACCTCGTCATCGCGCATCGAGCCACCGGGCTGGATCAGCGCCGTGGCACCGGCCTCGGCCGCCGTGATCAGCCCGTCGGCAAAGGGAAAGAACGCATCGGAGGCAACCACCGATCCACGGGTCAGCGGTGCGTCGAGCTTCAGGGCGTCGGCCATGTCCTGCGCCTTGCGCGCCGCGATCCGCGTGCTGTCCACACGGCTCATCTGTCCGGCGCCGACGCCGACGGTGGCGCCATCCTTCACATAGATGATGGCGTTGGATTTCACATGCTTGGCGACGACCCACGCGAAAATCAGGTCGTTCAGTTCCTGTTCGCTCGGGGCGCGTTTGGTCACGACTTTCAGATCGTCGCGCGTGATATGGCCCGTGTCCTTGTCCTGCACCAGCATCCCGCCCGACACCTGCTTGTAGGCAAGCGCGGCCGCCCGCGGATCGGCCAGTGCTCCGGTGGTCAGCAGACGCAGGTTCTTTTTCGCGGCAAAAACCTCCTTCGCGGCGTCATCGGCACCGGGGGCGATGACGACCTCGGTAAAGATATTGACGATCTCTTCCGCCGTCGCGCCATCAAGAGGCTGGTTGAGCGCGATGATGCCGCCGAATGCGCTGGTGCGGTCGCAGTCGAACGCGCGCTGATAGGCCTGCTTCAATGTGTCCCCACGCGCCACGCCACAGGGGTTGGCATGCTTGATGATCGCACAGGCCGGCCCGTGTTCGGGCGCGAATTCGCTGACCAGTTCGAACGCCGCATCCGTATCGTTGATATTGTTATAGGACAGTTCCTTGCCCTGATGCTGGGTCGCGCTGGCGACGCCGGGCCGGTCGGTGCCATCGGTGTAGAAGGCCGCCTTCTGATGCGGGTTCTCGCCATAGCGCAGGGATTGCGCCAGCTCGCCCTTGATCACGCGGCGGCGCGGGGTTTCGATTCCGACGGCACCGGCCATCCAGGTGCTGACGGCGGCGTCATAGGCACCGGTTCGCGCATAGGCGATCTGCGCCAGCTGGCGGCGGAACGTATCGCTGGTGGCCCCGCCATTGGCGTCCATATCCGCCAGCAGCGCCTTGTAATCCGCGGTATCGACCACCACGGAAACGAACTTGTGGTTCTTGGCCGCGGCCCGGATCATCGCCGGGCCACCGATGTCGATATTCTCGATGCAGGTGTCATAGTCGGCGCCGCCGGCCACCGTGGCCTCGAAGGGGTAGAGGTTCACCACCAGCAGGTCGATCGGATTGATCACATGCTCTTCCATCGCAGCGACATGCGCCGGATTGTCCCGCAGCGCCAGCAAGCCTCCATGCACCATCGGGTGCAGCGTCTTGACGCGCCCATCCATCATCGCTGGAAAGCCGGTCACCTCGGAAACGTCGAGCACCTCGAGCCCGGCGCCGCGCAACGCCTGCGCGGTGCCCCCGGTGCTCAGCAATTCGACTCCGCGTTCAACCAATGCCTTGCCCAGATCGACAAGCCCGGATTTGTCGGAAACAGAGAGCAAGGCGCGGCGGATTGGTCGAAGGTCGGTCATGACAGGTCCTGAATATGATGACTGTTAGGCGCGGCATAATCCAATTTGCTGCGGGATAGAACCGTGGATTTCAAACGCAACAGGGTTTCTGCCACCCGGCCCTGTCACAGCGGAGGGAATGCCCGCCAACCGCGCTCAGACATCATCGCCCGGCTCGTCGTCCTGATGCAGATCGCGTATCGCGATGGCGGTGTCCCGTGCCTTGGCCAGGGTCCAGCGGATTCGGGTTTCAGGGCCGACCGCGTGAGCGGACACCACGATCTGCCGCGATCTCGTGGGTTCCAGATGCGTATCGTCCAGATAGACCCCCGGCTGCAACGAAAGATGCACCCCGTTGTCGGTCCGGAACTCCCAGCTTTCTCCGCTGCGCAGAGTCATCGTTACGACGGCGGCAGCGGGGTCGAGTCGGGCCTGGACCTCGGGATGCAGGTGCCAGCGGACGTCAAAGCCGATCCCGGTCTGCGGGCCTTGCTGCAGAGCGCGATCAAAGCGCCGCTTGTGCGCGCGGTCTATGGCCAACAGCATATCCTCGCCAGACAGGCTCCGACCGTCAAAACTCAGGTCGAGCCGCCGCGCGTGTGTAAGACCGAATTGCGCCACATACCCGTCATGGCCGCCCCAGAACAGCAGGCCGACCGGGCGCTCGGTCATCTCGACGGGCACATTGCGCGGTCCGTCGATCAAAGCGCAGCGCCCTGTTTCATACCCGCTCGTGGCAATCCGGGCACTGGAATACCCGGTCAGCCCCAGCGTCGAATGCGAGGGTGTCGCCCGCCCCGCGCGCCGCCACTGATCGCCGAAAACGGCACCAGAGCCGCAGTTGACGATCATGGGCCGTCGGCCCGAAGTCAGTTCGAATGCCAGCGTCGACGCATGCCCCGTAAATGCCGCCGCGCCCGCCGGCGGCGGCGCCGCATCCACGATCACACTGGTACGGCCTGCGGCCAGCCGCACATAGCCCATCGCGCGCGCGTCAATCGGTCTGGGTTTCACCCCGCTTGCCGCCAGCGCATGATCCAACCGGCCATTCAATCCGCGACCGCCACCATGAAACCGCGCCAGCCCGCCGTCGGCATGGCGCAATGCGCGCAGCGTGGGCGCGATCCGCGCGATTGCCGCGCTGTGCCCTGTCGGCACCGCGCGACCGGCACGATGCAGGTCAGCAGCGGTCCAGGTGAGAAGTGTAAAGACCCTCAACAACTCTTCGGGATTGCGCGTCGGCATGCCGCCTGTCGCGTCGATCTGCGCGTCGCACTCCCGCGCCAGAAGCGGAACCGCCGGATCTGCCAGCGCCGCGCGCCCCTCCATCGACAGGGCGGCGACGATCAATCCCGACAGCGCTTCGAACCGGGGAACACCCGGCGCTGCGCTCTGCGCGCGTCTGGACAGGAACCAGCATTGCCGCGACAGGGCGCGCAGGAAAAGGTCTCGGTCGGACTCGCCCCGACCGTGCAACAGGAACGCCGCGTGATTGACCCAGCGGATCGCCCGCCGCCCCGTCAGGGCCGGGGTCCAGCCGGGCCCGCGACCGCCCTCGAACCGACCGATCCAGTTCCAGAGCCAGTCCTGCGCCGTGGAGCGGGCCCGCGCATCCCCTGCTGCCGCAAGATCGTCGAGCCATCCGAACCCGTGCCGTGCGGCGTCAAACCCCGTTGTCGTTGCAGGCACGTCCCACAGATCACGTCCACGGATCTCGACAAGCTGCCCGGCCAGCAGACAACGACCCGCCAGAATCTGCCGCCCACGGGTGACAGAGCCGAAACCGCGCGGCTCGGGGTCGGAGACAAAACCGCGCGCGCCCCGATGACCACGCGCCATCCAGGCATGGAGCCGATCGAGGCCCCGGGCTGCCAATCTGTGCGGGCCTGCCATGCTGCCTCGCCCTGACCGCTCTGCGGTGTCTTTATGCGTTTCGTCTCGTATCTCGTGGCAGTAGTCGCAACCGGCGCCGGACGTTTGTCAACAGGCCTTGGTCAGGCGGCGGGTTCTTTGCGCAGCAGCGCCATGTAAAACCCGTCCATTCCGCCCCGGTCGGGCCAGTAATCCGGCCGCAGGCGCAAACCGCCCTCTTCGGTGATCCACGCCGGGTCGATGCCCGGACGCGAAAGGGCCGCGCGATCGGTCCGCATGTCTGCAAACATGTCGAGCGCCTCTTCGACCTGCACCTCGCCTTCGTCAGGCAACAGGCTGCAGGTACAGAACACCATCCGCCCGCCCGGCCGCAGCAAGCCCCAGGCATGCGCCAGCATCCGGGTCTGCAACTCGATCAGCGCGCCGAATTCCGACCCGTCCTTGGCATGGGGCAGGTCCGGGTGACGGCGGATCGTGCCGGTTGCCGAACAGGGCGCATCCAGCAGGATCGCATCATACTGACCCGATTCTTCGAGCACGTCGGCGACCCGCGTTTCGGCACGCAACCCGGTGCGCGCGAGATTCTCCTGCAAACGTTTCATCCGCTGCGCCGAACTGTCCACCGCGACCACATCCGCCCCGGTGGCGGCGAGTTGCAACGTCTTGCCGCCCGGAGCGGCGCAGAGATCGAGCACGCGCTCGCCCGGACCCACAGCCAACAGCGTTGCCGGCAAAGCGGCAGCGGCGTCCTGGACCCACCAATCGCCCGCGCCATAGCCCGGCAATGCGGTGACCTGCCCCGGTGCCGCCAGTCGCAGCGACCCGGTGGGCAATGCCGCGCCGTCCAATGCCGACAGGTCTGCCCCCGGCTTGCCGGTGACATCCAGCGGTGCGCCGGCGAAATGCGCGGCTTCCATCATCGCCACGGCTTCGGGACCCCAGGCCGATACCAGCGGCGCGCGCAGCCATTTTGGCAGGCGCGGGATGCGCAGCCTGGTCCAGGCGTCCGGTCCATCCGCCGCGATCTTGCGCAGGACGGCGTTAACCATCCCCTTGAGCTGTCCATGTCGTCGATGCCCGCCAACGATCTGAACCATCGCGTTCACCACGCCATGCGCAGCCTCGCCCCTGCACAGCTCGACCGTTCCCAGACGCAGGGCATTGCGCACGGTCAGCGGCGGAGTCTTGCGCAGATGCCGCTGCAACAGGCGGTCGGCGCGCTCCAGGCCCCGAAGCGTTTCAAGCGCAAGGCGCTGCGCCCGCGCGCGCTCTTCCGGGGCCAGCCGCTCCAGAGCGCCCGCGGACAAGCATTCGGCCATCAACCGCCCCTCGCCGAGCACCTGATCGAGCAGGTAAATTGCGCTGCGCCTTGCGCCCAGAGCGTTATCGGCCATCCGTCCTTCTCCGCAAATCTACCGCGTCCCTTGTCAGACACGGACCCGGGCGTATATCACGCATCAGGCATAAAGGAACCCGCGATGACCGAGACTCCGAACCCCGACCTGCCGCCCGCCGCGCAGCGCGCTCTTGCCGAGGCTGAAGAGCGCCGCAAGCGTGCCGCGCTCAAAGCGCCCCTGCCAAAGGAGCTCGGAGGCCGCGACGGTCCGGAACCCGTTCGCTATGGCGATTGGGAAAAAAAGGGCCTCGCGGTCGATTTCTGAACGGCGGCTGAAAAGCGCCGACGTCGCGGTTAATACTGCTCCAGATCGACCGGTGCAGCCGTTGTCGTGGCACTCGATTCCGATCCGCCATCCCCGACAAGAACCCCGACGATCACAACGGTCGCGACAAGCGCCGCTGCGGCTTCAGGCGTCAGCGCACCCGCAAGAGCCGTGGGAACCTGGCCTGCGGCCTGTGCCTCGCATGTGACCTTGATCGAGCCATCCGGCAAGGTCACGGCACCCAGCACGACGCCCGCTCCACAGGCCAGACGCGCCTGTGCCTGCGTCAGCGGGGCTGTTGTCTGGGACTGCGCCTGCGCCGCGAGGCCTGCTGCAAATACACCGGCGATCATGATGCTAGAAAATTTGGCCATGCCCTCTCACTCGAATCCTGTTAGACTATGACCAACGATAGCGCGACGCGACGCAACGGGCAACGCAGGGCGCGAAAAACAGCTTATCTACTTGCAGGAGACCATTTCAACATGACCGCATTTCGGAAACTGGGAATTGCCGCCACTCTCGTCGCCGCAACGGGAACCGGCCTGCCCGCATTTGCTCAGGCGGTTCCGCCGCTGGTCTACACGGTCATCCTCCCCGCCGGTGGTTTCGGATCGAACAACTACACCGAGGTCGTTACCGGCGGCATCGCGGCGGCCCAGCAGTTCTGCGCCGAACTCGACAATGAGTCCTACAGGGTCGATTGCCTTGCCGAACGCCTGGGTCAGATTGCGGACGGTATCCCGCGAAACACCGATTACGACGAGGTGCGCGATATTCTGCGGGACACCTCTGACCAGCTTGAGAATCTTGCCCGCCGCAACCGTGATACGTCGCAGATGCGCGGACGCGCCACCCGACAGGCCACCGACACCTCGCCCGAGATTCGCACCTCGCGCCCGCTCACGCCGGTTGCTCCGCAGGCCCAGGCACAGGTGAACCAGCAGGCAAGTGCCATCCTGAGCAATACCGAAACCCTGCTGCTGCGCAGCGCCTCAGGTTCCGAAAGCAAAAGCCAGCAATACAGCCGCATTGCCGAAGCCCTGGGTTCGAGCAAGGTCCTGCTCCGCTCGACCTGATCCGCCCGGGAGACCCGTGGTATTCGCGTCCATTGCGGCACGGGGGCTGACGTTGGAGATGTGAGTTCTTACCGGTTTGCGTCCAAGTGAAACACTTGGGTCGTGACCTGTGGACGGCGATGGGGTTCGTGGCGCAACCTGTGCCTTTCGGTCGCCGGATTGCCCGACCCGCGGCGCTCAGGATCATATCGACAGGTCGCTGCGCGAAAACTTGCCGATCAGTCGTTCAGACCAAGAACATCTATCATGTCATAGGCACCCGGAGCCTTGCCCTGCCCCCACAATGCGGCGCGCAGGGCGCCACGGGCGAACACCGCGCGGTCGGTGGCGACGTGGCGCAGCGTGATCCGCTCGCCGGGTGCGGCGAACAGCACGTCATGTTCGCCCACGATGTCACCGCCCCGGATCGCGGTAAAGCCGATGTGACCGCGTTCGCGCGCGCCGGTAATACCGTCGCGACCACGATCCGCGACATCGGACAGGGCAACACCGCGCCCCTCTGCCGCCGCCTCGCCCAGCATCAGAGCGGTGCCGGAGGGTGCATCCACCTTGTGACGATGATGCGCTTCGATGATCTCGATATCGAAATCCTCGCCAAGCGCCGCCGCCACCTTTCGGGTCAACTGTGTCAACAGGTTGACGCCAACACTCATGTTGCCGGCCCGCACGATCACCGCATGTCGCGATGCCGGCGTCAGCGCCGCGATCTGCGCATCCGTCATCCCGGTTGTCCCGATCACATGGACCAGCCGCGCCTGCGCTGCGAGCACTGCAAAATCCAGCGTTGCCTGTGGCGCGGTAAAGTCGATCACCGCCTGCGCCCGGGCAAAGGCCTCGAGCGGATCATCGGTCACCGCGACTCCGAGCGCGCCGCCGCCCATGGCGGTGCCGATATCCTGCCCCACCCATGCGTGACCCTCGCGTTCGACAGCGCCGACAAGCTGTGCCTTGTCGCTTTCGGTGATGATCCGCACCAGCATCTGGCCCATGCGGCCCGATGCGCCCGTTACAACAATACCCGGCTTATGTGTCATTGCGCGTCACTCCATTGCGTCAGGTGCTGTTATCCGGTTGCGGCCCGCTTGGCAAAGCCTCTGCGACCGCTTAGATCAGGATCATGGCAAAGAACAAATTTCACGATGGTCCCGGCCCGTCCCAGCGGCAGCTTCGCGTCGGCGAACTGATCCGGCGCACCCTCTCCGAAGTGCTGGCCCGTGGCGACGTCCACGATCCCGACCTCAACCGCATGTCGATCACCGTGGGCGAGGTCCGAACCTCCCCTGACCTGCGGGTTGCAACCGCCTATGTGCTGCCCCTTGGCGGGCAGGGCCAGGACGAGGTTCTGAAGCTGCTGGCCCGCAACAAGGGGGAACTGCGTCGGGCGGTGTCCAAGAAACTGGCACTGAAGTTTGCCCCGGACCTGCGCTTCCAACTGGATGATACGTTTGACCGCATGGACGATACACGCAGGATGCTGAACCAGGACGCGGTCCGCCGCGACATCGAAGGGTGAAGCGAATTGTCGCCTCCCTGCTGACCCTTCTGATGGCCCCGGTCGCCGCAACGGCGCAGGATTGCCGCGATATCGAACATGGCGGCAACGGCTATACGGTCTGTGACATCGACATGACGCAGGCCGACTTGCGCCTGTTTCTCCAAGACGACACCGGCGCGTTGTACGGGCATTTTTCCAGCATCGACTCCGCACTTGCCGGATCGGGCAAACGGCTCGCCTTTGCGATGAACGCGGGCATGTATCACGATGACCGCACGCCGGTGGGTCATTATCTCGAGAATGGTATCGAGACAAAACGCGTGATTACCAATGAGGGGCCCGGGAATTTCGGGCTTTTGCCGAATGGCGTGTTCTGCATTCGCGAGGGCCGCGCGGATGTGTTCGAAACGCTGGCCTTTGTCGAGGCGCAACCAGCCTGCAAATATGCCACGCAATCCGGACCGATGCTGGTCATCGACGGAGAGTTGCACCCGCGGTTTCTCGTCGACAGCACGTCGCGCTATGTCCGCAATGGCGTCGGAACCAGCGCCGATGGCAGCCGGGCCGTGTTCGTCATTTCACGGAACGCGGTGACATTTCATGAATTCGGCAGCATGTTTCGCGATGCTCTGAACCTGCCCAATGCCCTCTATTTCGACGGCAACATCTCGCGCCTGTATGCCCCGTCCATCGGTCGCAATGACCTGGGTTTTCGGCTGGGGCCGATTGTCGGGCTGGTGGTGGACGCGGAATAGGCGTTCAGAGCGGCCCGAGCACGATACCGCCGACGCCGACGAGCACCACAACGATCCAGGGGGGCGCCTTCCAGACGGTGAGCAGCAGGAACCCCGCAAGCGCCAGCGCAAAGTCGCGTGGAGACAGGATGGCGCTGGTCCAGACCGGATCATAAAGCGCCGCGCCGAGGATCCCCACCACCGCCGCATTGGCCCCGCGCATCGCCGACTGCGCCGCAGGGCGCACGCGAAACACGTTCCAGAAGGGCAGCGCGCCAATGAGCAACAGGAATCCCGGCAGAAAGATCGCCACCAGCGCGACGGCCGCCCCGGCGATCCCGCCAGGCGGCGTTCCCATGATCGCGCCAAGATAGGCAGCAAAGGTGAACAGCGGCCCCGGAACCGCCTGCGCTGCGCCGTAACCGGCAAGAAAGGCATCGTTGGACACGCCGCCAACGCCCGCCACTTCGGCCTGAAGCAGCGGCAGCACCACATGCCCTCCGCCAAAGACCAGCGCCCCGGCGCGATAAAAGCCATCGAACAAGGCCAAGCCCGGCGCGCCTGAGGCCACGAATGGCAACAGAACCAGAAGCGCGACGAAAAGGACGAGTGACAGGATGCCCGCCCGCTTTGAAACGGCAAAGGCCAGATGCCCCTGCACAGGGGCCTGCGCCTCGCGGCACAGGACCAGACCCGCCGCAGCGCCGGCCAGAATGGTGGCGATCTGACCCTGCGAGCCCCCCACAAACACCACGAGAAGCACGGCGGCGAGCGCGATCCCGGCCCGCGCGCCATCCGGCGCAAGGCTGCGCGCCATGCCCCAGACCGCCTGCGCGACCACCGCAACCGCAACCACCTTGAGGCCATGGATCAACCCAGCCCCCACCGGTCCGTCAAAGGCAGCAGCCCCCAGCGCAAACAACACCAGTATCAGCGCAGAGGGGAGCGTGAACGCCACCCACGCGGCCAGCGCCCCCAACGGCCCGCCACGCAACAGACCGAGCGCGAAACCGACCTGGCTGCTGGCCGGGCCGGGCAGAAACTGACACAGCGCCACGAGATCGGCATACCCCGCCTCGTCGATCCACTTGCGCCGCGTGACCAGTTCGTCGTGAAAGTAGCCAAGATGGGCAACCGGCCCGCCGAACGAGGTCAGGCCCAGCTTGAGAAAGGCCCGAAAAACCTCGCCCGGTGACCCGCCAGGCTTGGTCTGCCCGATCACGGTGGTGGCATGTTTCGTCATTGACCCTGTCGCTTCTTCAGGCATCTCCGGTACCGGATCTAGAATTGCCTGATCCCGGGCGCAACCGGACAGATGCGTCAAACACGAGGTAAAGTTTCGTCCGCATCTTGCGCCGGCATCCGGCGGGGTTTGACAGCCCTGCCCGTCTCGGCTACGCCGCCGCATCCTGAACCACGCAGAGGCACCATGGGACGCAAACGCAAAGGCCGCGACATTTCGGGCTGGCTGGTCATCGACAAGCCCGCCGGGCCGACCTCAACCGCTATCGTGAACAAGGTCCGCTGGGCGATGAACGCGCAAAAGGCGGGGCACGCGGGGACGCTTGATCCGGCGGCGACCGGCGTGCTTGCCATTGCGCTTGGCGAGGCGACGAAAACGGTGCCTTACATAACCGACGCGCTCAAGGCGTATACATTTACCGTCCGGCTTGGGCAGTCGACCAATACCGACGACGCCGAGGGCGAGATCATCGCACAAAGCGACCTGCGGCCCACCGATGAAGAGATCAAGAATGCGCTGAACGCGTTTGTCGGCGATATCCAGCAGGTGCCGCCGCAATTCTCGGCCGTCAAGATCGACGGGGAACGCGCCTACAAGCGCGCGAGGGACGGGGAAGACATGGAACTTGCCGCCCGTCCGCTCTGGGTCGAGCAGCTGATCCTGACAGACCGGCCCGATGCCGATCACGTCACGCTGGAAATGACATGCGGCAAGGGCGGTTACGTGCGCAGCATCGCGCGCGATCTGGGCAAGGCGCTCGGGTGTCTGGGGCATGTCGTGTCGCTGCGGCGCATCTGGTCGGGGCCGTTCAATGCCGAGGACGGCCTGTCACTGGAGCGAATCGAGGAACTGGCGCGGACGCCTGAACTAGACGCCCATCTGCAACCGCTCGAAGTCGGCCTCTCCGAACTGCCCGAACTGCGCTGCACCCCCGAAGGAGCGACGCGGTTGCGCAACGGCAATCCCGGCATGGTCTTTGCCTCGGATGTGGAATACGGCGACGACGCCTGGGCCTCGCAGGATGGCAAGGCGCTGGCGGTGGGAGTCTACAAATCGGGCGAACTGCACCCTGCCCGCGTGTTCAACCAATCATGAGATCCGGCAGCAAGAGGCCACCCGGGCTCTTTTCCCGTCGGTTCATTCTGGCTAAACCCGCGCTATGATAACCCGATCTCACACCAAGGGGGATGCCCCCTCGACCGCCATCTATTCCGATTGCGAACGCTATCGCTATAGCCTCACGCGGGTCTGGGATGCAGCGGGCAAGCGGGCGCTGTTCGTGATGCTGAACCCCTCGACCGCCACCGAGATTCAGAACGACCCCACCGTCGAACGCTGCGAAAGGCGGGCACGCGCGCTTGGTTTCGGCGCGTTTCAGGTGACCAACATATTCGCCTGGCGCGACACCGATCCCCGCGCCATGCGCGCCGCCGAGGATCCCGTCGGGCCGGAAAACGACGCGGCGATCCTGGCCGGGGCCGCATGGGCCGATCAGGTGATCGCCGCCTGGGGAACGCACGGCGCGCACCTGTCACGCGGCGATACGGTTGCCACATTGCTGCGCGGTACGGGACGCCCTCTGTTTCACCTCGGGCTGAGCAAGACCGGACACCCGAAACACCCGCTTTACATCGCCTATAGCCAACAACCGGAACCGTGGATCTGATAACCCGCGCTTAACCCTGAGGTCAGCTTTGCTTTGACCCGGACCCCACCGGCATGTCCTAATTCACCGGACGTATTCTGTGGAGAGTTCCGATGTTGATGTTGGCTGGGTTGCTGGGGTTGCTTGCGGTCGGCGGCGCGGCCATGGTCGTTGATCTGTCTGCTGAACCCGACGAAGAGTCCGGGGAGGACATGGGGCCGGAAACCGAAGATGTCGCAACCGGTGAATCCACCGCTGAAATCGTGCCGATCGACCAGATCCTGTCAGGCGGCTCGGCGGCTGAACAGATCGCTGGCGACACCGGGAACGATCAGATCAACGGATATGGCGGGGCCGATTCGATTCATGGCGGTGCCGGAGATGACGACCTGCACGGTGCTGCGGGTGACGACACCCTCTTTGGCGGTGACGGCAACGACACTCTGCATGGCGAGGACGGTCAGGATATGCTCAGCGGTGACATGGGTGCGGACCTGCTCTTTGGCCATGGCGGTGATGACCTGATGCGGGGCGGCGAAGGTGAGGATGTCCTGCAGGGTGGTGACGGCGACGACCTTCTGCATGGCAACGGGGACGACGATGCGTTGCATGGCGGCATGGGCGATGACGTATTGGTCGGCGGTGACGGACAGGATACCCTGTTTGGCGGTTTCGGCGACGACCTTCTCATCGGGTCCGATCACGAAGATCTTGCGGATGACGAAACCGTGGATTACCTCAACGGCGGCGATGGCGACGACACGCTGATCGGAGCTGGTGGAGATGTGTTGTCCGGAGGGGACGGGGCGGATCGCTTTGTCCTTGATGCGCATGACACCGCCGGGGATGGGCAGGAGTCCGAGGCCATCCGCGTGATGGATTATGAGGCCGACGACGACCAGATAATGGTGATGTCCGATCTCGAACAGAACGCCGAGCCGCGAATCGAGGTGATCGCCGATGAAGAGACCGAAGGTCTTAGCCATATCTGGATCGATGGCACCGAAGTTGCCAGCGTGATGGGGGGCTCCACCTTGAGCGCCGATGATATCGTCATCGTGGATCGCGCAACGGGAGTCACCTTGGGTCTGGGCAACGGCTGACCACGGATCGCATCGCAAAACCCTTTGCCTTTGGTGGAAAACGCGTCTATACGCCCCCATCCCTGACGACTCGCGCCCATCGCGATTGGCAGGGACAACTCTCCATGGGCCTGTGCTGGACGACATCCCGGCCTGCGCCATTCATTCCAACCTGCAAAGGAGACCCCGATGTCGATTACGCTGGAAGAAAAATCGCGGATCATGAAGGAATTCGCAACCAAGGAAGGCGATACCGGTTCGCCGGAAGTCCAGGTTGCCGTTCTAAGCTCGCGCATCGCGACCCTGACTGAACACTTCAAGACCCACAAGAAAGACAATCACGGCCGTCGCGGCCTGCTCAAGATGGTCGCCCAGCGCCGCAAGCTGCTCGACTATGTCAAGCGCAAGGACGAGGCCCGCTATCAGGACCTGATCAAACGTCTGGGCCTGCGCCGCTAACGCGTGACATCCCGTCCGCGCGTCCGTTTCAGGGCGTGCAGGAACGGGAAACCCTGATAAAGACAAACACCCGCCGGAAACCCGGCGGGTGTTTTGCGTTCAAGGTTCATGCTGTTTTCACGCAGATCCGCAGCGCGCGGGAGCGACCGGCAGGGTCAAAATGAGAAGGCCCCGGTGCAATGCGCCGGGGCCTTCTCAACAAAGAGCATGACGTCAGCCCTTGGAGAATTCCGGATACGCTTCCATGCCCAGCTCCGCCATGTCGAGGCCGTTGATCTCTTCCTCTTCTCCCACACGGATACCCAGGGCCGCCCGGAGGATCAGCCAGGCCACGGCTGAGGTCACGACCACGAACACACCGACCACGAGGATCGCATAAATCTGTGTGATCAGCGACGCATCGGGATTGGTGAAGACCACCGCGATGGTCCCCCAGATGCCTGCGAAAAGATGGACCGGAATGGCACCGACCACATCGTCGATGCGGAGCCTGTCAAGGAATGGCACCGCAAAGACCACGATCACCCCTCCGACAGCACCGATAAATGTCGACGACAACAGCGTCGGTGTCAGCGGTTCTGCGGTGATCGAAACCAGACCGGCGAGAGCACCGTTCAGGATCATCGTGAGGTCCGGCTTCTTGTAGAGCAGTTGGGTCAGGATCAGCGCAGCCACCGCACCCGCCGCCGCGGCAGCGTTGGTATTGACCAGAATACGGCTGATGTCGGCGACATTGCCCGCCGTGTCCATGTAGAGTTGCGAACCGCCGTTGAACCCGAACCAGCCCATCCACAGAATGAAGGTGCCCAAGGTCGCCAGCGCCAGATTGGAGCCGGGAATCGGGATCACGCGGCCGTCCTTGCCGTATTTTCCGATGCGCGGCCCGAGTATCAGAGCGCCGGTCAGCGCCGCCCAGCCGCCAACCGAATGAACCACTGTCGATCCGGCGAAATCAAGGAACCCGGCATTGTCGAGAAAACCGCCCCCCCATTTCCAGCTGGCCTGGATCGGGTAGATCAACGCCGTCAGGATCACCACGAAGATCAGGAAGGGCCACAGCTTGATGCGCTCGGCCAGCGCACCCGAGACGATCGACGCGGTCGCCGCACAGAACATCAACTGAAAGAAAAAGTCCGAGCCAACCGACGCATAGGTGAGATCCGGTTCTGCCCCGCTCAACCCGACTGGTTCAAGGCTGACCACCGAAAACGCACCAAGCATCCCCGGAATGGCCCATCCATCACCCGGATACATCAGGTTGTAGCCGATCACGAAATAAAAGACCGCCGCCAGCGAAAAAAGCGCCATGTTCTTGGTCAACTGCATGGTGACGTTCTTGGATCGCACCAGCCCGGCTTCGAGCATCGCGAACCCCGCAGCCATCCAGAACACCAGCACACCCATCACGATGAACATGAACGTGGTCAGGATAAAGCCCAGTTCGGCATTTGTCGGCGTTACATCCGCCTCTTGCGCCAGCCCCAGCGACGGCAACGCGACAAGCGCGGCTGCTGTGGCAATCGTTTTGGTCGATGTCATTGTCTCAATTCCCCTTTTCCACCGCGTTTTCACAGCGCGTCTTCGTCGATTTCGCCGGTGCGCACGCGAATGGCCTGCTCCACGTCGAGCACGAATATCTTGCCGTCCCCGATCTTGCCGGTCTTGGCGGTTCTGGTGATGGTTTCGACCACCTGCTCCGCCATTGCCGCACTGACAACGAGTTCAAGTTTGATTTTGGGCACGAAATTCACCGCGTATTCCGCGCCGCGATAGATTTCGGTATGACCGGATTGCGATCCGAACCCTTTGATTTCAGTCACCATCATGCCGCGCACTCCGGATTCGGTCAGCGCCTCGCGGACCTCTTCCAGCTTGAACGGCTTGATTGTCGCTATGATGAGTTTCACCTCGATCCCTTTCCTTTGCAGGCTCCCTGCGTGCAGACACCCCGAGCAAAACGCCGCGATGCAGCGTTGCAAATGGCTTGGGCACCCGAAGCGGGCACCAAACGCGGAAAGATGCACAATTTTTGCACTAAATTTGGCGGTTGACTGTTTTTTGATCATTTGGGAAATGGCATATCCCGATCAATCGGAGGCTCAACAAACCGTCTCAGGCGATGTAGTGTCACCCCAAACACAAAGGCCGAGCAGGGCTGAGCATGACAAACAAGACACCACGCAAGCCGCCTTTGGTAGCCGACAAGCGGTATTCATCCGGGCAACGGAAAACCCGCACGACAACTGCGACCAAGACGCGGAAGACACCACAAAAGGCCAAACCGGCCCCGCGCAAGCGTCAGGCGACCCGCCGCAAATCCGGCGGAGGTGGCGGATTGTTCGGCTTTTTCCGACGGCTGATCGGATGGCTTCTGCGGCTGGTCTGGAGCGTGACGTGGCGCGTCGGGTCGGTCGTATGCCTCATCATCGCGCTGTGGGTCGGTTATATCTATACGACCTTGCCGGACGTGACCGAATTGCTCGACGGGCGCGCGCGCGGGTCGGTGACCATGCTCGATCGCAACGGTGATGTGTTTGCCTGGCGCGGCGATCAATTCGGCGGCGTCATCACGACCGAGACCGTCTCGCCCAATATCCGCAACGCCATCGTCGCGACCGAGGACAAGCGGTTCTACCGGCATTTCGGCGTCAGCCCGCGCGGTATCGCCAGCGCCGTTCGAATCAACCTGAGCGAGGGGCGCGGCCCCTTGTCCGGTCACGGCGGCTCGACGATCACGCAGCAGACCGCCAAGCTGCTGTGCCTTGGCGATCCCTATGACCCTGCATCCGGAATGAGCGAAGCCGAATACGAGGCCGATTGTCGTCGCGGCACGCTGCAACGCAAGATCAAGGAAGCTGTGTTCGCGCTCGCGATGGAGGTCAAATATTCCAAGGATGAAATCCTGACCATCTACATGAACCGGGCCTTTCTGGGCGCGGGTGCACGTGGCTTCGAGGCGGCGAGCCAGAGGTATTTCGGAAAATCCGCGTCCAACGTCACCCCCGCCGAGGCGGCAATGCTGGCCGGATTGCTGGTGGCCCCGACCCGGTATGCCCCCACCAACAGCCTGACCCGCTCGCAAAACCGCGCGACGGTCATCGTGGGGCTGATGGAGGATCAGGGCTATCTCACCGCGGCAGAGGCCGAGCAGGCGCGCGACCATCCGGCACAGCTTTCGGAAGCGGCCGCCGAACGAGCCGGCGGGTATTTCGCCGACTGGGTCATGGCCGCCGGTCCCGAGTACTTTACCCGCAACACCACCGAGGACGTGATCATCCGCACCACGCTTGACCGACGGCTTCAGGCCGCGGCGGAAGAAGCGATGCAATACGTGTTCGAAAACAAGGTGCGCTCAGGCTCCAAGGCACAGGCGGCAATCGTGGTCATGTCTGCGGATGGCGCGGTGCGCGCGATTGTCGGCGGGCGCGAAGCCAAGGTCGCCGGCGCATTCAACCGCGCGGTTCAGGCCAAACGCCAGACAGGATCGGCGTTCAAGCCATTCGTCTACGGGGCCGCGCTGGATCTCGGCTATTCGCCGCTGGATACGGTGATCGACGAACCGTTCTGCATGGACATTCCGGGATCCGGACAGTGGTGTCCCCAGAACTATACCAAGAACTACAAGGGGCGGGTGACGCTCGTGGACGCCCTGAAAGACTCGCTCAACATTCCGGCGGTCAAGGTGTCCGAGCGCGTCGGGCGCGAACTGGTGCGCCAGGTTGCCAGCCAATTCGGCCTCGAGAGCGATCTGGCGGCGGGGCCGGCCCTTGCGCTTGGCGCGTCCGAGAGCACGTTGATTGAAATGACCGGCGCTTATGCCGGCATTCTGAATGGCGGCTCCGCCGTGACGCCATATGGGCTGACCGAGTTGAAGCTGCTCGGCGAACGCGACGCGCTCATGGGGACCGAGGGCGGGATCGGCGAGCGCGTCATCCAGACCAAGGCCGCCGAAGAACTGATCTGGATGATGGAAAAGGTGGTTTCCGAAGGCTCGGGACGGCGCGCGAAATTGCCGAACTGGGAAGCTGCCGGCAAAACCGGAACCACTCAGGCCGCGCGCGATGCATGGTTCATCGGATTTACGTCGCAATATGTTGCGGGTGTCTGGATGGGCTATGACGACAATACGCCGCTGAGCGGTGTGACCGGCGGCGGGCTTCCTGCCGAGATCTGGCACGAAACCATGATCCGGGTGCATCAGGGGCTGGCGCCGACGCCGCTACCGATGCGCGCCCCGGCAGGTCCGGTCGAAAACCGCGACGGCGGCGTTCCCCGCCAGAGCGGCTCGGGTGGAACCGGCTTTGGCGGGGTCGTGGACAAGGTATTGCGCGACATTTTCGGTGGCGGCGGTGGCCGTGGCGGCAATCAAAGCCCGCAGAACTTCAATGACCGATAGGCGCGAAGGCGCCTATCCGAGCTTGGAAAGGTCTGCTGTCAACTGATCGATGTTGCCCTTACGTCGATCAAGCATCGCACCGATCTCGGTCCGCTCGGTCAGCAACAGGTTCACACCTTCGATGAACATGTTGAAAAACTTGTCGCGGCCGGATTTGTCGGACACGAGGAATGTGACCTCAAACGGTGCTTCGCCGCGCAACTTGGCAATGCTGCGAATCTCGTAACCGCTCTTGATCCTGCGGGTCGAAGTGACCTCGACCGTGCCACCGATGAACTCGCGAAAGCGTCGGCCGTATTTGCGCGCGATATATCCCTGAAACGCCTGGGTAAACGCGTTCAACTGGGCCTGGCTCGCGCTGCGCGCATCATTGCCAAGCGCATAGCGCGCCATGATCGACACATCGGCGAACTGAACGAAAATGCGTTCGAAATCGCGAATCATCGCACTTTCGGATTTGCCCGAAGCGATGACGCGATTGATTTCGCCGACGAGTTGGTCGACCAGTTTCTTCGCTCCGGCCTCGGTTAGCGCAAGCGCCGGCATCGGCAGGGCCGCAACGCCGGCGAAGGCAAGAGCCGATCCCAGAAAACTGCGGCGCATCAGAGGTTTATTCGGCATAGGGGTCTGCATAGGAATCCTCGTATGGGTCGGTGTCGGATGTTGCATAGGGATCTACATAGGTATCCCCACTGTTGCCTTCCAGTTCAAAGCGGCGATTCTGCAAATAGATCACGCGCGCGACCGCGTAGCTGTCTTCGCTTTCGTACAGGATCGAGTCGACCGTATCCGAATATCTGCCCCGCGCACTCAGCCGCTCAACGACGTTGGCATAGAAACCGACATTTTCGATCGGCCGGGTGGGCGCAAAGGTCAGGGGATTGGTGAAGAAATCGACCAGCACACCGACCGAATCGCGCTGGGTCGACGGGCCGAAAAACGGCAGTTCGATATAGGCGCCCTCTTTGACCCCCCACGCTGCGAGGGTCGCGCCGAAATCGGTTTCGGTTTCCGGAATACCGAACTCGGATGCGGGATCTGCCAGACCGGCGAATCCGATGGTCGAATTCATCAGGAATCTGCCGATGGAAATCCCCGCCTGTTTCAGATTCCCCTGAAGCAAATAGTTCGCGGCATCGCCGGGTTCGGACAGATTCCTGGCAAAACTGTTGAAGCTGTCTTCGATCGGATCAGGGATAATCTTTGTATAACCCCTTGCAGCAGGCCGAAAAAGCAGCTTGTCCACTCCGAGGTTGAAACGGTGGACCTGGCGGTTGTTCTTCTCGTAGGGATCAAAAGGCACGGCGCTGTCGCGTTCGTCGGGATTGCGAACCGTGCAGGCCGACATCAGGGACAGGCAGAGACCGGCAATGATCAGGGTCTTTGCGCGCGGAGGCAGGTTCATGGAAATCGTGTCCGTTTTCGGTGTGAGGTAATCAAGTGGCAACTCACTAATGCAAACAGGGTAGGTTCACACTCGCTCCAACTTCACTTAATGAAATTGTGGCAGTTTGGAAACAGGCCATGTAAGCGCTCCGCATGAAGATGCCGCTTGCGGACCCAAAAAGAGATTAACAGGACAGGGCAGATTTCAGATGATGACAAAGCCGGGGCGCGACGAACTCCGAGAGGCACTCCGTCAGGGGCGCACGCTCTTCTGGGTTGTCGGCATATTCAGCTTTTTCGCGAACCTGCTGATGCTCACCGGACCGCTTTACATGCTGCAAGTCTATGATCGGGTACTGGGCAGCCGGTCCGAGGAAACGCTAGTGGCGCTGACGCTGCTGGTCGCGTTTCTCTACGGTGTCATGGGCGTACTCGACTATAGCAGAGGCCGCATCATGGCGCGGGTCGGAGCGCGGTTTCAATCGGCGCTCGATCACCGTGTGTTTGACGCGATGGTGCGCCGTTCCGCCGTCGCCCAGGACCCTGCCGCGCAGACGGGTCTCGCCGACCTGGAAGCGGTGCAGCGGCTGATTTCGTCGCCGGTCCTGATGGCCGCGTTCGACCTGCCGTGGACACCGGTTTTCCTCGCCGGGATCATCCTCTTCCACCCCTGGCTCGGGATACTGGCCCTTTCGGGTGGCGCGGTACTGATCGTGATCACCCTGCTGAACCAGCTGTTTTCACGCGGCCCGCAGATGCAGGCCAATTCCGCGACCCACCGCGCGTCGATGCTGTCTGAAGAGATCCGCAACGAAGCCGAGATGATCCAGAGCATGGGGATGCGGGGCGCGGCTTTCGAACGGTGGAAATCGGCCCGCGATGCCTCGCTCGAGGAAAGCATCGGCGCCAACGATGTCGGCGGTACATTCACGTCGATGACCAAGACGCTGCGGCTGTTCCTGCAATCCGCGATGCTGGGTCTTGGCGCCTATCTGGTGTTGCAGAACGAGGTAACGGCGGGCGCGATGATCGCGTCTTCGATCCTGCTGGGCCGGGCTCTGGCTCCGATCGAACTGGCCATCGGTCAATGGCCGCTGGTGCAGCGTGCGACAAAAGGCTGGAACACCCTTGCCGACCTGCTCGAGAAGGTTCCGCCGGAAACGCAGCGCACCGAATTGCCGGTGCCCAAGGCGCGGCTGGATGTGCAGGCGCTTACAATCGTGCCGCCGGGCGAAACCCGCGCCTCGCTCAAGACCGTGAGCTTTCGCGTCGAACCCGGTCAGGCCGTGGGCGTGATCGGCTCGTCCGGGGCAGGCAAATCGACGCTGGCGCGCGCGCTCACCGGCGTCTGGAGACCCGCTGGCGGTTCCATTCGCCTGGACGGCGCATCGCTCGACCAATATGCGCCCGACGATCTGGGGCGCTATATCGGCTACCTGCCCCAGAGGGTGCAGTTGTTCGACGGAACAATCGCAGCAAACATCGCGCGCCTCAGTGGCCAGCCCGACAGCAAGGCGGTTGTTGCAGCCGCCAAGAAAGCCGACGCCCATGACATGATCGTCAAGCTGCCCGATGGTTATGACACCCGTGTATCGGCAGGCGGTGGACGCCTCTCCGGCGGGCAGATGCAACGAATCGCGCTGGCCCGGGCACTTTATGGGGAGCCCGTCATCATCATCCTGGACGAGCCGAACTCGAACCTCGACAACGAAGGCTCGATGGCGCTGAACAAGGCGATTCGCGACCACAAGGCAGCCGGCGGATCGGTCCTGATCATGGCGCACCGGCCTGCGGCGATTCAGGAATGTGATACCCTGCTGGTGATGGACAACGGCACCCGCGCCGCCTTTGGTCCCAAGGACAAGGTGCTGAAAGAGATGGTTGCCAATCACGAACAATTGAAGAAATCGTCCTCGATGGGAGGAGTCCAATGAGCGCGAACAAGTGGTCGGCCCGCAAACCCGTTCTGTTTGGGCTTCTCGGACTGCTGCTGCTGGTGGGGGGATTCGGCACATGGTCGGTGGTGTCCAACATCGCCGGCGCGATCATTGCGCCCGGGCGCCTCGAAGTGGACCGCAACCGACAGGTCGTTCAACATCCTGACGGCGGTGTGGTGGCGGAGATCCTCGTGGATGAAGGCGACAGTGTCACCGAGGGCGCGGTTCTGATCAGGCTGGATGCCAAGTTGCTGTCGTCCGACCTTCTGATTACCGAGGGCCAGCTTTTCGAGCTCATGGCCCGCCGCGGGCGTCTCGAAGCCGAGCGCGACGGCGCAGAGACCATCACCTTTGACCCGGAGTTGATCGAAGCCGCGCGACTCCGCCCGGAGATGCAGGGGCTCATCGACGGGCAGGAGCGGTTGTTCAAGGCACGCAAGGACTCCATCGAAAAGGAAGCTGAACAGCTTGAAAAACGCCGGGGGCAAATCCAGGAGCAGATCAAGGGCATCCGTGCCCAGCAGGATTCGCTCGAACGCCAGATCAGCCTGATCAGCAAGGAACTCGCCAACCAGAAATCGCTTCTGGACCGTGGCCTTGCGCAAGCGGGCACGGTGCTGAACCTGGAACGCTCGGCTGCCGATCTTGACGGTACGCTGGGCGAACTTATCGCCTCCGAAGCGCAGGCCGAGGGCCGGATCACCGAAATCGACATCGAGGTTCTGAAGCTCGTCACCAAGCAGCGCGAAGAGGCGATCACGCGCCTGCGCGACCTGCAATACCGCGAACTCGAACTTGCCGAACAGCGGCGTTCTCTGATCGAACGGTTGAACCGGCTCGACATCACCGCTCCGGTTTCGGGGATCGTCTATGGTCTCACGGTGCAGACGCCGCGCTCGGTGATACGCCCCGCCGACCCGGTTCTGTATCTCGTGCCGCAGGATCGGCCGCTGGTCATCGCCGCACGTGTGGAGCCGATCCATATCGACAAGATTTTTGTCGGCCAGCCGGTCACGCTGCGGTTTTCCGCACTGGATCAAAGGCAGACGCCGGAACTGTTCGGAACAGTTACCCATGTTTCGGCTGATGCGTTCGAGGACAGCAACACCAGCGCGACGTTCTATCGTGCCGAGATCATGCTGGAGGAAGGCCAACAGAACAGGCTGCCAGAGGGGACGATCCTCATTCCCGGCATGCCGGTCGAGACCTTTATCCGCACCGATGCGCGCACACCGCTCGCCTATCTGGTCAAACCCCTGGCAGACTATTTCACCAAGGCGTTCCGCGAATCCTGACTTCGGGCTTTTCGCCGCCGCCGAACCCGGCTAGCGTCCGCGCGCAACACGACTTCAAAGGGGACCCGCCATGAGCATCGAAGACAAACTTGCCGAGCTTGGTGTGACATTGCCAGACGCGCCGGCGCCGGCAGCCAATTATGTACCATTCGTCACGATCGGCGACACCGTCTATGTCTCGGGCCAGATCGCCAGCGATGCGAACGGTCTGATCGTTGGCAAGCTGGGTGACACGATGGATGTCGACGCAGGGGCCGTCGCGGCCAAATCCTGTGCGATCAACCTGCTGGCGCAGGTCAAGGCGGCCTGCGGCGGCAATCTCGACCGGTTGGTCCGGGTGATCAAGCTGACCGCCTTTGTCAACTCGACCCCCGACTTTACCGACCAGCCCAAGGTGGTGAACGGCGCTTCGGATTTCCTTGTGGAGGTGTTGGGCGATGCGGGCCGGCACGCTCGCGCCGCCGTCTCCGCTGCGGCGCTGCCCCTGGGGGTCGCGGTCGAGATCGACGGCATTTTCCAGATCAAATGACGCCACGCCTGCCCAGGGCGTTCACGGAAACCCCAATCGCCCATCGTGCATTGCACGACATCGCGGACGGGCGCCCGGAAAACAGCCGCGCCGCCATTCGGGCGGCCATCGCCGCGGGGTATGGCATCGAGATCGACCTGCAACTGACCGCCGACGCACAGGCGCTCGTGTTTCATGACTATGAACTCGCGCGCCTGACCGAACAGTCCGGCCCGGTGCGCAAACTGACGATGGACGAAGCATGCCGGGTGCCGCTCCGTCATGGCGACGGGGAAGCCATACCGACCCTGACCGAGATCGTCGCGCTGGTGGCTGGCCGGGTGCCGCTGCTGGTCGAGATAAAGGATCAGGATGGCGCAATGGGCACAGGGATCGGGCCGCTGGAACAGGCCACGGCTGCGGCGTTGCGGGGTTACTCCGGCCCTGTTGCCGTGATGTCATTCAACCCGCACAGCGTCGCGAAAATGGCAGAACTGGCACCCGATCTGCCACGCGGCCTGGTGACCAGCGGCTATGATCCCGCAGAATGGCCGTTGCCGGTCGCAACCTGTGAGCGGCTGCGGAACATTCAGGACTTTGCCAGCTCAGGGGCCAGCTTCATCAGCCATGACAAGGCGGATCTGACCCGTCGTCGCGTTGCAGATCTGCGCGCGGCAGGAACCCCGGTGCTGTGCTGGACCGTACGCTCGCACCGCGAGGAGGCAGAGGCCCGCCGATATGCCGACAATGTGACCTTTGAAAGGTATCTGGCGCCTCTTGCGGGTTGATCCGGCGTCTGCCGTGACCAGATATAGGTCACGCGCGAGGAACAGATGGACCAGGCACAGATCGAAATAGAAGTGATCGGCTCGCTGTCGCAGATTGCGCCAGACGACTGGGACAGTTGCGCCTGCCCGGAAGCCGCGGATGGCGGTCGTCCGATCGACCCGTTCACCACCCACCGCTTCCTGTCTGCGCTCGAAGACTCCGGATCCGTCGGACGCGGAACCGGTTGGCAGCCGCAATACCTGACCGCCTATCTCGACGGAATGCTGATTGCCTGTGCCCCGCTCTATGCCAAATCGCATTCTCAGGGCGAGTACATTTTTGATCACAACTGGGCACATGCCTATGAACGCGCGGGCGGGCGATACTATCCCAAACTCCAGATCGCGGTGCCGCACACCCCCGCGACAGGCCGGCGGTTCCTGGTACGACCCGGCTATGACGAGATCGGGCAGTCGGCGCTGGTGCAAGGTGCGGTTCAACTGGCGGCGGACAATCAGCTGTCATCCCTGCACGTGACCTTTTGCACAGAGCAGGAGGCCGCCGCCGGTGAAAAGATGGGGCTTATGGCCCGCGCCAGCCAGCAGTTTCACTGGCTGAACGACAGCTATGCCGATTTCAACGCTTTCCTCGCAAGCCTGTCGTCACGCAAGCGCAAGAATATTCGCAAGGAGCGCGCACAGGCCAACGGTTTTGGCGGCGACATCCATGTCCTGACCGGCGATCGGATCGAACCCGGTCACTGGGACGCGTTCTGGGAATTCTATCAGGACACCGGCGCGCGCAAATGGGGTTCTCCCTACCTGACACGACAGTTTTTCGAACAGGCGCAAGCGCACCTGCGCGACGACCTGGCGCTGGTTCTGGCAGAGCGGAATGGCCGTTGGGTCGCGGGCGCTTTGAACGTGATCGGGCGCAATACGCTCTTTGGGCGCTATTGGGGCTGCATCGAACATCACCCCTGCCTGCATTTCGAACTGTGCTATTATCGGGCTATCGACTTTGCCATCGCGCAAGGCATGACGCGGGTCGAAGCCGGGGCACAGGGGGAACACAAGCTGGCGCGCGGCTATTTGCCAACCCAGACTCACAGTCTGCACTGGGTTGCGGATCCAGGTTTTGCCGGGGCGATTGCCAATTATCTCAGGGCCGAGCGTGAAGCCGTTGCAGACGAGATCGAAATATTGACCGAATACGGTCCGTTCAGAAAACCACAGGTGGAGGAACAGCAATGACCGAGAAACTGTCCGACGAAGCACGCGGCCCTCTGCTGGGACCATTGCTCAAGACCGGCTGGTCCATGTGCGAAGGCCGGGACGCCATAGAAAAGAAATTCGTGTTCGATAATTTCATAGATGCGTTCGGGTGGATGACCCGGGTCGCGATCTGGGCGGAAAAATGGGATCATCATCCGGAGTGGAGCAATGTCTACAAGACCGTGAACGTGGTTCTTACCACCCACGACGTCGGCGGGCTGAGTGCTCAGGACGCCAAGCTCGCCCGCAAGATGGACAGCCTGATCTAGGCGCTGCGGCGCACTGGCCACGCACGATCTCTACCATCCCGATCGCCATTCCGGGCGGCGAGGATGAAAGCTGCGGTCATCGGGAAGCGGCCCCCGATGACCGCGGTGTCACTACATCGACTCAAGCAGCGCTTCGCCGCCCGACACGTCGCAGACACCGGGGTTTTCCTCGACCTGCAACAGCGAGACAGTGCCGTCCTCGACCAGCATCGCATAGCGCCGCGAACGGGCGATCAGCCCGGCGGGAGGCGCGTCGAAATCCATGCCGATTGCCTTGGTGAACGCGCTTTCCGGATCGGACAGCAAGGTCAGCCCGGCCTCTTCCGCGCCGGTTGAGTCGCCCCAGGCCTTCATCACGAAAGGGTCGTTGACCGATACACAGATGATCTCGTCGACGCCCTTGTCGTCGAACTGCGACTTGGTGCGGATAAAGCTGGGCATGTGCGAGGAATGGCAGGTGGGCGTAAAGGCTCCGGGAACCGCGAAAATCACGACTTTGCGTCCCTTAGTCTTGTCCGCGAGCGAGACCGCTTCGGGTCCATCCGCCCCCAATGCGACCAACTTTGCCTCGGGCAGTTTCTCTCCGGTGGAAATCGTCATGCTGAGTTCCTTTCTGAAATTTCGTTTGCGCCAGTGTCACATTTAGGATTTGTGAGCAACGGAACAACCACTTGCAAGGGGCGATGTAGACAGATGAGCCATATCGTTGTGATCGGGGCCGGTCAGGCCGGGGCTTCTCTGGTGGCCAAACTGCGCAATAGCGGATTTGAGGGCGAACTGACGCTTATCGGAGCCGAACCTGTTCCGCCCTATCAGCGGCCACCACTCAGCAAGGCGTATCTGCTCGGCGACATGGAACTGGAGCGCCTCTACCTGCGACCCGAGAGCTTTTACGCCGATCAGAACATAACGCTGCGCACCGGTGCCACCGTGACGGCAATCGATCCGGCGGCCAGAACGGTGGCAATCGGGGACGAGGTGATCTCCTATGACCAACTCGCGCTGACCACGGGGTCGGAACCGCGCCGGCTGCCAGCCGCGATCGGTGGCGACCTGGATGGTGTTCATGTGGTGCGCACCCTGTCGGATGTCGACGCCATGGCGTCTGCCGTCACCGAAGGCGCCCGTGCGCTGATCGTCGGTGGCGGGTATATCGGGCTTGAGGCGGCGGCGGTTGCTGCCAAGCGCGGAGTCAAGGTGACGCTTGTCGAGATGGCGGATCGCATCCTGCAACGGGTCGCCGCGCCCGAGACCAGCGATTATTTCCGCGCGCTGCACAGCGGTCATGGCGTAGAAATCCGCGAAGGAGTCGGGCTGGATCGCCTGAATGGAAGCGATGGCAGGGTCGTTGGGGCGGTCCTGAGCGATGGCAGTGAAATCGACCTTGATTTCGTGATCGTCGGCGTTGGCATCGCGCCGTCTGGCGCGCTCGCCGAACAGGCCGGGCTGACCATCGACAACGGCATTGCGGTTGACGAGATGGGCCGGACCTCTGATCCGTCGATCTGGGCGGCGGGCGATTGCGCGTCCTTTCCCCATGCGGGCGGCCGCATCCGTCTCGAAAGCGTCCCCAACGCCATCGATCAGGCGGAATGTGTTGCGGAAAACATGCTTGGTGCGGCGCGGCCATATATTCCAAGGCCCTGGTTCTGGTCGGATCAATATGACGTGAAATTGCAGATCGCGGGGCTGAACTCGGGCTATGATCGCGTTGTGACGCGCCACGGCGACAAGGGCTCGGTTTCGTTCTGGTACTATGCCGGCGACACGCTGCGTGCGGTTGACGCGATGAACGATCCCCGAGGTTACATGATTGGCAAACGCCTGATCGAGGCGGGAAAGTCGCCCGCCCCGGACGACATTGCCAACCCCCAAACCGACCTGAAATCGCTGCTGCGCCCGTGAGGATCATCGCCGGACGTTTTCGCGGGCGGGCTCTGGCCCCTGTTGGCAAGGGCGATTCCGCAGCGCATTTGCGGCCGACGACGGACAGGGTGCGAGAAAGCCTGTTCAATGTGCTGGCGCACCGCCATGACCTTGAGGGCGCGCGGGTGCTCGATCTTTTTGCGGGCACGGGCGCGCTCGGTCTCGAGGCGCTGTCGCGCGGCGCGGCACATGTCACATTCGTCGATGACGGACGCGCTGCCGGGCAATTAATCCGCAGGAATATCGAACTGACCCGCAGCGAAGGCCAAACCGATCTGTTGCGCCGCGATGCGACGCGGCTCGGCCCCTGCCCCGGCACGGTCTGCGATCTCGTGTTCCTTGATCCGCCCTACGGCAAATCGCTCGGACAAAAGGCGCTTGCCGCTGCGCTTGAAGGTGGCTGGATCGCACCCGCAGCTTTGATCGTCTGGGAAGAAAGCGCCCCAATGCCGGCACCCGAAGACTTCACCCTGATCGACACCCGGAAATACGGCGACACGCATGTGACCTTGCTACAGGCACCCGGCGGCGCGGCCTGAGCATCACGCTGTTCTGTCGGTGCCGGTCAGCCGTCGTAGGTGGGATGAAAGCGCCCGGAAGGTGACAGCGTGAAGATTTCGAACCCGTCCGACGTCACGCCGATCGAATGCTCGAACTGGGCGGACAGGGACTTGTCGCGCGTTACCGCCGTCCAGTCGTCGGCAAGGGTCTTGGTTTCCGGGCGGCCCAGGTTCACCATCGGCTCGATGGTAAAGAACATGCCCTCTTCCAGCGTCGCGCCGGCTCCCGGACGACCATAGTGCAGCACGTTGGGCGGCGCGTGAAACACCCGGCCCAGACCATGTCCGCAGAAATCGCGTACCACGCTCATGCGGTGCGCCTCGACATAGGATTGTATCGCATGGCCGATATCGCCGAACGTGTTGCCCGGCTTCACGATCTCGATCCCCTTCATCAGCGCATCATGCGTGACCTGGATCAGCCGCTCTGCCTTGCGCGGCAGTTTGCCGGCGACATACATCCGGCTTGTGTCACCGAACCAGCCATCAACGATCACCGTGACGTCGATGTTCAGGATGTCGCCATCCTTGAGTTTCTTGTCGCCGGGAATACCGTGGCAGACCACATGGTTCACCGAGATACAGCTCGCATGCTCGTACCCCTTGTAACCGATGGTGGCGGATTTCGCGCCCGCCTCTTCGACCATGCGGGTGATGGCCGCATCAATCGCTCCGGTGGTTTGCCCGACGAACACATGGTCACGAATATCGTCCAGAATTCGCGCCGCGAGTGCACCCGCAGCATGCATTCCGTTGAAATCGGAGCGATCGTAAATTCGGATGCCATCCTTGGTCAGACGGCCGCGCAGCTCGTTGTTCACCGTTGACTCCATGTCTCTTGACTTACCATATAGTTAATGCCCCACACGCAAAAGTGCCAGTGGAGGTCAAATCACGACCGCAACAGGCCACCCCAGGTCAATGCCCTGCGGCGAAATCCTGGTTCCAAAGCACAGTGTTTCAACGCCCCGGTCGCGGGCGGCGTCATAGGCCGCAGCATATTCCGGGTCAATGTCGCGCGCGAGGGCGAACGCCGTACAATCGGTGCGCTGAACCAGATACAGCATCACGGCGCGATGTCCCTGTTCGGCCACATGAGCCAATTCTGCAAGGTGTTTCGCGCCGCGCTTGGTCACTGAATCCGGAAATTCGGCCAGCCCCGGCTGGCGACACAATGTCACGCTCTTGACCTCGACATAGGCATCGGGACGGCCGTCTTGGCGCAGAAGGAAGTCGATGCGGCTCGACTCACCATACCTGACCTCGGGGCGTACGGTGCCGTAGCCCATCAAGCCTTCGACCTGTCCGGCAGTCAACGCGGAGCGAAGCGCGCGATTGGGTACCGAGGTGTCTACACCGGTAAAATGCCCGTTTTCATGATCGACCAGGCGCCAGCCGAATTTCAGCTTTTTGCGCGGATCGTCATTCGGTTCGAGCCAGACCTTCTGGCCCGGCTCCGCCAGCCCCATCATCGATCCGGGGTTGGCGCAATGGGCGGTGATTTCGCGCCCATCCTCCAGCCTGCAATCGGCCAGAAAGCGTTTGTAGCGGCGGATCAGCCGGGCGGGAACAAGAGGGGTTTCAAAGCGCATGGGCAAGGGCCTATACCTGCAGGCGCAACCATTCAAGCGAGGCATGCCATGGCAAATCCTACCGCCGCGATGCTGGTGATCGGTGACGAAATCCTGTCAGGGCGCACGCGCGACTCGAACATGCATTACCTGGCCGGCGAATTGACCAAGAACGGCATCGATCTGAAACAGGTGCGCGTCGTCAGCGACGATCATGATGCGATCATCGACGCCACCCGCGCCTTGTCCGAAACCCACGATATCGTTTTCACCAGTGGCGGAATCGGGCCCACTCATGACGACATCACCGCAGATTGCATTGCCGCCGCGTTTGGCGTGACGATCGATGTCCGTGATGATGCCCGCAAGATACTCGAGGACCATTACGCGAAAAGCGGGCTCGAGCTGAATGCCCCGCGCCTGCGCATGGCGCGCATTCCCGAAGGCGCCAGCCTGATCGACAATCCGGTATCCCGCGCGCCGGGTTTCACACTGGGTAATGTGCATGTCATGGCCGGCGTTCCCCAGGTGTTTCAGGCAATGGTCGCCAGCGTGCTACCCACGCTGACCGGCGGTGCACCCTTGCTGAGCCAGAGCCTGCAGGTGTTTCGCGGCGAAGGCGATATTGCCGAAACCCTTTCAGAATTTGCAGAACGCTATGCCGACCTGTCGATCGGGTGCTATCCCTTTCAGAAAGACGGTGCGTTTGGTGCGAATATCGTAATTCGCGGACAGGACGGCACACAGGTGGATACCGCAATGACACAATTGTCCAAGGTGCTGCTCGGATGAACGAAATGTCATCATCGTGGTACGACGTGATCGACGGCACCTGGCCCGCCGCGCGGTTCCTGGAACATGGCGTCTGGACGCTGCGCGAGGGACAGGGCGGCGGCAGTCGCGTCTCGGCAACCACGCTGACCGACCTGGACGCGGATTTTACCGAATCCGACCTTGATGACGCACAGGCGGCCATGCGCGACATGCAGCAACCGGTAATGTTCATGGTCCGTCAAGGCGAAACCGCACTGGACCAGAGCCTTGCCCAACGCGGTTATGTCATCAAGGATCCCGTCACGATCTATGCCTGCCCCCCTGCGCAACTGATGGATGAACCGATACCGCGCGTCACCGTGTTCTCGCTTTGGGAGCCGCTGGCGATCATGCGAGAAATCTGGGCAGCGGGCGGGATCGGCCCCGCGCGCCTTGCGATCATGGAGCGCGCCGCCGGCCCGAAGACGGGTTTTCTTGGCCGTCACCGCGACAAGCCCGCCGGAACCGCCTTTGCCGCGATGCATGATCGGGTCGCGATGGTGCACGCGGTCGAAGTGCTGCCGCATCAACGACGCTGCGGCATGGCGCGCTGGATGATGCGCGCGGCCGCGTTCTGGGCCGCCGAACAGGGCGCGGAAACGCTGTCGGTGATGTGCACGGTCGACAACACGGCCGCCAACGCGCTCTACACTTCCCTGGGGATGCAGCCTGTGGGACAGTATCATTACCGAAATCTCCCAGATGGAGCCTGAAGCCAAGTGACAACCGAGACACCGCCGACCGCCCTTGATCTTCCGATGGTTGATCCGTTGCCCGAGGAAACGCAGAAGTATTTCGATATCTGCGTCGAAAAACTCGGCATGGTCCCCAATGTTCTCAAGGCAAACGCCTTTGATATCGCCAAGCTCAACGCGTTTACCGGTATGTATAACGACCTGATGCTGGCCGAGAGCGGGCTGAGCAAGCTTGAGCGCGAGATGATCGCGGTCGTGGTATCTTCGATCAACCGTTGCTTTTATTGCCTGGTCGCGCATGGCGCCGCGGTCCGGCAATTGTCGGGCAATCCGCAATTGGGCGAGATGCTGGTGATGAACTATCATGTTGCGCCGCTTGATGCCCGTCAGCGCGGCATGCTCGATTTCGCCGCCAAGATGACCACCGCGAGCGCGACCATCGAGGAAGCAGACCGTCAGGCGCTGCGCGATGTCGGGTTCAGCGACCGCGATATCTGGGACATCGCCAACGTGGCCGGTTTTTTCAACATGTCCAACCGTGTCGCCAGCGCCACCGCCATGCGCCCCAATGACGAGTATCACGCGCAATTCAGATGACAATGTGCCGCCTCGCATCCTGCGCCCTGATCGCTCTGTTGCCGGTTCCGGGGCAGGCACAGGACCTGACTTTGCCAGCCGCCGCGCGGCAGTTGTCGGAACGGACCAGCCCGTTTGCCAGCTACGATTTGCCGACCGGCGGCTTTGCCGATGGCGCAGTTCCTGCTCGCCGCTTTGAAGGGCGTGTGGAGCGCCGGACCTTTCGCATCAACGGCGCGTCGTCAACGACGTTGCAACTGATGGCACCCATGCGGCAGCAACTCGAAGAGGCGGGCTACGATCTCGTGTTCCAATGCGAGGATCGTGGCTGCGGTGGTTTCGATTTTCGCTTTGAAACCGAGGTCGTCCCGGCACCGGATATGCATGTGGATATCCGGAACTACCGGTTTCTCTCGGCCACGCGCTCGGCCGAAGATGCCATCAGCATTCTGGTCAGCCGCAGCGGCAACGCCGCTTATATCCAGACCATCCGCGTGTCATCCCAAACCACAGAGCCCGCTGATGCCCCCGCGCAAACCGCACAAACTGGCGAGGCAACGGCAGATCTCGGCCAGATGTTGCAGCGCGACGGGCACGTGGTGCTGCGCGATCTGGAGTTTGACAGCGGTGCGGGAACCCTCTTGCCCGGGCCACATGCGTCGTTGAAGCAGCTTGCCACATATCTGCAAGATCATCCGGAACATCGTATCGCACTGGTCGGTCACACGGATAGCACCGGGGCGCTGGCGACGAATATCGACCTGTCCAGACAACGTGCAAGCGCCGTCAGAGACAGGCTTGTCAATCAATTCGATGTAGACCCGGCCCGGGTGGACTCAGAGGGGATGGGATATCTTGCGCCGATTGCATCCAACCTGACGCCCGAAGGGCGCGACGCCAACCGGCGCGTCGAAGCCATTTTGCTGTCGACGCGCTGAAAGCCACCTCGGACTGCGCCGGTGCAACCGTTCTTTTACCAGTCGGCCGGACCTTTTTCGGCAAAGGCATGCACCAGAAAGTCAATGAATGCGCGCACCTTGGGTTGGGTGAACCGCCCCGGAGGATAGACCGCATATATGCCCTGGGTTTCCGCTGGCAATGACGGCATCGCGTCTTCGACCAACCCCGCCTGAAGCGCCTCGGAATAAAGGAAGCTCGGCAGATAGGCGATCCCCAGCCCCGAAATCGCGGCGTTCAACAGCGATTGACCGTCATTGACGCTCAGCCAGCCGGCGGTGCGCACCTGGCGCTTTTCACCCGATGGCGCGGTCAGGCGCCAGACATTGCCGCTCGACTGGTTCGAGTAATGCAGCAGCTTGTGTTCGTTCAGGTCGTCAATCTTTTGCGGACGTCCGTATTTCTCGAAATAGGACGGCGAGGCGATCATCCGCTTGGTGGTTTCCGTCAACTTGCGCGCCCGAAGGGTGCTGTCTTCGAGCTCGCCGATCCGGACCGCCATGTCGAACCCTTCGGAAATCAGTTCGACATATCGGTTGTTCAGAACCATATTGACGGTAATGTCCGGGAAATCCGACAGGAACTTGGACAGGACAGGCGACAGGTGGTTGACCCCGAAATCGGTTGCCACGCTGATCCGCAACAGGCCGGATGGCGCGGATTGCATGGATGTCACCAGAGCGTCCGCCTCGCCGGCATCGTTCAGCACACGGCGTGCGCGGTCGTAATAGGCCAATCCGATTTCCGTCGGGCTGACCCGGCGTGTGGTACGGTTCAGCAAGCGCGCGCCCAATCGCGCCTCAAGGCTCGACACGTGTTTGGAAACAGCGGATTTCGATATTCCCATCTTCTTGGCGGCATCGGTAAAACCACCCTGATCCACCACGTTGGCGAAGGCTTCCATTTCTGTCAAACGATCCATACGCAGCACCTCAAGAACTATCGGACGATGCAGATCGTATCGTCCCGAAACTGGGCGAGATCGGGGCGAGCGTGGGATAATATCGGGGTTTCACCGTGGACCGTTCTCGCTATGGAAACGCCTTTAACGCCCTTCCGCCAGCCAGAAATTTACCCTATTCACTTGAATTAAATACATATTTTTCAGGCGCACGAAATTGTGGCAATTCCATGTGATCAAGTACATGTAATTCTCGGTAAATTCGAAGAACTCGTGAGGCGCGCACGCCCGTGCCGCGCATCTGCGCCATGCTGACGTGATCGGCGGCGGCGCGGATCTCGTGGGATATTTCGCGCCGCACGAAGGTTCATCCATTCCTGCCTATGGCATCTACAACATCCCGATCCTTGCCGAATACAAAGCCTGCCGCGCGCGGCTGAGCACCGATGCGCTCGGGCGGGAAAACTATGAATTTGCCCGGCGGGAACGGTTTCTGTTGCGTGAGGACCGGACATGGCTGACGCTGGCATCGACCCCGCACGGAGAACAACAATGATCGCCATCATCTTCGAAGTTGAACCCGCAGAAGGCATGCAGGACAGTTATCTCGACATTGCCGCCGACATGCGCCCCCTCGCGGAACAGGTCGATGGTTTCATCTCGGTCGAGCGGTTTCAGAGCCTGACGAATCCCGGCAAGCTGTTGTCATTGTCGCTGTTTCGCGATGAAGCGGCCGTTCAGGAATGGCGCAGGCTGGATCAGCACCGGCGCGCCCAGGCCAAGGGACGCGGCGGTGTTTTTGCCGACTATCGCCTGCGCGTTGCGCATGTCATCCGCGACTATGGCATGACCGACCGCGACCAGGCCCCGCAGGACAGCATCGCGGCACATGGCGGTTAGAGCGCGGCCGCAAGGCGGGTGCCTTGATCGATTGCGCGCTTGGCGTCCAGCTCGGCGGCAACATCCGCGCCGCCGATCACATGCGGTTTGGCCCCGCGTGCAATCAGCGCATCCGCCAGGCCCCGCTCGGGCAACTGCCCGGCACACATCACGATCGTGTCCGCCTCGATCAGCGTCGGGTTCTCTCGTGCTTCGCCAAAGGATACATGCAGGCCCTTGGCGTCGATGGATTCATAGTTCACGCCACCGACGAACTGCACCCCCTTCATCTTGAGCGTCGCGCGGTGAATCCACCCGGTCGTCTTGCCCAACCCCTTGCCATGCTTGCTGGCCTTGCGTTGCAACAACGTGATTTGCCGCGCCGACGGGTGCGGCCGGGGGCCCTCGGGAGCAAGGCCGCTGCGATTCTCCGCCGGGTCGGACACGCCCCATTCCTGCATCCACAGGGGCAGATCCTCGGTGGGGCTGGAGCCCTCATGCGCAAGATATTCGGACACGTCAAAGCCGATGCCACCGGCGCCGATGACGGCCACGCGCTCGCCGACCTCGGCCTTGTCGCGCAAGACATCGATATAGCTGACCACGTTCGGTGCATCCTGACCGGGGATCTTCGGATCGCGCGGCGTCACCCCGGTAGCGATGATGATTTCGTCGAACCCGTCCAGATCGGCAGCGGCAACCTCGTGGCCCAATTTTGTCTTGACGCCCAGATCGGACACCATCGTGCGATACCAATCGACCAGCCCCCAGAATTCCTCCTTGCCGGGGATCTGCTTGGCCATGTTCAATTGGCCGCCGATTTCCGATGCGCGATCGAACAGGGTCACGTCATGGCCGCGTTCCGCCGCCGTAATCGCCGTGGACAGGCCTGCCGGACCCGCGCCGACAATGGCAATGCGCTTGGCGGCATCGGTCTTTTCGATCACCAGTTCGGTTTCGTTGCAGGCGCGCGGGTTCACAAGACAACTGGTCAGCTTGCCGCCGAAAGTATGATCCAGACAGGCCTGGTTGCAGGCAATGCAGGGCGCGATGCGATCCCCCTCGCCCGCCGCCGCCTTGGCCACAAAATGCGCATCCGCCAGCATCGGGCGCGCCATCGACACCATATCGGCACAGCCCGTCGCGAGTACGTCCTCGGCGACCTCGGGCGTGTTGATACGGTTGCTGGTGACCACCGGGATACCGACCTTGCCCATCAGCTTTTTCGTGACCCATGCAAAGGCCGCGCGGGGCACCGAAGTCGCGATTGTCGGAATCCGCGCCTCGTGCCAGCCGATACCGGTGTTGATGATGGTGGCGCCGGCCTTTTCGATTTCCTGCGCCAGTTGCACAACCTCTTCATGGGTCGAACCATCCGGCACCAGGTCGATCATCGACAGGCGATAAATGATGATGAAATCGGGGCCGCACACCTCGCGCGTGCGCCGGACGATCTCGATCGCCAGCCGCATTCGGTTCTCGTAAGACCCACCCCAGCGATCCGTTCGCTTGTTGGTGTGGGCGACAAGGAACTGGTTGATGAAATACCCTTCCGAGCCCATGATCTCGACCCCGTCATATCCGGCCTCGCGCGCCTTGCGCGCAGCTTCAACGATATCGGCGATCTGTTTTTCGATTCCCTCTTCGTCGAGTTCCGTCGGAGGGAACGGGGAAATCGGTGATTTGACCGGGCTGGGCGCCACGCATTTCGGTCCATAGGCATAACGACCGGCGTGGAGGATCTGCATGCAGATCTTGCCGCCCTCCGCATGGACACGCTCGGTCACGACCGCATGGTTGTCGATGTCTTCCTGCGTCGTCATCATGGATGCCCCGGGCAAGACCGAACCTTCGATGTTGGGGCCGATCCCGCCAGTCACCATCAGCGCGACGCCGCCACGGGCGCGTTCGGCGTAAAACTCGGCCACCCGGTTCCAGTCGCGCGTCTCTTCGAGACCGGTATGCATGGATCCCATCAGAACGCGGTTCTTCAGGGTGGTAAAACCAAGGTCGAGCGGTGCAAGCAGGTTCGGATAGTCAGCCATCGGAGTCTCCTATTTCGCGTGCAACATGGGCTCGGATCGCCGACGTGTCACGTAAAACGCCGCGTCATGCACTTGCACCAGCCCGTGTTGGCGCTAGACAGGAGGCACTATCGCAGGAGCACGAAAATGACCCCCGACGAGATCGCAAAACTGCCCTATCGAAAATGTGTCGGCATCATGTTGGTCAATGACAATGGCGATGTCTTCGTCGGCCAGCGCAATGATCGCCATACCGAAGCATGGCAAATGCCCCAGGGCGGCGTGGACAAGGGCGAATCGCCGAAGGATGCCGCCCTTCGCGAGCTGTGGGAAGAAACCGGGGTCACCTCGGATCTGGTCGAGATCATTGGCGAAACCGAAAACTGGCTGCCCTATGATCTGCCGCATGACATCGTGCCGCATATCTGGAAGGGACGCTATCGCGGACAGGAACAGAAATGGTTCCTGATGCGCTTTCTTGGCCGCGACGAACAGGTCGACATCGCAACCCGTCACCCCGAATTCACCGTCTGGCGCTGGCAGCCGTCGGATCAGCTGGTGCAGGCGATCGTGCCGTTCAAGCGCGCGGTCTATGAACAGGTTCTCGCGGAATTCGGCCCGCGCCTCTGACACTCATCAGCAATATCGTTCCGGCCCGTTCCGCTGCTCGTCGAAATAATGATCGCCATGCGTCCAGCCGACGAAAAGAACCGCTTTTATTTGCGCCGGGTCGCTATCTCTCAGCGTCAGCGGCAGGCAGCGCTCTCTGGACTATGGCAGCGGATAAATCGGCACATGTGCGCCCGCATCAAGCGGCAATTGTCCGTTCAGGCGCGGATCATTCGCGATCTCAACCTGCTGGCGATATGCAACGAAACCGCAGTTTTGATAAAAGCCGAGCGCCTGTGGCGCGTCGAGCGTGCAGGTATGCACATGAAAGCGGGAAATAGGGCGGGCGAACGCTGTGGTGATCGCATGGTTCATCATGTACCGACCGGCACCCTGCCCGATCAGTTCGGAGGTGACGCCGAAAAATGCCAGTTCACACTCATCCGGCTGGCGAAAATCGAGCTCGACCATCCCATGCGCGGTGCCATCGCGCATCAGCGCATAGAGTTCGACCTGCGGATCATCCAGGATTTCACCAAGCGCAGCATCGTCCAGCCCAAGCCGCGAAAACCAGAGCCAATCCAACCCGCCGATCCGCATGAACAGATCGCGATACCAATCGGGCGCGGGCTGCGTCACCTGCTCCAGCTTCAGCCCCTCCGGCACGCGCGCCGGACGTGTTGCAACCCGTTCGCGCATTTCCAGATGCGTGACGATCGACGCGACCTTGCCCGCCGGGATGTCATGATACCCATCCGTGAGCATGGCGTCACAAAAAGCCGTTTTCGCGCAGCAGTTTCGGCATGTCGGCTTCCGGGCGCGGACCAATATGCGAAATCACCTCGCTGGCGCAGACACAGCCGATCCGCGCACAGGTCTCAAGGTCACGCCCCTGCGCCATGCCAAACAGGAACCCGGCAGCGAACTGATCTCCTGCGCCCGTTGCGTCAACCGGTTTGACACGTTCAACCGGAACATCCAGACGCGTGGTGCCCTCCATCACCGTCACGCCATCGCCCGATCTCGTGCAAACCACAAGGGGACACAACGCGGCGGTCATCATCAGCGCATCTCCCAGATGGTCGGTCTCGAAAAGCGATTGAATCTCGGCTTCGTTGCCGATGACGAAATCCAGATCATGCTGGATCAGAGACAGGAAATCCGCGCGATGCCGATCCACGCAAAACGCGTCGGAAATGGAAATCCCGGTCTTGCCACCGCCCGCACGCGTCGCGCGCGCAGCCTCGCGAAACGCGCTCTTGCCGGCATCATGGTCGAAAAGATACCCCTCCAGAAACATGATCTTTGCCTTGCTCGTAACCGCGCGCGGCACATCGTCAGAGGTCAGGCCGGTGGAGATCCCGAGATAGGTGTTCATCGACCGCTCGCCGTCCGGCGAGACAAAGATCATGGAACGAGACGTGGGCAATTCGCCGCCGGATACAGGTGGATTGACGAAATCGATCCCGTTTTCGTTCATTGCGTCGGCATAGAAACGGCCAAGCGCATCGTCGCGGACCCGACCGATAAACGCCGCTTCCAACCCGAGGGCACCGGCCCCGGCAATCGTGTTTGCAACCGAACCGCCCGGCGTTTGCACGCGACCGTCCATGGCACCGTACAGCAGTTCGGCACGGTCCTGTTCGATCAGTTGCATGATCCCCTTCTCGATTCCCATGTGATCAAGAAAGCTGTCATCGGCTTGGGTGATGACATCGACAACGGCATTGCCGATGCCCACCAGGTCGTAATTGCTCATACGGTCTTGTCCTCGTACTGACACAGGTCGCGGATCAGACATGTGGGGCACATCGGTTTGCGCGCCTTGCAGTGATAGCGCCCATGCAGGATCATCCAATGATGGGCATGTTGCTGGAAATCAACCGGAATATTGTCTTCGATGGCACGCTCGACTGCATCCACATCCTTGCCCGGCGCGACGCCGCTGCGATTTCCGAAGCGGAAAATATGGGTATCGACGGCCTGTGCCGGGTAGTGCCACCACATGTTGAGCACGACATTCGCCGTCTTGCGCCCGACACCGGGCAACGATTGCAGCGCAGCGCGTGAGTTCGGCACCTCTCCTCCGTACTGCTCGACAAGAATCCGGGACAGCTTCATCACGTTCCGAGCCTTGTTGCGGTACAGCCCAATGGTCTTGATATGCTCGATCAGCCGTTCTTCGCCCAATTCAAGCATCTGTTGGGGGGTTGTCACGACCTGGAACAACTTGCGCGTCGCCTTGTTGACGCCAGCATCTGTCGCTTGGGCCGACAACGCCACCGCGACAACCAGCGTGTAGGCGTTCACGTGATCGAGTTCACCCTTGGGTTCGGGTTCCGCCGCGTGAAAGCGGGTAAAGATCTCGTGGATCGTATGATAATCGAGCTGCTTTGCCATCCGGGCCTTAATGCCTGCGGTACAAGCGCGAGGCAACGGGCAATCAGCTACCACGCATCAGAAAGAGCCCTGGCATGTCGATCAGTCTGGTTCGGGCCTCCCCGGACGGCGGCACCCGGCCAGATGTCGTAAGACTGGCGCGTGTCAGTTTCCCTGCCGAAGTGCGGATACGTCATTCGCCGCAATCGCCGGTCCCCCATCGAGCACCAACATCACGTCGTTGCCCTCGAATTGCGCTTCGGTGATGCGTCCGTAGACCTCGGTCACGCCGGGTTCGATCTTGTCTCCGTTGCGGAAGCTGTCCACCGAGAATGTATAGACGCCGCTGGCAAATGGCGCTCCGCTGCTATCGACACCAGCCCACTCGACCGGCTCGGCGGACAAGTCGATTTCAGTCCGCTGAACCTCGCGCCCATCCGGTCCGGTCACCACCAGATAGGCCGCATCCGCCGTTGCGGCGACGCCGGGAGATACGGTTACCGGCTGCCCGTCAAAGTAAACAGGGGTGTCGGCCCGGACCTCCATCCCGACCCATCCCGCGAGAGACGCCATGTTGGACGAATCCATCCGGGCGAACAGCGCACTCAGGGTATCGTTTGTCTGAACCTGCTGCTCGACCATCGAGAACTGTGCCAGCTGCGCGGCGTATTCGGTCGAATCGATTGGCTCCAGCGGATCCTGATAGCGGGCCTGCGCCGTCAACATCTTGAGAAATGTCTCGAAATCCGAGGTCAGCCCGGTGCTGCCGGTCGCGCCGGATGTTGCGGAAGTTGCGCCTGCCGCGGTGGCCGCCGTAGCGGCGGCGGGAGAAGTCGTGATCTCGGTCATGTTCAGAGCCTCAGGTCTAGCCCAGTCTGCACCAGGCGGGTTGGAGTGGCGGTCTGCATTTCATCCGTAACATGGGCACCGTCATGGTCCACAAGCTCTTTTCCCGGGGCACTTTCGTCACCATTCGAAGCTTCGCCGCTGAACTCGAAACTTGTCTGCTGATAACCGAGTCTCTGAAATTCCTGGGAAAGTTGATCGATATGACGGCGCATCAGGTCAAGCGTCTCTGGCCGCTCCGACACGATTGACACTGTCATTCCCGCATCGCTCGTCGACAGTGACAGCCGGACCCGACCAAGCTCCTCGGGATTGAGAGCGATTTCCACGGTCTTGCCGGGTTCTTTCGCAAGAATTTCAACGGCCTGAGCGGCAGCGTGTCGCACGGCTTCCGGGCGGGCCACGATGGCATCCGTCGTTGCTTGCAATGCGGTGCCGGCCGTTGCGCTGGATCGCAAAATCTGCGCGTCGGCCACATCACCTGCATGTCCCCCTGGATCAACCATCAGGTCGGTCTCGGCGGGAGTGACCAAGGAAACCGGAGAAGGCGGCACGGCAGGACTGCTTGCAATCGTATGGGCAACAGACTCCGTGGTCGCAGGCATCATCGCTTGCGCGTCCGCGCGTGACGGCAGTCCGACAGAGGCAGCGTGATCAAGACCGACATCGCCTTCCAAATCTCGTGGAAGTGGCGAATGCAACGTATTCTCCTGGGACTTGCGAACAAGAGCCCGCATGTCAACAGGAGCACCCGCATGGTACGTGTTCTCCGGGCGATAGCTCCCGCTCATCAGAATCGGCTGAATGGATTCTGATACCGGAGCACCCGCATAGGCAGTTTCTTCGACAGGAAGGGGCGCTTCAGCTGCCCCATGTCCAAGAGAGACGGTCTCTCCGATCAATTTTCCAACTGATTTCGCCGCAACATTTTCGCCCCGTGATGCCGACACAAGCGACCCCTCCTCGGTCGCGCCGGACCTGCCGGTGGGTTCGGTGGCGTGCTCATATCGGATCGGGTGATCCGTAGCCTTGCGATCCAACCGCTTTGGCAGCGTGATTGCGTCGTCATCGCCCAGAAGCGCGCGCTCGGATGTTGGTGGTTCGGTTTCGGTCCGTTCTCCTGCGTCGTGCACGCCTGCGGGTTCCTTGACAACCGGAATCCCGGCACCGGTTTCGACGGGCACCTGTTTCACGGCGACGTCATTTTCCGCTTCATGCCCACGCCTCGGTTCAGGATCATCGCGCGGCGAGTCAGTCTCCGCCACATCGTGCGCGCATTCTTCATCTGCATGCACGCCGTCGCCCGGATCACAGGGTTCCAAGATATCGCCCGCTTCCGCTGTTTCCGCTTCATCCTCGGCGTCAGACACCTCAGCGGTCCCGGACAGAACGGGATGCGCATCGGCAACAGACGCCTGAAAGAACGCAGCCTCAAACGTGGCTTTCCCATGAGCATCAGCAGCCTCAAGAGCGGCCCCTGAAACAGGCTCCCCCAACGTTTTGACCGCATCGGGGATAAGAAGGGATGTTAACTGCATATGTCACCAGAATTCTCTCTTGATGACACGACGATCAAGCAAATCGGTTACCGATATTTTAACCCGATGGGCATCAGTCTTGAAAAAATTCCGCCAATTCGAGGTATCCCATGACTCCAATTTCCCTTTCCACGACCATCGCCCCAAGGACCGGACCCGACGCAGCACTGCGACAGGCGGCAACCGAGCTCGAGGCCGCGTTTCTGACCGAAATGCTGAAATCCGCTGGCCTTGGGAAATCACGCGATGCCATGGGCGGCGGAGCCGGCGAAGATCAATATGCGTCGCTGCTGGTCCGGGCCCAAGCGGAACAGATCGCGCAATCAGGCGGCGTCGGACTTGCTGAATCACTATTCAATGCACTGAAGGACTCACAACATGACGGATGAAAACCGCCAGGAAATTATCGATTCGCTTGATGAACTTCTGGACCGCGAACGCGAAGCACTGCTCGCCGGACAATTGGATCAGATTGAAATCCTGATGACGACCAAAGAGCAATTGATCGACAGGATCAACAAGTTGCCAGTCGAAGATCGCACTCCTCTCGAGGCGATTCATCAGAAGGTGACCCGTAATCAAGCACTGCTGAACAGCGCACTGGAAGGCATCCGGGCAGTTGCAGACCGCATGGCAGAGTTGAGACGCGTGCGTTCCGGCTTTGAAACCTACGACCACCGGGGCAAACGACAGACCTTTGGCAGCTCTGTCGATTCAAACCTCGAGAAACGCGCGTGATACGCATTTTGAGTTAAATGCAATGCGTCTTGACCGGTCTGTTTAGGATTCCATTAGGACATCGCACGCATGGTCAGGGGGCATCTGAAACAAAGGTGGCGCGAAGCCGAAAGCACGGCGCTCGCAATCGTCAGAAAGACATTTGGGCCACCCGAAAGGGCGGCATGAAACCGGGTAAAACTTGCCCAATGACCAAAGGAACAATGCCATGTCGAGCATTCTGACAAACAACAGTGCAATGGTTGCACTCCAGACCCTGAAATCCATCAACTCCAACCTCGCCAAAACCCAGGACCAGATTTCCACCGGCAAGGACGTCGGCTCGGCCAAGGACAACTCGGCCATCTGGGCAATCTCGAAAGTGATGGAATCTGACGTGAGCGGTTTTCAGGCCGTGTCCGATTCACTGGCGCTCGGTGAATCCACCGTGGCCGTTGCATCCGCAGGTGCCGAACAGATCACGAATGTTCTGAGTGACATGAAAGAAAAGGTCGTCGCAGCCACCGGCGAAAACGTCGACTACACCAAGTTGGCTGCCGATATCAACGAATCGATTGCACAGGTGACGTCGATCATCAACGCGTCGCAGTTCAACGGCATGAATCTCTTGAATGACGACGGCGTGGATCTGACGGTGACCTCGTCGATCGATCGCGACAATACCGGCGCAATCACGGTTTCCGAGATCACTGTGGCGGCGGTGGATTTCACCTCCAACCTCGACCTGAGCGACATCGACGTAAGTGATGCCACGACCGCGGCTGCATCGATCACGGCACTTGAAGCGCACATCCAGACCGCCGTGGATGGCGCAGCGGCGCTCGGTGCATCTGCCAAGCGCATCTCGGATCAGAATGTCTTTGTAGGCAAGGTGATGGACGCCATGAAATCCGGCATCGGCAGTCTCGTGGATGCCGACATGGAAGCCGCATCGGCCCGCCTGCAAGCCCTCCAGACGCAGCAACAGCTCGGCGTACAGGCCCTGTCGATTGCCAACCAGGCGCCGCAGACCATCCTGTCGCTCTTCCGTTAACGCCACCACGGTACCGGTCGGGGCGTCACGCGCCCCGACTTCTCTTCTGAAGCACTCAGATATGTGAGGTCCTGATTTGAACGCCCTGTCCCAGGCGCATCGCGCCTATTCCGCCGCATCGGCTCCGACACGCACAACAAGAGGCACCGAGTACGAGGCGATTGCCCGCATCACGACGCGCATTCGCGCGGCAGAGGCCAAGGGAACAGCCGGGTTCGCGGCACTCGCCGAAGCACTCAATGACAATCGCAAGATCTGGACGATATTTGCCATCGATGTCGCCGACAAGGGAAACGCCCTGCCTTCGGAACTCAAGGCCCGGATCCTGTATCTTGCCGAGTTCACAAATCAACACACCAGCAAGGTTCTGGCCCGGCAAGCAAACAGCGAACCGCTGCTCGAGATCAACACGGCCATTCTGCGTGGCCTGAGAGGCGGAACATGAGATCATGAGCGGATTAATCCTGAAACTCGCCCCGAAGGAACGCGTACTCGTCAACGGTGCTGTCATCGAAAACGGTGATCGGCGCAGTCGGCTCTCGATCGTGACGCCCGATGCTAACATACTCCGGTTACGTGACGCGATCCACCCGGACGAAGCGACTACACCGGTAAGACGGGTCTGCTATGCCGCACAGTTGATATTGACCGGCGACAGCGACCCGGAGACTGCGCGCCATGGCCTTTTGCGCCGCATCGAAGAACTTAGCCAGGTCTTTACCGATGCAGACAGCCGCGCCTCACTGACCGAGGCGACAGATGCCCTCATAGCACAGCACCACTACCGGTGCCTCAAAGCACTGCGCAGCCTCATGCCCCGCGAAGACCGGCTTATGGCAGCGCGTCCGTCATGACCTTCCAGCCCGTCATAGTTGGCTCGGGAATCGCAGGCTGGAATTTTCTTCAACGCACCTACGAGTCTCAGTTCGAAACCTTCTCGAAAACCGCCCAGATTTCACGGGATGTCGACTACTTCCAGGAGAACATCGGCGATGTCAAAAGCGCTGAGGCTCTGGTCAGCGATCGACGCCTCCTCTCCGTCGCTCTCGGCGCTTTCGGGCTTCGCCACGATCTGAACAACACGTATTTTATCCGGAAAATACTTGAAGACGGCACGGTCAGTGATGATGCCCTTGCCAACAGATTGACCGATGATCGCTACAAACGGTTCAGTGCCGCATTCGGGTTCGGGCCGGCAGAACTGAATACAACATCCGATCCGCGAAAAATGTCGACAATCGCTGACGAGTACAAGATTCAATCTTTCGAGGTATCGGTCGGAGAACAGGACGACACGATGCGCATAGCAATGTTCGCGCAGCGTGAACTGACAAGTCTCGCGGCTGAAAACATGAGCGACGAAGCCAAGTGGTTCACCCTCATGGGATTACCGCCGCTCAGAACAATGTTCGAAACCGCGTTGGGGCTGCCTGCATCTTTCGGTCAGATCGACATAGACCAACAACACGAAATCCTGCGCGAAAAGACCCGTTCGGTAACCGGAGACGATACGGTCACGCAATTCTCCAAAAAAGCGAATGTTGAACGAATGACACAATTATTCCTTGCCAGATCTCAAATCGCAGCGTCGAGAAACGCCGCATCCGCCAATGCCAATGCGCTGACTTTGCTCCAATCTGCCTTTGCGCGATGAATCGCGTGTTGCAGAACTCAACCGTTAAAGAATCCACATTACGAATCCAGGCGGTCAAACGAGCCGCATGGACGGGCCGGCAAGCACCCCGACATCAGCAACGACTTTCCTTTGCGCCGCTTATACACCATGGGGTTGTCTAGGCCAAACCCTGCATAGAACGTGTCGCCACAATACAGGTCTTGAAACTGCTACACCGTAAGGCCATCGCCAAGCCCTTGGCCAAATTTGGGCTTATAGGTTGCGCAGACACGAATAGGGGTAAGAACAATGTCCAAGTATTTTTGTTCTTCTGCGTTCAACTGTGAGCCCATCCGATTCCCTGCTACCTCACTAGGGGTAGCACAAGGAAGTGGATGTTGCATCTACATGTGGCAGGCTTTCAATTGAGTTTCGAACCGTCCCCACGCCCGGACTTGAACCGGGAAGCCTTACGGCGGGAGATTTTAAGTCTCCAGTGTTTACCAATTTCACCACGTGGGGTGACGGGTCCGAAACTGCCTTCTACCAATCCCTTTCAGGCCAATCAATTAGGTATAGATGGCTTATGTATGGCCGCCGCTCGCCATATGGGCCATACGGCTATGTAATCGTTACGCTTTTCTGCTCGGAAAGCAGGATTTTAAGTCGCTTGCGTCTACCATTCCATCACGCCCGCATGCGGGCCATTGTTACTGCAAGGGGTCAGACATCTCAACGATCCTTGGGCCGGATTGTGAAGGTTGGGTTCATCTATCTTCTCACCTCGGTACGACCGGTCCCGTTACCTGCGAATCCTGCACTGGTAAATCCGCTGTCTCCACCAACGCACCTGACTGTCCTGTACGGCTCACTTCGCATTGCCGGGCGGCGCGAGTAACGCATCCTCCTTGACCGCCTGCATCGCAACATAGGTCGACGTGCCGGCGACGTGGGGCAACGTGGAGATCTTTTCGGCCAGGACGATCCGGTATTCGGTCATGGACCGGGTTCTGATCTTCATGAGATAGTCGAATTTCCCCGCGATGAGATGAACCTGTTCGATCTCGCCGATCTTTGCCACGGCGGTGTTGAATGCAGCCAGCGCCGCTTCCCGGGTGTCATGCAGGCGCACTTCGACAAACGCCACATGGTCCAGCCCCAGGCGGATGGGGTCGATCAGAGCCCGATAGCCGGTGATGATCCCGTCACGCTCCAGCCGCCGCAGGCGGGTTTGCGTCGGGGATTTGCTCAGCCCGATTCGCCGCGCGAGATCGGCGATGCTCAGACGTCCCTCCTGCGACAGCACCTCGAGAATCTTGCGATCATATCCGTCGATATCCGAACGGTCTGTTTGCATTGCAATACGCTCATCTTTCGGGCCATTCGCCCGCATAACTTGCACAATCGGGCCACTTGCCCGCATTTTACCCGGTATATTGCGCCAACAACCCGGAGGCCAGACATGAACGCACCCCTTCCCCTTCGTCACCGCATCGATGCCGAAAAATTCGCGGATGAATCCGCTGTTGTCGCCCGTCTCATCGCCGAGGCCGGGTTGAGCGAGGCCGACCGCAGCACAATTTGCGCTGCTGGCGCCGATCTTGTGCGCAACATCCGCGCCAGCACCGCACCGGGGCTGATGGAAGTGTTCCTCGCCGAGTATGGCCTGTCCACCGATGAAGGGATCGCGTTGATGTGTCTCGCCGAGGCGTTGCTGCGCGTGCCCGATGCGGACACGATCGATGCGCTGATCGAGGACAAGATCGCGCCAAGTGACTGGGGCAAGCACCTGGGCCACTCCTCGTCGTCGCTCGTGAATGCCTCGACCTGGGCGCTGATGCTGACCGGCAAGGTATTGGACGATGACCGGCCAAGCCCCGTGCGTGCCCTGCGCGGTGCCATGAAGAGACTGGGCGAACCGGTGATCCGCACCGCCACCACCCGCGCCATGAAGGAAATGGGGCGTCAGTTCGTGCTGGGCGAAACCATCGACTCGGCGATGAAACGCGCCGCCGGCATGGAGGCCAAGGGATATACCTACAGCTATGACATGCTGGGGGAAGCCGCCCGCACCGAGGCGGATGCCGCCCGGTATCACCTCAGCTACTCCCGCGCGATCTCGGCCATTGCAGCGGCCTGCACGTCCGGAGACATCCGCGACAACCCGGGGATTTCCGTCAAGCTCTCTGCTCTGCATCCGCGTTACGAGGTGGCACAAGAAGCCCGCGTGATGTCCGACCTCGTCCCGCGCCTGCGCTCGCTGGCGTTGCTGGCGAAATCCGCCGGGATGGGCCTGAACGTAGATGCCGAAGAGGCCGACCGCCTCGCTCTGTCGCTCGACGTGATCGACCTTGTGCTCAGCGAACCGGCGCTTGCCGGATGGGACGGGTTCGGCGTGGTCGTGCAGGCCTATGGCCCGCGCGCCGGAACCGTGATCGACGCACTCTATGACATGGCCAGCCGCCACGACCGCCGCATCATGGTGCGCCTCGTCAAGGGCGCCTACTGGGATACCGAGGTCAAGCGCGCGCAGGTGGATGGGATGACCGCCTTTCCGGTCTTTACCCGCAAGCCGATCACCGATGTTTCCTACATTGCCAATGCCCGGAAACTGCTGGCGATGACCGACCGGATTTATCCGCAATTTGCGACGCACAACGCGCATACCGTGGCCGCGATCCTGCATATGGCAACCGACAAGACCGCGTTCGAATTCCAGCGCCTGCATGGCATGGGCGAAACCCTGCATCAGATCGTCAAGACGCAGAATACCACGCGCTGCCGGATCTACGCCCCCGTGGGCGCGCATCGTGATCTACTGGCCTATCTGGTGCGCCGCCTGCTGGAAAACGGCGCCAACAGCTCGTTCGTGAACCAGATCGTCGATGAAAACGTGCCGCCGGAGACCGTCGCCGCCGATCCGTTCGAACAGATCGGGAGAGATACCCGATCCCTGACGACCGGCGCGGATCTCTATCAACCGGAACGGCCGAACTCGCGCGGCTTTGACCTGACCCATGCACCGACACTGACCATGATAGAAGAGGCGCGGGACGGATTCAGAAACCACAACTGGGCCGCCGTGCCGCTCGTCGCGGGCAGCGTGGCGCCGGATGCGGTGCAGCCGGTCATCAACCCGGCCAATGGCACGCAAACGGGAACCGTTGCTCCGGCAAGCGCGGCGGACATCAAAACCGCCCTTGCCGCAGCGCAGCCCTGGGCCGCACCCACCGCAGAGCGCGCCGCGATCCTCAACGCGGCGGCCGACCTCTACGAGGAGCATTATGGCGAGATCTTTGCCCTGCTCGCGCGAGAGGCGGGCAAGACCATGCGCGACGGCGTCGCGGAACTGCGCGAAGCGGTTGATTTCCTGCGCTACTACGCCGCCAACATACCCGATGCGGCCCCGGCGGGCACCTTTACCTGCATCAGCCCCTGGAATTTCCCCCTGGCGATCTTCACCGGCCAGATCGCGGCGGCGCTGGCAACCGGCAATGCCGTGCTTGCCAAACCGGCCGGGCAGACACCGCTGATCGCACATTTCGCGGTGACCCTGCTGCACCGTGCCGGAGTGCCGGTTGCGGCCCTGCAACTGTTGCCGGGAGAGGGGCCCGTCGGTGCCGCGCTGACCTCGGATCCACGTGTTGATGGTGTGGCCTTTACCGGTTCGACCGCCACCGCCCTTAAAATCCGCGCGGCCATGGCCGACAACCTCGCCCCCGGCGCGCCGCTGATCGCGGAGACCGGCGGGTTGAACGCCATGATCGTCGACAGCACAGCGCTCCCGGAACAGGCGGTACAATCCATTGTCGAAAGCGCGTTCCAATCAGCCGGCCAACGCTGCTCGGCCCTGCGTTGCCTCTACGTCCAGGAAGACGTGGCCGAGGATCTGCTGACCATGCTCAAGGGGGCGATGGACGCCCTCTCGCTGGGCGATCCGTGGCTGCTCTCCACCGACTCGGGCCCCGTCATAGACGAACCGGCCTACAAGAGCATCAGCGCTCATATTGACGCGGCACGCAATGACGGCCGGGTCATCAAGGAACTGCGGCCGCCCGCAGGTGGCACTTTTGTCGCCCCGACCATGATCTCGATTGACGGGATCGGCAGCCTCGAACGCGAGATTTTCGGCCCGGTCCTGCATGTCGTGCGCTTTCGTTCGGGGCAACTCGACAAGGTAATCGCAGATATCAACGCCACAGGGTATGGCCTCACTTTTGGCCTGCACACGCGGATCGACGACCGCGTGCAGCATGTCACCGATGCGATTCACGCCGGCAACATCTATGTCAACCGCAACCAGATTGGCGCAATTGTCGGCAGCCAGCCCTTTGGCGGCGAGGGCCTGTCCGGCACCGGACCCAAGGCCGGCGGACCGAACTATATGCCCCGGTTCTGCGCGCCGGATCGACAACAGGCCGCGTCCGGCTGGACAAAACCCGCCGACAGCCTTCCCGCCCCCACCGGTGGCAAGGCGCAACCGGCTCCCTGCATTCTGCCCGGACCAACAGGTGAGTCCAACCGGCTCAGTCTTGTGCCGCGCGATCCGCTGCTGTGCATGGGCCCCGGCGCCGAAGCTGCCGACGCACAGCTGCGCGCAGTTCACCTGCTGGGCGGCCGGGCAATCCGCTGCGACGGCCAGGTGGACCCCGCCTCGCTGACCAGCCTGCGCGGCATCGGTGGGGTGCTGTGGTGGGGCGACGCCGAAACGGCGCGCGAAATCGAACGGGCTCTGGCGAACCGCGATGGCGCGATCGTTCCGCTGATCCCGGGCACACCCGACATCGCCCGCGTGATGGGCGAACGGCACGTCTGTGTCGACACCACCGCAGCGGGCGGCAACGCGGCGCTGCTCGGCGGCAACGCCTAGGGACCGGAACCTGCCGATCGTCCGGCCGATTGGCAGGTTTTCGGTGCCGGCTGAAAACCTGTCCCGCGACCGCCACCGGCGGGTCCCCACTTGACCCCGCCCCGCTTTCGGGACAGCGTCGCGGCATGTTCCCGATCCGCGATCACAACCCGTCCGGGCGAACGCCCTATGTCGTCTATACCCTGATGGCGGCCAACATACTGATCTTCCTGACATATGCGGGCATCCTGAACGATGATCAGGCACTCTACGCGCTGTTCGGAAAATGGGCGATGATCCCCGCGAACATCAGCAGGGGCATGGATTATCATACCCTGTTCAGTTCGATGTTCCTGCATGCGGGCTGGATGCATCTGATCGGCAACATGTTGTTCCTCTGGATTTTCGGCGACAACCTGGAGGATGAGCTCGGGCACCTGAAGTTCCTCGCCTTCTACCTCGCATGCGGCGTCGGTGCCGGTCTTGCGCATGTCTGGGTCGCGCCCCATTCAAACGTGCTGACCGTCGGCGCATCCGGCGCCATTGCCGGCGTCATGGGTGGCTACCTGCTGCTCTTTCCACGCGCGCGCGTAGACGTAGTCGTCGTGCTGATCATCTTTTTTCGTATCTTCGCCACCCCCGCATGGCTCGTGCTCGTTGCGTGGCTGGGGATCCAGTTCGTGGGCGGGCTCGGGGCCGACCCGGATGCCGGTGGCGTCGCCTACTGGGCCCATGCCGGGGGGTTCGTGATCGGGCTGATCCTGATCACGCCGCTCTGGCTACGCCTCGGCGGACCGGGCTTCTGGCAACAGACCCGCGGCAGGCCACCCCATCCCGAAGCCCAGTACCGCCTGAACGAAAGCAGAATTCCGAAAATCCGCCGAAAGTGACAGTGGACTCGGATTCCGATCCCGCCTCTTCATCTTTGCGAAAAATACTCCCGCCGGAGGCACCCGTCACCAGCCCCGCGCCTAGCCGCGAACGACTTTCGCGAAACTGTCGAAAATCGCCTCATTGGCGCAGACCACGGCACCGTCATCGAGTATGTGTCCTTTCGGATCCATCGGCTGGATCAGACCGCCCGCCTCACGCACGATGACGATCCCCGCCGCCATGTCCCAGGCGTTCAGCTGCCGCTCCCAGTAGCCGTCATAGCGCCCCGCCGCGACATAGGCCATGTCCAGCGACGCCGCGCCCCAACGGCGCACCCCGGCACAGGCAGGCAACAGCCGCGCGAGTTCCTGGAGCGTATTCGGCAGCTCTGGGCGCCCTCCGAAGGGTAGGCCGGTGGCAAAGATGCTCTCGATCATCCGGTGCCGTCCGGACACCCGCAACCGTGTATCGTTCATCCAGGCGCCTGCACCCTTCTCGGCGACGAACATCTCGTCCTTGGCAGCGTCAAAGATCACGCCGGCGACGATCTCGCCCTTGTGCTCAAGCGCGATCGACACCGCCCAATGCGGAAGACCATGCAGGAAATTCGTGGTCCCGTCGAGCGGATCGACGATCCAGCGCCGTGTCGGATCCTTGCCCTCGATTGCACCACCTTCCTCGGCCACCCATCCATAGGTCGGCCGCGCCTCCAGAAGTTCCTTCCTGATGATCGCTTCCGCGGCGATATCGGCCCTAGAGACAAAATCACCCGCGCCCTTCATCGACACCTGCAGGTTCTCGACCTCGCGAAAATCCTTGACCAGGGACCGGCCCGCCTTGCGCGCGGCCTTGATCATCACGTTGAGATTTGCACTGCCTACCATGTCACGACGCTCCTGTCCGGGTCAGGCCGCGCATATACGCTGCGCGGGCGGGCTTGCCAAGCGATCTCTGGGGACGTGACGTTGCGGTCGCCCCTCTTGTCAAAACGCGCAGGGAGCGGCACCGTGCAGGCAGACCGGAAAAAGGACAGTTCCATGCCCGACCAGATGCATCACATCGCATTGGCCAGCCGCCCGAGCGGCGCCCCCACGGCCGAAAATTTCAACTACGAAGCGAAACCCATGCCGGTACCCGGCGAGGGCGAGGTTCTCGTCAGGGTTCACTACATTTCGCTCGACCCCTATATGCGCGGCCGCATGGACGACGCGAAATCCTACGCGGATCCGGTCCCGATCGGCGGGACGATGGAGGCCGGCGGCGTCGGAGAGGTCATTGCTTCGAACAGTCCCGACTACAAACCCGGTGACTTCGTTTTTGGCATGCTGGGATGGGCCACCCACGCGGTGCAACCGGCAAAGATGCTGCGCAAGCTCGATCCGGCACAGGGACCGATCACGGCAGCACTTGGGGTGCTCGGCATGCCGGGATTCACCGGTTGGCACGGGCTGACCGAATATGGCCGGCCCAAGGCGGGCGAAACACTCGTCGTCGCGGCGGCAACCGGTCCGGTCGGTTCGATGGTCGGGCAGGTCGCGAAATCAATGGGCCTGCGCGCGGTCGGCATCGCGGGCGGCGCCGACAAGTGCAAGCTGGCAACCGGGACGTTCGGCTTTGACGCCTGCCTTGACCACCGCGCCTATGACAGCGCATCGGACCTGCGCAAGGCGCTCGCCGATGCCTGTCCGGACGGGATCGACATCTATTTCGAGAATGTCGGCGGCAAGGTGCTGGAAGCGGTGCTGCCGCTGATGAACAATCACGGGCGCATCCCGATCTGCGGCATGATCTCCTGGTACAATGCCGGCGGTCTTGGTGCGGGCGCGTCGGATCAGGGGCTGACCGCTCCCGCCGTCTGGCGGACGATCCTGGTCAGGTTCCTGTCCGTGAACGGCTTTATCATCTCCAACCATTGGGACCGCTACCCCACATTCCTGGCCGAGGTCGGACCGAAGGTCGCCGCCGGTGAAATCGCCTTTCTCGAAGACATCGCGGAAGGGCTCGAAAACGCGCCGGACGCGTTCATGGGCCTGCTTCAGGGCAAGAATGTCGGCAAGCAGATCGTCAAGATTGTCTGAGCGTGACGGAACGTTGATCCGGGAATGGCCCGCCTGCTCCGTCGGGCCATTCCATCAAAGAACCGTCCGGAGGTTTGCAGCCAGTTGGCCGGCGATGGCCTCATGTGCGCATGGGCCGAGTGACAGTTCCGCAATCGGTGCCTGCAACGGGCCATAGAACATGCCATCAAGATCATCAGACTGACCAGCCGGCGTGACGCCGACCTCGATCACACCGCCAGACAGATCGGCCAGTTCGTCCACCATCGCCGCGGTGATCAAAAACGGATCTTCGCCCAACGCGCTATCGGCGTCCACCGGCGCGCGGCGCAGCCACAACAGCCGGGTCTGTGCCCCGAGCCGTTCCAGCAAGACCCGCATACGGGCCAGCCACGCGCGCTGAATTTCCTGCCGCACCATGCGGAACCGCTCGGCGGACAGCTCATGCAAGGTGGTCAACATGTGCTTGTTGAAGTGGAAATCGGTAAAATCCACTTCGGGATAGATCGACCGCAACCTTGCAGAGGCCGACAGGAACCTGTCATTCCGGCGCGGATGCACCCGGTAAAGCGCGTTTGACATGTTCTGCGCCCCGCTGATCTGTACCACGGAAAACCTGGCAGATGCCGCAATCCCGATCACGTCCGGATCGTTCAGCACGGCATCGACCCCCGCATTCGCACAGCCCAGATTGACGCAGGTCATACCGATTTCCGCCTCGGTCAACGCCACGAACGGATGCGCGACAAAGCAGCCATATGTATCGCTGCTGCCGAGAAACGCGATATACGGCTCTCGCAGGGACCTGCGTGGCCCCCTGACCAGCAATCGCGACGTTCCGTATCGACAGGGAATGTCGGCCAGCGCACGCGCGCCTGAAACCTCAAAACTCATGATAGCCACCCATTTTCTGTTCACCCGTTTCCCGTTTTACGGCGAAGACGTTGCGATTCGGCTAACCTGCGAATTTGATGCAAACTGAATTGAACGCTGCCCCTTGTCCCTGACCGTCCGGCACCGATATGGTCGGGCGATACCAGGCGGAAGGCAGGCACATGACAATCAAGTCAATCGGCGTTATCGGGGCGGGGCAGATGGGCAACGGCATTGCCCATGTGATGGCATTGGCCGGCTATGACGTGATGCTGACGGATGTCAGCCAGGACGCGCTGGACGCTGCGATCGCCGGAATCGACGGCAACATGGGCCGGCAGGTCGGGCGCGGCAAGATTGCCGAAGCCGATATGCAGGCGGCGATGAAACGGATCGAAACCACGCTGGCGCTGTCCGATGTCGGGGCCACCGACCTGGTCATCGAGGCCGCGACAGAGCGGGAAAGTGTCAAACAGGCGATTTTCGAGGATCTGCAACCGCATCTGAAGCCGGAAACCATCCTGACCTCGAATACCTCGTCGATCTCGATCACCCGGCTGGCCAGCCGGACCGACCGGCCCGAGCGGTTCATGGGGTTCCATTTCATGAACCCGGTGCCGGTGATGCAGCTTGTTGAACTGATCCGCGGCATCGCCACCGACCAGCAGACTTACGAAGCGTGTCTCGGCGTGGTCGACCGGCTTGGAAAAACCGCTGCCAGCGCCGAGGATTTCCCCGGCTTCATCGTGAACCGCATCCTGATGCCGATGATAAACGAGGCGGTCTATACGCTGTATGAGGGCGTCGGAAACGTCAAATCAATCGACGAGTCGATGAAGCTGGGCGCCAATCATCCGATGGGTCCACTGGAACTCGCCGATTTCATCGGGCTCGACACCTGCCTTGCGATCATGAACGTGCTGCATGACGGGCTGGCCGATACCAAGTACCGCCCCTGCCCGCTCCTGACCAAATATGTCGAGGCCGGATGGCTGGGACGCAAGACCCAGCGTGGCTTCTATGATTATCGTGGCGAGGCGCCGGTGCCGACCCGGTGACGAACTTCGGTCGCCGCGTCAAGCGGTCTGACAGGCCGAAGGTTGCGCCATCTTCAATGCGTGGGGTCAGGATTTTCCGAGATCTAGCGTGTGCTGACGCAGCCAGGCCATGAAGCCGCGCGGATCCTTTTCCAGCAGTTCCATATCCTTGTCGCTGATCGGTTCACCCACCACGGGGGCCTGCGGTTTGTTGCAGGACCGGACAATCTCATGCAGCAACAGGCCCTGACGCAGGACCGGCGAAACCTGGCAGGCGATCTGGTAGGCCCGCGAGTTACGGCCGGGGAAGAACAGCGGCACCACCCTGGCATTGGAGCGGCGGATCATCTTGGCGGTAAAGACGTTCCACTCCCGTTCAACCGGATCCCCCCACCAACTGTCCGAGGACATCACCACACCGGAAGGAAACAGCGCGACGACCCCGCCATTCTTGAGATGGTCCATCGCGGCGGCGCGCATCTCGACCATCTTTCTCTGGGCATCCGGATCATGCGGGAAGGGCACCGGGATCATGAACGAGGTCGCGGCCTCATCCAGCCCCGTCAGTACCGACCGCGTCAGAATCCGGTAATCCTGCCGCACGCGGCCGATAAGATCGGCAAAGATCATGCCGTCGACCATCCCGTGCGGATGGTTGGCCACAACGACGACCGGGCCTTCCTTGGGGATGTTCGCAAGCTGCTCTTCCGGGGTCAGAAGGTCGATCCCCATGACGTTCAGCGCTCCGCGCCAGAATTTCTGACCACGGTATTTCTCGTTGGATTTCTCGAAAGCGCTGACCATGCGCAAGATCGTGATCTTGCCGGTGCACCACTCGATCGCCTTGATCGCAAACGACGTCCAGGGATCGTCAAAGGAATTGGCATAGGTCAGCGTACGGCGATCATATACCTCGCCCTTGGGCGACTCGGCCTCGGGCAGCGCGGTGTCGCGCGTGTGATCTGTGGAGTCCGCCAAATCGCTTATCCTGCTATCCTGTCGCCAGACGGCGTCAGAACCCCTCGCCAAACTTGTCTGCAACCAGTATTTCCAACGCATCCGCAAGTGCCTCAGCATCGGGACCGCTGGTCTGAACGTCAATAGTCTTTCCCTTTGACGCTGCCAACATCAAAAGCCCCATGATGCTGTCGCCCGAGGCGGACAGACCGTCGCAAGAAACCTCTGCGCGCGCATCGAAGCCTTCGACCACCTCGACCAGCTTGGCCGAGGCACGGGCATGCAGCCCCTTTTCATTGACGATCTTGAATTTGCGTTCGGTCATCTTGATCTGGGGCTTTCACTCGGAACTTATATTCTTGGAATAGATGTACTTCTTGCCAGCGTCGATAGCGATGCGCACGGCATCCGCAACCGGTTCGTCGCGATGTTTCGCCAATTGGACAAGAAGCGGCAGATTGATGCCGAACAGGATGCGGCGGTTGTCCGGACGCACCGCCTTGAGCGCGAGATTGCACGGCGAACCGCCATGCAGGTCGACGGCCACGACGACGCCGTCACCGGTGTCGACCTCATCGGCGGCGTCGCAGATTTCCTGCTCGACAGCGTCCCTGTCGTGAACGGCCTCGATCCCGATGGCACGTATACCGGCCGGCTTGCCGATTATATGTTCGGTCGCAGCAAGAAACTCTTTTGCCAGCCCACCGTGCGCCACGATCACAATTCCGATCAACCCGGCCTCTCGTCCCTGTCATGTCGTTAACGTTCGCGGTGCCTAATTGACACCTGCTGTCCATCATCCGCAAGGGCTTTGGCCAAGGTTTCCGCAAGGAAAACCGACCGATGTTGTCCGCCGGTGCACCCGAACGCGATCGACAGATGCGATTTTCCCTCTTCCTCGTAGGCCGGGAGCAGCAAACGCGTCAGGTCGAGCACCCGCTCAAAGAACGGCTGAAACCGGGCATCCGCACGAATATGGTCTCCGACCTCGCGATCCCGACCGTCCAGCGCGCGCAAATCCCTGTTCCAGTACGGGTTTGACAGGAACCGGCAATCGAACACCATGTCGACACCACGGGGGACACCGCGCTTGTAGGAAAAGGACTGAACCGAAACCGCCAGCCGGGGGCTTCCCGCGACGCTGAACCATTGCTCGATCTCGGCGCGCAACTGGTGCACGTTGAGATCGGAGGTATCGATCAGGATATCCGCGAGTTCGCGGATGGGGGCCATCAGGTCGAGATCGCGCTCGATCCCGATCTCCGGGCTTTCCGCCGGTGCAAGCGGATGACGCCGGCGGGTCTCGGAAAAACGGCGCAGCAGCACGTCGCGATCGCAATCCAGATACAGGACCTTCAGAACCGCTTCGGCCTGAGCACCCAGCCGGTCGATCAGTTCAAGCAGCGCCGCCGTGGAAAAGTCGCGGTTGCGGGTGTCGACCCCGAGCACCAGCGGGCGATCGGGCGCCGGCCCTTCGAGCAGTCGCGGCAACAGATGAAGCGGCAGGTTGTCGATGGACTCGAACCCGAGATCCTCGAGCACGTTGATCGCGGTCGACCGACCGGCCCCCGAAGGACCGGTGACGAGCACGACCGATGTCGGCGAAGCGGTGGCGGTTTCGGTCATGGGCTATGTCGTCCCGATCTGAGATATTGCATGAGTGCCGGAGCAAAATGTGGCCCATCCACACGGCGCAGCAAGGCGACAGGTTGTCCGAGCAGTTCGGTTTCGTGGGCCTGCGGCAGTCGTTCGGTCTCCGGGCTGTCCATATCGACAACCACCTTGATCGCCACCCGTTCCGCCATATCGCAGGTCAATATCCCGACACCGCGCGCCTCGATCAGCCCCCGAAGCGGGTCTGGCGCAGAGGCCATGACCGCATTGTCGATACGTGTAAGGACGACACGGTCGTCGGCCACCAGGGTGGCCCCATGTGCCATCATCGACAGGGCAAGCGCCGATTTACCGCTGCCCGATGCGCCCAGGATCAGGCATCCCTTTTCCGCGACCGCGACACAGCTGGCATGCAGAATGCTGGCGTGGTTGGTCATCGCGTCAGACCGGCAGCCCCACGACAAAGCGCGCGCCCAGCGGCGCCGAGGTGATGTCGGCCTCGGTCGGGCGGATGTTCTCGGCCCAGATCACCCCGCCATGCGCTTCGACAATCTGTTTCGAAATCGCCAGTCCAAGACCGGAATTGTTGCCGAAATGCTCTTGTGGACGTTGCGAGTAGAACCGCTTGAACACCTTTGAAAGCGAGTCATCGGGAATGCCCGGCCCGGTATCCTCGACCACGACCAGCACGCGATTTTCGCGTTTGCGCGCCCAGACCCGGATCGCATCGCCATCTTCGCAGAAGGAAATGGCATTCGTGATGAGGTTGACAAAGACCTGCGCCAGTCGCGCCTCGAGCCCCTGGATCATGACCGGTTCATCCGGCAGATCGGTGATGTAGTCGATATTCTTGCTCTTGGCATCCTCGCCCAGAAACTGGTTCAGGTTCTCGATCAGCTTTACGAGGTCAAAGGTCTCTTCTTCCTCCTTGACCAGTTCGGCATCCAGCCGCGATGCGTTGGAGATATCGCTCACCAGCCGGTCGAGCCGGCGCACGTCATGCTCGATGACACCCATCAGTTTTTCCCGCTGGTCTTCGCGCGTCACCATGCGCAGCGTGCCAACTGCGGATTGCAGGCTGGCCAGCGGGTTCTTGATTTCATGCGCCACGTCGGCGGCGAACTGTTCGTTGCCTTCGATCCGGTTATAGAGCGCGCCGACCATTCCCCGCAGCGCGCGCGACAACCGGCCAATCTCGTCCGGGCGACCGGTCAGATCCGGGATGCGGATCCGCCCCAGCTTGCTGTTTCGCGCATTGCGGTCGCGGCCGAGTTCGGCGGCCTCGGCCAGTTCCGCCAGCGGATTGGCGATGGTGGAGGCGAGTACAAGGCTCAACCCGATGGAAACCAGGGTCGCCACCACGAACATCTGCAACACCCGCTCCCGCTCGCCCCTCACCAGCGCGTCGATCTCGCCCGACGGGCTGGCCATGCCGACGGTGCCAACCACACTGTCGCCCCGCATGATCGGAGTGATTGCGGAGATCACCGTCGCGCCGAACAGATCCTGCCCAGAATCAAGCCGGGTTTGTCCATCCACGATTTTCGGGATCATGCCGCGCAGTTGCGACTCGACCGATCCGCCGACCTCTTCTTCCGTGTCATCGGCGAACGGTCCGGAGACCAGCTTCCACAATGCGGTCAACCCATCGCTGATATAGGTCGCCCGGGTCTCCTTGGCGGTCAGAGCGGTCAGCGCCGCGCTCTGGTTGACCCCCTCGGTGCGCCCGATGAGAACCTGTTCGTTGTCAAAAACATAGACCTCGATGCCATCGCGCAGACTCAGATTGCCAAGGATGGTCTTTACCCGCTCTCGCTCCGCCGCCAGCGACACCGGGCCGGTTTCTGGCAATTGCGCCTCGAACACGTTGGCCACCAGTTCCGCATCGCCAACCAGGGCTCCAGCGCGCTGCAGCACAAGGTTGTCACGCGTTCCATTGAGATAGAGGATGCCGGCCACGAGAATGTTCAACGCGATCAGGTTGAACATCACGATCTTGCGGGTCAGTGGCGACGCTCGAAGCGACAGGAACCCCCGGTTCGACCAGCGACCGCGCGCGCCACCTTCGCCGTCGTCCGGCGAAACCCAGTCATCGCCCAGCACGACATCGCCACTGCGTCGTCTCAGGTTGGAAGAGTCGGTTTTGCGCACGAAGGTCCTTTCAGCACTGACCCGGAGAGACGCCTATTCCTCGTTATACCGGTAACCGATACCATAGAGCGTTTCGATGGCCGAAAATTCGCTGTCGGCGGTCCGCATTTTCTTGCGCAGCCGCTTGATGTGGCTGTCGATGGTGCGATCGTCGACATAAACCTGATCGTCATAGGCGACGTCCATGAGCTGATCGCGGCTCTTGACGAAGCCGGGGCGCTGCGCGAGCGCCTGCAGCAGCAGGAACTCGGTCACCGTCAGCGACACGTCCTTGCCTTTCCAGCTGACCGAATGGCGCAGCGGATCCATGCTCAGGTTGCCCCGCTCCATCACCTTGGTTTCGGGGCCCGTGCCATCCGCATCGCGGTCGACCGCCTCCTGCCGGCGCAGCAGAGAGCGGATCCGTTCAACCAGAAGTCTCTGTGAAAACGGCTTTTTCACATAGTCATCCGCGCCCATCCGAAGCCCGAGAACCTCGTCTATCTCATCGTCCTTGGAGGTGAGAAAGATGACCGGCATCTGAGTCTTCTGGCGAATCCGCTGCAACAGTTCCATACCATCCATCCGCGGCATCTTGATATCCAGCACCGCGAGATCGGGCATCTTCTTGTTGAATGCCTCAAGCGCGGCCAGACCGTCATTATAGGTTTCAACGTCAAAGCCTTCTGCCTCGAGCGTCATCGAAACCGACGTCAGGATATTCCTGTCGTCATCCACCAATGCGATCTTTGACATTCGAACTGCCCCTCTTTTTACCCACTCGTCACAGCTTTATCCAACTCTTCCTGACTTTGGAAATCCGAATCAATCCAAAACCGAGAATCGCGCACCCCAAAACAACCAGTCCGTGCGGAAATATCATGGGAATGGCCGAATTGTCGCACTTTTGAGATCGGTGTCAGGTCGATCCGTGATATGGTTGCGCTAAACGTTGCGGTGGTGGCGCTAACTCGGGAAAGCGCCCTGTTCACCGTGTCTTACCGCATGCTAAAGGCAGCGTACATGGTGCCCGAACCTTGCCGTCGGTTGTGCGGTCATCGTCGAGCCGGGCGCTGAAACAGGAGATACGACCTAATGACATCTGGACGGGTAAACCCGAATTTTCGCCTGGAAGACCAGGGCATCGAAGGGGTTGAGAACGTACACTACAACCTTCTGGAGCCCGCTCTCATCGAGAACGCACTGCGTCTCGGCGAAGGCGCGTTGGGCCAGGGCGGTGCGTTCATGGTCGAAACCGGCAAGTTCACCGGTCGCTCGCCCAAAGACAAACACGTCGTCATGTCCGACACCACGCGCGACACGATCTGGTGGGACAACAACGCCGCGATGGAGCCGGACGCCTTCGACCGCCTCTATGAAGATATGATCGAACACATGAAGGGGCGCGAATATTTCGTCCAGGACATGTATGCGGGGGCCGACCCGATCTATCGCGAGAACGTCCGCCTCGTGACCGAACTGGCCTGGCACGGGCTGTTCATCCGCCACATGTTCCGCCGCCCCGATCGCGAGGATCTCGACAGCTTCGTGGCTGATTACACGGTCATCAACTGCCCCAGCTTCAAGGCCGATCCCGAGCGCCACGGCTGCCGCAGCGAGACGGTGATCGCGATGAATTTCGACCGCAAGCTGATCCTCGTGGGGAGCACCGAATACGCGGGCGAGAACAAGAAATCGATCTTCTCGCTGCTGAATTACCTGTTGCCGGAAAAAGGCGTCATGCCGATGCACTGCTCGGCCAACCACGCGGTCGGCAACGCGGTGGACTCGGCGATTTTCTTTGGCCTGTCGGGCACCGGCAAGACCACGCTTTCGGCCGATCCCGACCGGATCCTGCTTGGCGATGACGAGCATGGCTGGTCAGATCGCGGCATCTTCAACTTCGAAGGCGGCTGCTATGCCAAGACCATCAACCTGAGCGCCGAGGCCGAGCCGGAAATCTATGCGACGACCACCAAGTTCGGCACGGTCATCGAGAACATGGTCTACGACCCGGACACCCGTGAACTGGACTTCAAGGATGACCGGCTGACCGCGAACATGCGCTGCGCCTATCCGCTCGAATATATTTCGAACGCCTCGCCCACCGCGATTGCCGGGCACCCCAAGAACATCATCATGCTGACATGCGATGCCTTTGGTGTTCTGCCGCCGATCGCGCGGCTGACCCCGGCACAGGCGATGTATCACTTCCTGTCGGGCTTCACCTCCAAGATGGCCGGGACCGAGCGCGGGATCACCGAGGCTCAGCCGACCTTCTCGACCTGCTTCGGCGCACCCTTCATGCCGCGCCGTCCGGAGGTCTATGGCAACCTGCTGCGCGACAAGATCGCCCAGCACGGCGCGACCTGCTGGCTGGTCAACACCGGCTGGACCGGCGGCGCCTATGGCGTCGGAAGCCGGATGCCCATCAAGGCCACCCGCGCCCTGCTGACCGCGGCGCTGGACGGCTCGCTGAGCGAAGTCGAATTCCGCAAGGACCCGAATTTCGGCTTCGACGTGCCTGTCGACGTGCCCGGTGTTCCCGAAGTGCTTCTCGACCCGCGCCGCACCTGGAACGATACCGCCGGCTATGACAAGCAGGCTGCCAAACTGGTCGAGATGTTCTCGAACAATTTCGAACAGTACCTGCCCTATATCGACGAAGACGTAAAAGCCGCCGCAATCGGCTGACCTCCGTCTCTGCAAGGCCCAAGCCGCCCCGATATTCGGGACGGCTTTTTGTTGGCCGGTGTTGGATAACGGGATTTAATCTCAAGAATGGCACTTGCTTGGGGTAACCTCTCGGAAAAAGTCTGCAATCAGCCCGGAGCTGCCCCTCGGCCCGTGACACGCTTCGCAATAGCGGACCTTCGCTGCGTGGTCGGCGAACTTGTAAAATGCGAACTTAGTTGCCGCTTCACGATGCGGGAAGAACGCCCGCTCTAGCATCTCACGCCTATTTCTAACATAACCTGATTGTAACTCTGACCACAGCGAGCAGAGACTAATCGACAAGGGACGAGATTGGATCAGATCGCTTTCATACTGATAGCATTTGTTGCGTCATTCGCGTCTGCGATCTTCGGCTTCGGTTCGGCGCTTCTGGTTCTGGCATTTGGATCTCTGGTTCTGCCCGTGAAGGAGACGATTGCATTGGCAACGGTTCTATTTACGGCCTCGGCAGTCACGAAATCGCTTCTGTTTCGCGACCATATCGAGTGGAAAATGGTCGGAGTGATGAGCTTCGCATGTCTACCCTTTACCTATCTCGGCGCACAGTTGCTGGCCGTGGCATCCGCCGAAGTCGTGAAGCCGATGCTTGGCGTGATGGTACTTATCTATTTAGCCGTCACGGCAACCAAGCGTCTTCCATCTATCAGTTTCGGTATGTCTGGTCTCTTCGCTGGGTCAGCCCTTTATGGGTTCGTTTCCGGTTTTCTTGTGACCTGCCCCCCTTCGGTCCCTCGTTCATAACGAGAGTCTGCGGGTTTGATCTTGATAATCATGGGTTTCGGTTTGGGCAAGCGCGCCGGGCGCGGAGCCCTCAAATTGCTCAAGCGCTCGGCGCGCTTGCAGTGGCG
>NZ_JBGFGP010000020.1:0-522 GCF_041224545.1 Sedimentitalea sp. XS_ASV28 | reverse complement strand
TGTAGGTCTCGTCCACATGCCAGTCCACGCTTGCACGGCGCAGATGCCTCTCGGTTCGCTTCGTCAGTTCTGGGGCGAATTTCTGGACCCAGCGATACACCGTCGATCGATCGACCTCAATGCCGCGCTCTGCCAGAAGATCCGCGACATCCTGATAAGACAGCGGATAGCGCAGATACCAGCGCACCGCGCACAGGATAATGTCACGAGGAAAGCGATGGTGCTTGAACGGCGACTTACGCGGCATGCTGGACCTCAAAAACCCGAAACGGTCCAAATGAGCCGGTTAATGCAACAGTCCCCAAATTAAGTGCCCAACCTATCGAGAACCGCCGCAATCTTACAATTAAGTGCCAAGTGACACCAGCAAGGAGCTCTTGAGCGTGACCTGCCCCCCGCGAAATCCCTCATCATGATGTAGAGTCTGCCCAACCTTGAAGGAGCAGACGAATGCGAAAGAGCCGTTTTACCGAGGCGCAGATTATCGGGATGATCAAGGAGCAAGAGGCGGGCATGCCGACG
>NZ_JBGFGP010000052.1:0-1135 GCF_041224545.1 Sedimentitalea sp. XS_ASV28 | reverse complement strand
CCGTCGGCATGCCCGCCTCTTGCTCCTTGATCATCCCGATAATCTGCGCCTCGGTAAAACGGCTCTTTCGCATTCGTCTGCTCCTTCAAGGTTGGGCAGACTCTACATCATGATGAGGGATTTCGCGGGGGGCAGGTCAGGACCGATTGCGCGACGGGTGAAAACGGCGATCTAATCGACCTGCTGCACGAGAGGCTCGGATCAGTTAACACCGCCTCGAGCACTATCGCGGCACGGTTGACCGGACCGCCCTTCCCTGAATCAAGCCAGGTGGCAATCTGGCCCGACTCGAGGGTCGGTCAAGGCCCGCTCCAGAGCCTTGATCGACACAGACCGCTCCACAGCGCGCCGCCAGGCCAGGCAGATCGCCGGGACGCAGCAGATGAACCGCGTCGCGCAGCGAGAAACGCGCGAAAGTTGGTGATGCCCTGAGGGACGGCATATCATGGCGGTGTTCAGACGCCGTCAATTCTCTGCCGAGAAAAGGATATGCCACATGTCAAAGACTACCATTACCACGCTGCCTGATCCATCCGGATTTTCCCCGGACTGTTTGATCCCACGGTTTGATGGTGTGGGCACTGTAAAGTTAACGGGATCGGCTCGAAATAGGGGCTTGTGGTGATTTTCACGCAGCTCCGAGTTGTGCGATACCGCGCCACGCATCCATGGCCGCGGCGCGGAGTTCGCGAAAGTCTGCGGATGTCATCCCAAAGCGCGGCAGGTGGAACAGGTTTGCGATCGGGTCATGGCCGGAAACAAAACGCTGCAAGTGTCGAGCTGATTTGAACCGCTTCATGATTCGCTCGCGCCTTCGGGTCGGTTGGTGTGAGTTTTCAGCCCGGTTATTCAAGCCTTTGTGCGAGCGTTGCTCGACCCCTGGCATGATCTCTCGCTTTGCCGCCTGCTATGAGCGAAGTTTGTCGGTGATCAGAACTCTTGGCGGATGGCCCTGCTGCTTTAGCAGCTTGCGTATCAGGCGCAGAGCTGCCCACTTGTTGCGCCGGGATTGGACCAGAACGTCCAGCACGAAGCCGTCCTGATCGACCGCCCGCCACAGCCAATTTTTGCGCCCTCTGATCGAGACGACAACTTCCTCCAGATGCCACTTGTCGCCAAGTTTGCCAGCCGATCG
>NZ_JBGFGP010000016.1:0-5923 GCF_041224545.1 Sedimentitalea sp. XS_ASV28 | reverse complement strand
GCCGTCGGCATGCCCGCCTCTTGCTCCTTGATCATCCCGATAATCTGCGCCTCGGTAAAACGGCTCTTTCGCATTCGTCTGCTCCTTCAAGGTTGGGCAGACTCTACATCATGATGAGGGATTTCGCGGGGGGCAGGTCATACGGCATTGCCGTATAAGAGCCACTGAATACCCTACCGGAGAACACGATATGGCTTTCGGTGCAGAGCTGGTCACAAGTGCCAACGAAGCCTTGGCTATCGCGGAGGGCAGGCTGGAGCCTGCCGCAGTGTTCGAGCCAGCCACGGTTGACGTCGCGGCGATCCGCAAGGCTCAGAACCTGTCGCAAGGCCGCTTCGCCGAACGCTACGGCCTTCCCCTCAGTACGATCCGAGATTGGGAACAGGGACGGCGACGACCGGGTCACGCGGCCCATCTGCTGCTACGCCTGATCGAAGCCGAACCCGAAGTCGTCGCCCGAGTTCTGTCCTCGTCCGGCTGATGCATCAAGGCCGGGGACGTTGTACCCCCGGCTCAGCCGATATTCTGGCCCGTCCGAGACCTTGCAAGAAAGTACAGCCTTCTGAATGTTCGCTGGTCGAGCTTCATGGAACGGGCTGCGGCGGCATAGCTTCCGGCGCTCTCGTATGCCCTGATGACTTCCTGATCCGAACAGTTGGCGGCTGGACGCCCAGGCTGCCTCGCCTGACCCAGGGAGGCACGCCTGTTGGCAATCCACTTCTCGTCCACCCTGTGCAGCTCGACAAGTTTCGTATCCGTCAAGCCTTCCACAAACTGCTCTGCAAGCAACTGATCGAAGTCGAAGCCGAACGTGTTCAGAACATCCAGAAGATTTCGGCGGCTGGCTGGGAACGCCTCTTTGACCTGCGCCAGAGATCGCGTCCGTTCCATCATCTGAAGCAGTTCGGCGTGGTGCACGATCCGACCGTGGCCGCAGTCGAAGACAATGATGTTTTCGCCATGCACCCGGATGCAGTTTTTCGGAAACGCCATCTTCTTATCTCGCATCAAGTTTGCAACTTAAGCCCATAACTTTCAAAGTCTGGAATTCCACCGGAGTTTTTAACACATTGAACCAGAAAGAATTTATTGACTCGCGAATCGGGGCCTGATTCCTTTCCGGGTACGAAGTCAGGAAATCATGTTTGCGGAAGAGATGCCCGATCTTATCAATGCACCTCATGAGCGTTTGAAGATGGAGCTGCGTCTGCGCGGCAAATCCATTGCGTCCATCGCGCGCGAACTCGATGTCTTTCGCTCATCGGTCACGTTGGTGAGCCAAGGCTTCAGAAGGTCAGAAAAGATCGAAAAGGCTCTGGCCGAGGCCATCGGCATGACACCGCGGGAACTCTTTCCTGACAGGTACCCAGCAGAGGAGGAGCCCACCGGACACCAAACCTGACCCCGACAAAGGAAAAGACCCTCCTGCGCCAACAGGAAGGCCTTTTGAATAGAGTGTCGTTTCTCTCCGACACCTTATTCATCCCCCGAGTCGATCCCAAAGTCAACCTGCCGGACAGCCGTCCAGCAGGGTAGTTCAACTCATTCTCAGAAAAGGGGGAGGTCGCGCCCTCCTGTCTTCGGCCCTGTGGGCCGAAGACACGGGAAAGGTGCGCTCCGATCACCATGAAACAAAACCTGATCTACCGCGGGCCGGAAGCGAGCCACGCGACCCGACCGATTGCGCGCCGCTCCAAGGGGAGCCTGCGCGGCTCGATGGTGGCCGCCCTCCCAGGCTTTCCGCGCCCGCGTATCATCCAGTTCGAGAGCGCGCTCGAATACGCCTTCTTGTGCCTCATGCTGGTGCGTGACGATGTTCATAACATTCAGGAACAACCGCCTGCCGTCTCCTTTCCCGGCGCTGATGGTCGTCCCTCGCACCACGTCTTCGACTTCCTGATCACGCTGACCAGCGGGGAGCGTATCGCGGTGGCGATCAAGCCTATGTCGCGGGCGCTCCACCTCAACTTCGTTTCCCAGTTGGAAAACATCGCTGCAGCCGTATCGAAACGGTTTGCGGACCGGGTGCTGCTCGTCACCGAGCAACATATCGACCGTGCAAAGGCCGCAGGTGCGGCACGCAAGCTCGCGAGAACCCGCCCCCAACTGACGGAGGTGGCGCAATGACCATTCGCTTCCGTTTTTCGAAGTCCGACATGATCACGACAGCAGGCGTCGCCATGCGGCCGGTGGAGATCACCAGCAGTGGCGGTATTTTCGAGCGTGTTGGGCAGCCGGGGATCACCGAGACATTCTCGCACGAGGAACTTTCCGAGCTGATAAGTCGCCCCGATACCAGCTATTATCCCGCATACTTTGACCTGGCGGCGCAGGAAGCACGTCGAGGACATGCCGCGCGGCATGGTGACGGGATCGGGCACCCCGGCGGCGGCCGTGTGGCCGATGCCGAAGGTCCATACCTGTTTTACATCCGTGTAGGGTCCGGGCACGATGCCTTCGTGCCGGACGAGAGCCAAAAGCCCCCGGTCAGTAATCTGCATGGAAGTCACCCCAGAAGCGAGAGGATCAGGATCAGTGCGGCGATGGCGAGGCCGACGCCCAGGCGGTGGCGGAAGGCTTGGCCGGGATCGGCCGGGTCACAGCGCAGGGAGCGCGCGAGGCGGAGAAGATCATGCATCGCCATCGCCTTTCCCGGCATGGCGCAGACGGGCGAGCAGCACCTCGATGAAGGCCGGACCGAAGACGCCGACCAGATAGGCGGCCGATCCCGCCGCGCCCCCGGCCGGGATCGCCTCGGGCGGCAGGCCGAGCCAGCGGGTGATGGCGGCCATGGAGAGGCTGCCCATCCCGGCCGCGATCAGACCACCGAGCAGGATGTGGCGCAGCGCGTCGCGCAGGCGCATCTTCGTCGTCAGCGCGTTGGTCGCGCCCCCGAGCGCGCCCCAGGCGGCGAGGATCACAGCCGTGGAGGCGAGCAGTTCCTTCAGCGCCGCCGCCAGAAATCCGGTTTAATCGTTCATCGTCGGATCTCCAGAAGCGGAATGGAGGTGATCGAGCCCAGCCGCTCGAGGTCGAGCGTCACGTCGAGCGCGTCGGTGTCGAAGCGGACCGGGACATTGAACTCGAAGCCCGCGGTGATCGCGACGCCCGCGCCCGGCGCGGTGGTGAAGGTGATGACGCCGGTCGTGGTATCGACGGACCAGCCAGACGCCTGGGGCGCGCCATTCAAGGCGATGGTGACCGAGCCCGCGACTGGCTTGGTGATGGTTCGCACCCACGACTGGCTGCCCGACGCGTAGCGCTTCACCAGCTGGAAGGCTGTCGTCGCGCCGTCGCCGGTGCCGATTGCCTGATCTGTCGGTCCAGGTGTCCCCGAAGGCAGGCAGGATTTGTAGTCGCCCCAATCCTTGAACCGGTAGCCATGGAGGCGACCGTTCCTCGCTTCGAAGAAGGCGACCACAGCCGCCAGATCGTCTGCCCGGCGGATGCCGTAGGCCACGTCATAGCGGCGGCGCGAATTGGCCCAGCTGGCGTTGCGTTCCTCGTCATCCGAGGCCAGTTCGACGATTTGCGTGCGCCGCTCGGGCCCGCCGCGCGCGCCCCGGCTGACGTTGTCCGGGAACCGCACCTCATGGAACGCCATCACATGCCCCTCCGCCCCAGCGAGACCGCGCGGGCGATGTCCGCCGCGACCTGCGTGCGGGATTGCCGGAAACTCTCGGCGTCGCGGGCCATGATGGTGACGTTGATCCCGCCGCCCGCGCCGTAGCTCTGTGCCTCGCGGCGCGAGAGCACCCGCTCGCCCCTTTGCAGGATTGCAGGCACCTCGTCATGGCTAAGACCGGCCGCACCGCCTGAATGCATCCGGGGCGCGGCGGCGAAGGCCATGGCCGGGACCATGCGCGAGGGCCCGGACGAGCCGACCATGCCGCCCGCGTGCAGGATGTTGGCGAAGATGCCGCCTGCGCCGCCGAGCGCGCCCGAGAGCCCGTTGGCGATGGGACCGAGGATGAAGCGGCGCGCCGCGAGTTTCGCCAGGTCCGCGATGAGCGAGGTCACGAGATCGCGGAAGCTCAGCTTGCTTCGGCCTCGGCACGGGTCCGCTTGCGTTCGGTGTCCTGTGCAAAGATCTCGTCCCAATAGGGCGCCAGGAAGACGCGGGCGTTGTAGCGGGCTGCCTTGGCCGATGCAGCGACGTGGGGCGGCACGGGGAGACCGCATAGGTTCAGGTAGCCCATGATGTCGGGAATGCCTCGGTCGAAGATCACCGGGCCTGAGAGCGTCTGTGCGGCGCTGTAGGCGCGCAGGTCCTGCTCCAGCATCCTTTCGGCGTAGGCCACCCTAACCGGCAATCGGCTGGCTCACCCGGCTGACCGCTTTCTTCTCCACCCTGACCAGGAAGGCCTGATCCATGCGCTACATCCGACTGACCTCGCTCACCTGGTGGGCGGGGTGCGTCGCCATGCTCACAGGCATCGCTTCCCTCGCTCTGCCCGTCACCGGGCCGCTCGGGGAACTCTCCCGCTTCGTCGCGCTGCTCGCAGGTTCAGGCGACGCTTCACCTGCGGGCCTGATGTTCCTTGGGCTTGGCCTCATCGGCCTGCGGGATCGGATCGAACGCGGGTTCCGCGGCGATGCTTGAGTTTCGCGCAGGGATGATCGTGGGCGGGGGGCTCGGCGTCTTCTTCGTTGCGCTCTGCGTCGCCGCCGCGCGCGGGGATCACGACGATGGCTGAGTTCCTGATCTGGCTGGTTGCGGCGCTGGTGACGCGGGCTGCGCCTCCTATGCCGAGGCGCGTCTCGCCCGACCATCGGCCTCTGCCGTCGCCGCCGTGCCCCCGGACTGGGCCGACTGGATCGCCGATCTCGACGACCGAATGACGGGAACTTGCTGATGAAATCCCTCTCACCCGCGCTGCAGGCCCATCTCGACGAGGGCACGACCACCCTCGGCTGGTGCTGGCGGATCGCCCGGGCCGACGGTGTCACCTTCGGCTTCACTGACCACGACCGCACGCTGAGCTTCGACGGCACGGATTTCGAGCCCGAGAGCGGGCTGACCGCCTTCGAGGTGCGCTCGGGCTCGGACCTGTCGGTCGATGCGCAGGACGCGGAAGGCGTTCTGACCTCGGACCGGATCACCGAGACCGACATCCTCGACGGCCGCTGGGACAACGCGACGGTCGAAGTCTGGCGCGTGAACTGGGCCGACACCGCGTAGCGCGTTCTGATGCGGCGCGGCGCCATCGGGCAGATCAGGCGTGGGCGGCTTGCCTTCGTCGCGGAGGTGCGCTCTCTCGCCCATGTGTTGGGCCAGACGGTGGGACGGACCTTCCAGGCGACCTGCGATGCCGCGCTCGGCGACGCGCGCTGCGGCGTCGATCTGGAGGATCCGGCCTTCAAGGGCACAGGCGCCGTGATCGATCTGCTGCGCGACCGCGCGTTCACTGCCTCCGGTCTAAGCGGCTTCGACGCTGGCTGGTTCACTTTCGGCACGCTGGACTGGGCCTCCGGCGCGAACGCAGGGCGGCGCACCGAGGTGCTGGGCCACGACGTGGCGGAGGGTATCGCCGTGCTGACCCTGCTCGAGGCCCCGGTGCGGGCCATCAGCGAGGGCGACGCCTTCACCATCCGCGCCGGCTGCGACAAACGGATCGAGACCTGCGGAGCGAAGTTCGCCAACACCGCCAGCTTCCGGGGCTTTCCGCATATCCCCGGCCAGGACGCCGTTCTGCGCTACGCCACCAAAGATGGCGGGCATGACCGGGGTGTGCTGTGAAGCACGCTGATCCGGATCGGGTTATCGCGGCGGCGTGGTCCTGGCTAGGTCATGTTGACAAATGGCGGAGCCATAGGCGGATAGATGTGATGTCGATGAAGCCAAGGAAGCTCTCGGCGGTCTTGTCGTAGCGGGTGGCGACGCGCCGGGCGTTTTTGAGCTTGTTGAAGCAGCGCTCGACCA
>NZ_JBGFGP010000136.1:0-329 GCF_041224545.1 Sedimentitalea sp. XS_ASV28 | reverse complement strand
GGCTGGTTCCCGATGCCCTGCAAATGATAGACAGCACCGTAGTTCGCGCCCATCATCAGGCAGCGGGCGCTAAAGGGGGACTCCGCGACAGGGTTTCGGCCGTTCAAGGGGTGGCTTCACGACCAAGATCCACCTCCGCGGTAACGGCGTCGGCCTGCCCATGAGGTCGGAGATCACGCCGGGGCAGAGATCGGACTACCTGGGCTTCGATCTGGTCATGGCCGATAACCTGCCCGAGCCGTCCGTCCTGCTCGCAGATCGCGGCTATGACTCTGACAACGTTCGCAAAACCATGGAGGCGCGCAACGTCGTGCCTGTCATCCCCATGC
>NZ_JBGFGP010000135.1:0-55481 GCF_041224545.1 Sedimentitalea sp. XS_ASV28 | reverse complement strand
GCCACTGCAAGCGCGCCGAGCGCTTGAGCAATTTGAGGGCTCCGCGCCCGGCGCGCTTGCCCAAACCGAAACCCATGATTATCAAGATCAAACCCGCAGACTCTCGTTATGAACGAGGGACCGAAGGGGGGCAGGTCACGTTCCCACGCTCGCGATTCTACGCAGTCCACAGGATGTGCAAGCCGCTGTTTTTGACCGAGCCTGCGTTATCAAGCCCGCGCACGGCTGCGGCCAGGTAACATTCGTAAGACCCGGTGATGAGATCGACCGGGACACCCTCACAAAGCAACTAAGCGAAAACTACTATGATGTTGTACGAGAACGCAATTACCGCAGACTGAAGGGAAAACTCATCGTTGAACCGCTTTTGTTCGAGGGGCAGGACGTACACGATTTCAAGGTGTTTTGTTGGAACGGCGAACCACGATGTATTCTGTACGTGAACGATCGAAGCCGGTTCTATTATCGACTTTTGTTCGATTGTAGCTGGTCACAACTGCCTGTCGAACTTTCACCTTTTGGCATTGAAAAGCCACTGCCAGACCCTCCAAAGGTACTGTCTGAGATGCTGTCCGTCGCCGCACGCCTTTCACGCCCCTTCGGTTTCGTACGTGTCGATTTCTACGTAGATGATGACAAGCTACTGGTCGGCGAGATTACACATTGTCATCAGGGCGCAAATGAACAGTTTTTGTCGTTCGAGCAAGAGCAGACACTATCCGATCACATCTGGAAATCAAGCTCAGGTGAGACGGCCGACAAGCCTGCCCCACTTACGCTTTAGTCGCTGCAGCCGATTGGGCCGATAGGTATAATATCCCCGCAAGCGCTCCAGCGCCACGGCATCCTCGGCGATCAGATCAGGCAATGGTGGCGTCATGTCCTGGTTCAGCGACTCCTGTGAAAACGCGTCGATCTTGAACCCGTGAGTGCCGGATCCATCAAAGCCGATGTTCTCGGCGTAGGAGAAATGTGGTGACAGGCAGAGACCGTTGTTGCGGAAAATCGTTGCATACCAAAATACCGCCCATGTCCGAATATCTCCGCGCTGGTTTGCGAGCACCTGACCCCAGAAATCCTGTGCGCCGTCAAGATTGAAACGTTGAATATCCGCATCGGTAAAATGCGAAATAAGTTCCTCGGGATCGCGTTCGAAATGGCTCCACCGATCCGCCCAACTCGCCCAGCCCCAGCAACTCATGAATCGCCAGAACGTTGCGCCCCGCCGGTCTCGATTGGCGGCGATGGGTTCGTTATAACCGGCGACGTGCCAGACGTCCGGCGTATCCGCATATCGATCCAGCGCCGCGTTCATATAGCTCAGAAATGCGGGAGAGGTCACGATATCATCCTCGACAACGATAGCACGCCCATGATCGCACATCATGCGACTTACGCCGTCCTGAATGGATGTTGCCAACCCAGCATTTTCACGACGCGCAAGAACGTTCACACTGGCAAATCCGGTCTGAGCCTTGGCGATATCAACCACCTGCCGAACCGGGTCCACATCGTCCTGGTTCCGCGGCCCATCCACGAATACGGTGAGCGGAGTCTGATCTGCCAGAGGCGACGCTGCAAGCGCGTTCAGTGTTCGGCGTGTGTGTTCGGGACGCCGAAACGCGAAAACGCAGACAGGAGCAACGGTCATGATTGTGGGTTCGCGTGTATAGGTCGGGACAAAGTCTTGCGAAGACTAGACAACCATCCCCGCATTGGCAATTCCAACGGGCAAAATGAAAGCCCCGGCGCCTTCGACAACCGGGGCTCCTGCGATCTCTGTTGATAGCTGGCCTAATGCAGCTTTGCATCCACCTCGGCGATGGCGCTGTCGATCAGCTTGTTGCCTTCCGCGGCGGTCATCTGCTTGGCGATCACCTCGCGCGCTGTGGCGACAGCGATGAGCACGGCCTGGTCGCGTACGTCCTTGACCGCCGATGCTTCTGCAGATGCGATCTGATCTTCCGCTGCCGCGATGCGGCGCTCGATCGAAAGCTTAAGGTCCGCCTTGGCCTGCTCCGCCGCTTTCGCAGCTTCTTCGCGCGCGGATGTCACGATGCGGTCGGCCTGTTCCTGGACTTCCTTCTGCTTGCGCTCGTAGGAGGCCAGAATGGTCTGGGCCTCTTCACGCAGGGCCCGGGCCTCGTCGAGTTCTGACTTGATGCCTTCCGCCCGGCTGTCCAGCATGCCGCCCAGCTTACCGGGCACTTTCATGTAGAACAGAATGCCGATGAAGAGCAGGAAGGCCAGAAGAACGACAAAGTTCGTGTTTTCGAGCGAAAAGAACGAGTCACCGGCCGCCAGCGCAGGACCAGCCGCCCCGAAAGTCAGGACAAGGGCAATGATGTTGCGCATATCTCTTATCCTTTCATCTGGCTTGCGACGGCGGTCTGAATGGCGTCCGCATCGGCCTGACCACCCAGTGCCGTGACGATTTCGGCGGCCGTGTCCGTCGCAACGATCTTGACGTTCTCCAACGCACCCGCGCGGATCTCGGCAATCGCCTTTTCGGATTCTGCGGATCGGGCCGCGATCTCGGCATCGGCCTTTTCAATGGCGACATCCAGATCTGCCTGGATCTCGGCCCGCGCCTTCGCGACAATGGCCTGTGCCTCGGTACGGGCATCCGCCAGCGCCTTGTTATAGGCTTCTTCGGCTTCGGTCGCCTTGGCCTTCAGATCTTCGGCAGCGGCGAGATCATTGGTGATGGTGCCCTGACGTTCGGCAAGAATCGCCGAAATGCGCGGGAGCGCCACGCGCGACAGCACCAAAAAGATCACGACCAGCGTGACCACCAGCCAGAAAATCTGGTTAGGGAACCAGTCAAAGCAGAGCTGGGGCATTCCGATGGCACCGCCATTGGAATCGGTGCACATGCCAGCGACTTCCTGGTAGACCGGTTCGACGTGCCCGCCTGCTGTTGTTTCGGTTGCCATGTCGTTCTCCTTGGAAACCAGCCGTTACATCGGGCAGCGCGCATCACGCGCCGCCCGACCGTAAGGATTTCGGTTCCGCAGGTTTAGACGGCGAACATCAACAGCAGCGCGACGAGGAACGAGAAGATCCCCAGAGCTTCGGCAAACGCGATGCCGATGAACAGCGTTGCGGTCTGCGATGCGGCGGCCGACGGGTTGCGCAGGGCACCGGCCAGGAAGTTGCCGGCCACGTGGCCCACACCGATTGCTGCAGCGCCCGAACCGATTGCGGCCAGGCCGGCACCGATGAATTGACCCAGTTGTGCGATATCGCCTTCCATGATTTTCTCCTTACGATGGAATTGTGGGATAAGGTGAACGCGGGGCTTCCCCCGCGATATGTGATTAGTGGCTCGGGTGCAGTGCATCCTTGAGATACACGCAAGTCAGGATGGTGAAGACGTAGGCCTGAATGAACGCCACGAGCAGTTCGAGACCATAGATCGCGGTGACACTCAGGATCGCAACGGGCGCGATCGCCGTGACCTGCGCAAAGCCCGCGAACACCTTCAGAACCGCGTGACCGGCCATCATGTTACCGGCAAGACGGATGGAATGGCTGACGGGGCGCACGAAATAAGAGATCAGTTCGATGATCGCCAGGATCGGGCGCAACGCGAGCGGCGCGCTCGATACCCAGAACAGACCGAGGAAAGCCGAGCCATTCTTGACAAAACCCAGAATGGTGACTGCGAAGAACACGCCGAAGCCCATGATCGACGTGACCGCGATATGGCTGGTCGTGGTGAATGATGCCGGGATCAGACCCAGGAAGTTCGAGCAGACGATGAACATGAACAGCGTCATGATATAGGGGAAATACTTGATACCGTCCTTGCCGGTCACGTCCTCGACCATCTTGTAGACGAAACCATAGGCCAGTTCGGCAACCGACTGGCTGCGCGACGGCACGATGCCACGCTTGCTGGTACCCAGAACGAGGAGCGCGATGACCGCCACCACGGCGAGCGCCATCCACAGCGTCACATTCGTCGGGGTGTACCACGCGACCGTATCGCCGCCAAACAGCGGCTTAACGATGAACTGGTCCATCGGGTGGAATACCAGGCTGCCACCTTCGGCACCTTGTTCTGCACCTGTCGCTTCGCTTGCCAAGGTTCAGTCCCCTTCGTCTTTCGTCGCGGCCTCTTGGGCCATTTTCCTGTCCTGGATTTCTTGCGCGCTGCGCAGCATCGTCTTGATACCGGCGGCAAGGCCCAGAAATGTGAACAGGACGAGGAAGATCGGTATCGTACCGAACAGGCGATCCAGCCCGTACCCCATCCCGAAACCGATCCCGAGACCGGCAACAAGTTCTATCACCATGCGCCAGGCCAATTGTGCCTGTGAATAGTGTTCTTCTTTGTGCGACTTCTCCGGCTTGGCCTTCTTGGCCGCTTCGATCCGGGCCTCAAGCTGCGCCAAACGCTGCCTTTGGTCCTTGTCGATCACCGGGGTGTCCCTCACGTTTTGTCTGCGTAGGTGCTACGGTGCGGGCAGGCCAGAGTCAATTGCGACATTGCATCGCCCCATTTCTCTGCAAAGCATTGATATAAAATAACTAAATATCAGATCGCGCCCGGCGCGGCGCGGCCACGCATTCAGACAGAGCAGTTTCACCGGCCTTTCCCATATTCAACCCTTTGGTTGATTGTTCGCCGCCAGCCGTCAGGATCGGTGGCTTTAGATCAGTGGCGATGTTGCCGACAAGAGCAATGTTCGCAGGCTCGCCGCATGGAGCGGGACCGGGCCGGTCCCGCTGGCGGGGTGATCTCCCAAATCCGATCCGCTCGTGATTGATGGCTTGGGCATCGACGATGCCATGAGACTTCAGAACCCGCTTTGTCGCGCAAATCCCGACGACCCTTTCCGATCCTGCGCTGTCATGTCATGACACATCCGGGACCCGACGGGTTCCGATCAACACAGGAATGCGAGAGCGCAAGATGAATGATTTTGTCGTCATAGGCGGAGGCATCGCCGGGCTGAGCGCGGGCGCGCGCCTGTCGGCCCACGGAACCGTGACGGTTCTCGAGGCCGAGGATGCATTGGGATATCATGCCTCCGGGCGCTCTGCGGCACTCTACGAGCCGAATTACGGCAAGCCGGCTGTCGTTGCGCTCAGCGTTGCCAGTGGCGAATACCATCGCAGTGCCAATGGCGGGTATCTGACCCCAAGGGGGCTGCTTCTGGTCGCTGGGGCGTCGCAAGAGGCCGCATTTGCCCAGGATGTCGAGGAACTCGGTCTTGTTCCAATATCGGTTGAGCAGGCCCGGTCCATCGTGCCGATCGTCAACCCCGATACCGTCTCCTTTGCCGCGCATCACGAGGCAGCGCTCGATATCGACACCGACCGCATGTTGCAGGATTTCGCCCGCCTCATTCGCGCCAATGGCGGAGCCGTGCTGACCGGTGCCCGGGCAAGTGGCATCCACCGCGGCGATAGTGGCTGGCAGGTGGCCACCGCCGGTGGCACACACACCGCGCACAACCTCGTCAACGCCGCCGGAGCCTGGGCCGACGAAATTGCCGCACTGGCAGGGATCGCGACGATTGGCATCACCCCATACCGGCGATCCATGGCCCGACTGCCCGCGCCCGGCGGGCATGACGTGACAGGCTGGCCGATGCTGATGGGTGTCGCTGAGAGCTGGTACGCCAAGCCGGATGCGGGCAAGTTGCTGGTCTCTCCGGCGGACGAGGATGCCACGCATCCCCACGGCGCTTTTGCCGATGACATGGTGCTTGCCGAAGGGCTGGCCCGCTATGAAGAGATGGTCACGGAACCGGTTACACGGGTCGAGACCAATTGGGCGGGGCTGCGCAGCTTTGCCCCCGACCGGGCGCTGGTCCTCGGCCCCGATCCCTTGCAACCTGATTTCATCTGGTGCGCAGGTCAGGGCGGCTATGGTTTCCAGACCGCGCCGGCGGCGTCGCAACTGCTCGCGGACCTCGTCACCGGCAAGAGCAGCGAACTGGATGCCGACATTGTTGCCGAACTGACTCCGGGCAGGCTCCGCAAATGATCCGCAATGTCCCCGGTTCCGCCAGCATCGCCAACCCGATCGAGGGCGCACGGCTCAGCGCGCCGTCGGCGGAACGCAACCGCCAACCCATTTCCGACCTGCTGGCCCGTGTGGCGCCGCAAACCGGTCTTGCGCTCGAAATCGCCAGTGGCACCGGCCAGCATGTCGTCGCCTTTGCCGAACGTCTGCCCGGCCTGACATGGCAACCGACCGATCCCGATCCCACGCGACGCGCCAGTATCGATGCCCATGCAGCCGAGACCGGATTGACCAACCTGCTTGCCGCCCGCGATCTGGATGCGGCCATGCCCGGCTGGGCGGCAGACTATGGCGGGCAATCGCTGATCGTGCTCGTGAACCTGTTGCATCTGATCAGTTCCGGCGAAGTGCGCACACTGATCACCGAAGCCGCGCAAGCGCTCCTCCCCGGTGGCCGTTTCGTCATTTACGGGCCGTTCATGCGGGGCGGGGAACTGACCAGCGAAGGCGACGAACGGTTTCACGCCAGCCTGCGCGCCACCGATCCCGAGACTGGCTACAAGGACGATTTCGATGTGCTCGACTGGAGCCAGGCCGCTGGATTGTCGCCGCTTGAGATCATCGAAATGCCGGCGAACAACCTGTCGATCATCCTGCAAAAGCCTGTTTAGGCGCGGCTGGCAAAGAACCGCGCCAGGATGAAGAAGGCGCCAACCAGCAAGGCCGGCAGAACGAAGATCTGAAATATGTAGACCGACAGCAACGCAAGATAGCTCGCGATCAATTCGTCGGCCCGCGACCAGATGTTGCTGGCCAGTTCGCGATACCGGTCAACCTCGGACATGCCCTCGGTCAGCCGATCCCACCAGCCCTGATCCCGCGCCAAAGCCGGATCGACCTCTACCGTATCGGTAATCTCTGCAATGATCGCCTGATGGCGCATCATGACATCGCCGGTGAACCTATTCGCCAGCAGATCGGTCAGCACAAAAGCCCCCGGCAGCGCCAGCAGAAAGAATAAGCCATACCACACCAACCGTCGCGACAGCATCGATATCACGTCGCGCGGCCCCAGCAGACGATCGGCAATCCAGAGTGCCGAAGCGCCTGCGATCATCGCCGCACCCACCGCACCGACCGGCCCCATCGCGACCGCGAGCACACCCGTCACCAGCATCAGTGCAAAGACCACCCCTGCAATCCGCTCGATCGTGTCGTCCACCGGTTCAAGCATCTTACCCGGCTGAACCGTACCCGAGAAGCCGAGCGATGCCCCGACCTCGACCTCCTGCGCGGTTGACAGGGCCGCGTTCAACATGCGCAGCGTCACATAGGTGGCGGCGCTTGCGGCCGAAACCGTCGCAGCGTAGCCCTGTGCCTGCTGTGACAGCGGATTGTGCCGATGAAATACCGCCGCGCCCAATGCGAGCACGGCGATCAGGACCAGCCAGAGCAGCGAAATGCGGCGCGGCTCAGGCGTCTTTGCGGATACCCTCGTTTTTGGGGTCATATGGGCTGTCCTCCACGATCTCGGCATCCCAAAGCTGATCCAGCATCCTGACCTTCAGCCGGGTTCCCGGGACCGCCAACTCAGGCGAGACATAGCCCATGCCGATGCTCTTTTCAAAGACAACCGAATAGCCCCCCGAGGTCAGACGACCAACCCGCTTGTCCCCATGATAAAGCGCCTCGCGGCCCCAGGGATCGGCATCGCCGGGCCCGTCGATCAGCAACGTGACACAGGTGCTGCGAATACCCTTGGCCTGCATCTCCGCCTTGCCGTGAAACGCCTTGGACAGATCGACAAAGCGCGGCAGGTCCGCCTCAAGAGGCGTCGCATCACGGCCGAGTTCCGTCCCGAACGCACGGTACGATTTTTCCTGCCTCAACCAGTTTTGCGCCCGCGCGCCAACCAGCTTCATGCCGTGTTTCGCGCCCGCGGCCATCAGGTGATCCCACAGATAATTCTGCATCTCGATCGGATGGTGCAGCTCCCAGCCCAGCTCGCCGGTATAGGCCACACGAATCGCGCGGACCGGGCACATTCCAAGCTCGATATTGCGCATCGACAGCCACGGAAACCGCTTGTTTCCCAGCACGGTCGCAGGGTCGGCATCCCTGACGATTTCATTCAGAACATCGCGCGATTTCGGCCCGGCAATGGCAAGAACGCCCCATTGGCTGGTCACGTCCTGGATCTCGATATAGCCGAACTCCCCCATCTTGTCCTCGGCCGCCTTGCGCAGGAAATCCGCGTCATAGGCGGTCCAGGCGCCGGCGGAAACGAGGTAATATTCATCCTGGCCCAGCCGCACGATGGTGTATTCGGTCCGGGTGGTGCCCGCCGCCGTGAGGGCATAGGTCAGGTTGATCCGCCCCACGCCGGGCAACCTGTTGCAAGTGAACCAGTCAAGGAACGCGGTCGCACCCGGCCCCTTGACCACGTGCTTGGTGAAGGCGGTCGCATCGATCAGCCCGACCCCCTCGCGCACGGCCCGGGCTTCCTCGACCGCGTATCGCCACCAACCACCGCGCCGGAACGAGCGGCTATCGTGATCAAAGTTGTCCGGCGCATCCAGCGGCCCGTAATAGTTCGGCCGTTCCCAGCCGTTGACAAACCCGAACTGCGCCCCCAACGCCTTTTGCCGGTCATAGGCCGGTGCCGTGCGCAACGGGCGGCAGGCCGGGCGCTCTTCGTCCGGATGATGCAGGATATAGACGTGGTCGTAGCATTCCTCGTTCTTGCGCGCGGCAAACTCGGTGGTCATCCAGTCGCCATAGCGCTTGGGATCGAGGCTCGCCATATCGATCTCGGCCTCGCCCTCGACCATCATCTGCGCCAGATAGTGACCTGTGCCCCCGGCCGCCGTGATGCCAAAGCTGAAACCTTCGGCCAGCCACATGTTGCGCAGGCCGGGTGCCGGGCCGACCAGCGGATTGCCATCGGGCGTGTAACAGATCGGACCGTTGAAATCGTCCTTGAGACCGCAATTCTCGGCGCTCGGCATCCGGTGGTTCATCGCCATGTACTGCTCTTCGATCCGGTCGAGATCGAGCTGGAACAGGTCGGCGCGGAAACTGTCCGGCACGCCATATTCGAACCGTGCCGGGGCGTTCTTTTCGTAAACCCCCAGGATCCAGCCGCCCCGTTCCTCGCGCACATAGCTTTGCGCGTCGGCATCCCGGATAACCGGGTGCTCGGGGTGATCCTTGCGGAACTCGACCAGTTCAGGGTCCTGATCCATCACGATGAACTGGTGCTCGACCGGGATTGCCGGCATCTTGATACCAAGCATCCTTGCGGTGCGTTGCGCGTGGTTGCCGGACGCGGTGACGACATGCTCGGCGGTGATGACGATCTGCTCCTCGGATGGAACCAGATTGCCCCCCTTCTCGACCATCCTGGTGGCGGTCACCTCCCACGCATCGCCGGTCCAGTGAAACGCATCCGCCTGCCATTTCCGTTCGATCATCACACCGCGCTGCCGCGCGCCCTTGGCCATCGCCATGGTCACGTCGGCCGGGTTGATGTACCCGTCGGTGTGGTGGTAGAGCGCGCCCTTCAGATCTTCGGTACGGATCAGGGGCCAGCGGTCCTTGATCTCCTCGGGGGTCAGAAACACATAGGGCACATCGCAGGTTTCGGCGGTGCTGGCATAGAGCATGTACTCGTCCATGCGCTCCTGCGTCTGCGCCATGCGGAGGTTGCCTACCACGGCAAACCCGGCATTCAGCCCGGTTTCCTCTTCGAGCGTCTTGTAGAAATCGACCGAATACTTGTGGATGTGGGTCGTGGCATAGGACATGTTGAACAACGGCAAGAGCCCTGCCGCATGCCAGGTCGAACCAGAGGTCAGCTCATCCCGCTCAAGCAGCATGACATCCTGCCAGCCGGCCTTTGCGAGATGATAGGCAATCGACGTTCCGACGGCGCCACCACCCACTACCAAAGCTTTGACATGCGTCTTCATCGGACCTCTCCCGGATCGAGTGTTGTTCTGATGGGTTTATGCCTGTCCGGCGCGGTTCGCGCCAAATCCATCCGACCCAAATCCGCACAAAACCGACCTCGCGGAAAAGAACGCCGTGCTCGCCGGATATCCGTGGCAACACGTCCGGGCGGGGTTCGATGCCCCGCCCGGACGTTCACCAACTCACGGTTTCGGGTGATCGTCCCATTCATCCGACAGAATCCGGCGGCTGTCGCCTTCCGGGTCGTCATACTGGTTCGAGCGTACCGTATAGACAAAGGCCGCGAGGCCAACGGCCCCGAGTGTCAGCGAGATCGGTATGAGATAGGTCAGGATCGTCATTGTTTCACCTCAGACGCAGCGCGTTCAGCGATACGGTAATCGAACTGGCCGACATTGCCAGCGCCGCGATCAGCGGCGTGGCCAGACCGGCGACCGCGAGAGGAACCGCGATCACGTTATAGACCGTGGCGATCCTGAAATTCTCGCGAATGCGCCGCGTTGCCTTTTTCGCGACATCGCAGGCTTCCGCGATCGGCGACAGGTCCTGCCCCAGAAGCACGATATCCGATGCCACGCGGGCGGCGTCCAGCGCGCTGGCCGGAGAAATCGAGACATCCGCCGCCGCCAGCGCCGCCGTGTCGTTAAGCCCGTCCCCCACCATCAGGACCTTGTGATCGGCCGCGCCAAGTGCCGCGATCCGCGCCGCCTTGTCCTGCGGCAAGGCTTCGGCCTCCCAATGTCCGATACCCAGCCGCTCGGCCAGAGCCCTGACCGCGCCAGACGAATCCCCCGATATCAACATGACATCCATACCGGCATCGTAAAGCGCCCGGACCGCCTCCGCCGCCCCCGGCCGCAGCGCATCGGTGAACAGGAACGCTTGCGGCGGTGCGTCTCCGACGGCGAGCCAGACAGCCGTCCGGCCCCCCTGCCGCGCCCCAACCCAGGCTGCACGCCCCAGGCGCACGCGCTGGCCGTGCCACACGCCTTCGATACCATATCCCGGCACCTCGACGACGTTCTGCACCCGGGCTGGCTTGATCCCGGCCTCTCGCGTAGCCCGGTTCAAGGCAATGGATAGCGGATGCGCCGACGCTGCGGCCAGCGCGTGGGCGATCTCGAGATCGCGGCGCGAAAAGTCACCCATGTTGCTGGTTTCCGGCGTCCCGGCTGTCAGCGTTCCGGTTTTGTCGAAGACGACCGTATCCACCTGCGCGAGCCGCTCCAGGGCGGTCGCGTGCTTGATCAGCATGCCTTTCTTGAACAACCGCCCCGACGCCGCCGTGGTGACCGCCGGAACCGCCAACCCAAGCGCGCAGGGGCAGGTGATGATCAGCACCGCCGCCGCGATATTCAAAGCAACCCGCACGTCCCCGGACCACAGATACCAGCCCAGAAAGCTGAGCGCAGACAGGATATGCACGCCCGGCGCATAGAGCTTGGCCGCCGCATCCGCGAGCGACGTATAGCGGGAGCGCCCGGATTCCGCGATGGCCACGAGATCGGCCATACGATGCAGCGACGTATCCTGACCAACCGCGCTGGCCCGGATGACAAGCGGCCCGGTCAGGTTCACCTCGCCCGCGCTCACTCCCTGCCCCGGCTCGGCAAAAATCGGAACGGTCTCACCGGTCAGCAGGGAACGGTCCAGCTCGGAGCTTCCTTGGGTCACAACGCCGTCAACGGGCATGCGCCCGCCGGGACGGACGAGCACCAGATCACCGACGGCCAGTTCGGCCACTGCAATCTCCTGCTCTGCTCCGTTCACCATCCGGATCGCCCGTGGCACCTCCAGCGCTGCAAGCTCTTGCGCCGCCGAGCGCGCGACAGCGCGGGTCCGATAGTCGAGATAGCGCCCCGCCAGCAGGAAAAACGTCAGCGTCAAGGCCGCATCGAAATAGGCATGTTCACCTGAAAGCGAGGTTTCCCAGAGCGATGTCGCCAAAGCCAGAACGATGGCCAGCACGATTGGCACATCCATGTTCAGCCGGCGCACCGACACCGCCTCCCAGGCATTGCGAAAAAACGGTTGCGCCGCATATGCGATGGCCGGCAGGGTGATGAAGGCCGAGATCCAGTGAAACATGTCGCGTGTCGCGTCCGTCGCACCGGACCAGACCGAAACCGACAAGAGCATCACGTTCATCGACGCGAACCCGGCCACCGCAAGCCTGATCAACAGCTCGCGACCCGCCTTGTCCGATTGCGTCGCGCTGAGCGCACCCGGGTCCAGCTCATGCGCCTCATATCCCAGATCGGCCAGCACCGGGATCAGGTCGGCGGCGGCCACCCCGTCATCTGCTTCGATCATCGCCCGCTTCAGGGTCAGGTTGACGCGCGCGTCCCTGACACCGGGGTGGGCGTTCAGTCCGCGTTCGACCGCCGAGATACAGGCCTGGCAATGAATGCCCGGCAACGACAGTGCGATGCGGGCATCCTTCCTGGCCACGTCCACCGCGTCCGCCGGAGCGACAAGGCAGCCGGGGCACGCAGCGGCAGAGGGAGGGCGCAGTTCAGCCGTCATGCCACGTTATCCCCGGACGTGCAGGATCACACGTTGGGTGAACTCTGTCCCGTCATCCGCCCAGGCCACCATCCGGATGTTCCAGTTTCCCTTGGCAAGATCGGCGGACGCGACATAGGATGTTCCGTCGAATTCGAAGGCTGGCTCGATGTCGTCCTTGATCTGCGTCGCCCGCCCGACCACGGCCGACAGTTTGGCAACCTCGACCGGCGCGCCATCGCGATCGGTAATCGACAGAAAGACCTGGCCATCGCGCGCGTCCGCGTGAACCGTCCAGCCCAGAGATTGCTGGGCCGCCAGTCGCGTGTTGAACTGCTGGCTGGCCACGTAGGCATTGCTGACCTCAAGCCCCGGAAACGTGCGCACCGCATTCCAGGCCAACGCGATATTCACGCCGATAATCACTGCAAATGCGCCGATGAACAATGCTGCGGCATGCTTGCCGGTAAATTCGCGCTGCGCCATGGCCTAGTTCTCCTTGCCGTTGAACGTACTGTCGCGATAGGCGCGATCCCCATTGCTCAGGTCCTCGACCCAGAAGCGGATATCCGTATTGCCCGACGTGGACGGGCCCGACTCTTGCGGTGAGACCACATATACCCGTTGCAGAAGCGCCGTGTCAGCCGGAACCGGTACGGTGTCTTCTGGAACGCCTTCCAGTTGAATGCGCAACGTCGGATCACCGGTGACCGAAAGCTGGAACTGGCGGTCATCGCCGTTCTTGTTGCGCAGGCGCACGTCATAGGTGTTGCGGATCGATCCGTCGGACAGCGTCACAAAGGTCGGGTTGCGGATCGGGGCCACCGTCATCTCGATATCCTGACGGATGAACAGGGCAAAAAGCAGCCCGACACCCACCAGCGACCACAAACCCGTGTACATGAGCGTGCGCGGGCGCAGAATATGCTTCCACACGCTTCTTGGCGCGGCACCGCCGCGTTCGAGCGTTTCATCGGACAGGGCCATGTAGTCGATCAGGCCACGCGGCTTGCCGATCTTGGCCATGATGTCATCGCAGGCATCGATACACAGGGCGCAGGTGATGCACTCCAGTTGCTGCCCGTCACGAATATCAATACCCACCGGGCAGACATTCACGCAGGCCATGCAATCGATGCAATCGCCCTGCGGTTCGCCCGCCTTGGCCGCTTCCGAATGCTTGCGCGGCTCGCCACGCCATTCGCGATACCCGACGACCAGCGTGTCCTCGTCCATCATCGCCGCCTGGATGCGCGGCCACGGACAAGCATAGATACAGATTTGTTCACGCGCGAAACCACCGAAAAAGAAGGTGGTCGCGGTCAGGATCGCCATCGTCGTATAGGCCACGGGATGCGCATTCAGCGTCACGAGATCCCGCAGGAGCGTCGGCGCATCGGCGAAATAGAAAACCCAGGCGCCACCGGTGGCGAGACCGATCAACAGCCAGGCGATCCACTTGGTCACGCGCAGGCGGAATTTTCGGAAATCCATCTTTTTCTGGCGATGCAGTCGCAGCCTCGCATTGCGGTCGCCTTCGATCCAGCGCTCGACGAGGATGAAAAGGTCCGTCCAGACGGTCTGCGGACAGGCATAGCCGCACCAGACCCGGCCCAGTGCCGAAGTGAACAGGAACAATCCCAGCCCGGCCATGATCAGAAGGCCCGCGACAAAATAGAACTCGTGCGGCCAGATCTCGATCCAGAAGAAATAGAACCGGCGGTTCGCGAGATCGAGCAACACCGCCTGATCCGGCAGGTTCGATCCACGGTCCCAACGAATCCAGGGCAGCGCATAGTAGATGCCCAGGGTCACCGCCATGATGATCCATTTCAGATTGCGAAACGGCCCTGACACCCGCTTGGGAAAGATCGGCTCGCGCGGGGCATATAGGCTGGGTGCTGGTTCGGATTTGCTCACGGACTCGCTCCGATTCTGGGCCTTGTTCCTTGGCCTTGTAAAGATGCCGCAGATGCAGGCTTTGACATGGGTCAAAAAGCGCATCGGGCATTCATATTATAGTATAATGGGTGGCCCTGCTTTCGCATCGTGGCAGTATGTCACTGCCAGCGGGACATTCAGGTTTCGGGCATCGACGTCTTTTGACCATCGGCTCTCTGACGTCGCAACCAACGCACAAACGCCATTGCATGCGGGCGCAGCACGCCCGGACGCGTGACGATGTAATAGGCAGACGGCTTTTCACGGAACAGTTCGACCAACCGTCCGGCCCGCAGGTCGGATTCGACGAAGTCGCGCACGACGACGCTCACGCCCTGACCGTCCCGCACCGCATCAAGCAGCAGATTACCCGGCATTTGCACCCGGCCGCCGGCATTGGCCCGATTGATTCCCTTGGTACGCAGCCAATGGCTGGCCTCGCTGGTTCCCAGTTCTTCGAGCCACGGCAAATCGGCGAGATCGCTAGGACCGGCAACCGCCCGTCCTTGCAACAGCGAGGGCGCGGCAACCACGACAAGGCAGGACGTCAACAAGGGTTCCGCCGTCAATCCGGGCCACCCGCCCTGGCCATGCCGAAGGGCCACGTCGATACCACCCGGCACCAGCGCGACGACGGCAGCGCTCGGGTCGAGCATGAGGTCGATGTCCGGATGGGCTGCGCGGAATCCCGGCAATCGCGGCATCAGCCATTGCGCGGCGAATGTCGGGGTGGTCGAAATATGCAGTGGACGGGCAGCGTCCGCCGCCGAAAGTTCCTGAACCGCGGTGCCGATCGCTCCAAATCCGAGAACCAGCGCATCCGCCAGCTTCTGCCCCTGTTCGGTCAGGACAAGCGCTCGTCCCGATCGCTCCAGCAACCGCGTGTCCAGATGTGCCTCTAGCCCGCGCAAATGCTGGCTGATGGCAGCGTGGCTGACATTTAACGCTTCACCCGCCTTGCTCACCGAACCGGTCTGCGCAAATGCAGCAAAGGCGCGCAACATCGACAAGGGGGGAAGATCAAGCCAGTTCATATGTAATTGGTACTTACAGATTGGTTTTATTTCTGAGTCGCAAACCGCGGGCTGATCGTCAAGAGTTTAGGCATCGCACACCCCTCGACACAGGAGACTGACATGCTTGATATCTATGCCCGCAGTTTCATGACCGCGACACGCATCGATCCGGCCGTGCAGCTCGACAACCGATCGAAGCCAAAACCGAAACGACGCTGGCTCCCCAAAGGTCACTGGTGGCTGCGGCGCCTGCCGGTTCCCGAGCACGACAAACGCTGACGCGCGATTGACTATGACACGTCATCCCGATCACCAACCGGCTATAGCATTTCGCGATAAACCTGAATCACCTAGCGCTGCCTGAAATCAAAGATTTCAACGCGTTAGTTGATGCGAGATGTTTCAAGTTAATCGCGAAACGCTTTAGAAAGACGACGGCCCGTGGATCTCATCAAATGTCCTTGCTGCGTCGTGACCGATCTGGCCCGGGCCTGCGGTTTTGCGCTATGATGGTACCGGCCTCTCAGGAAACGCGCGAACAGATCGAAAGGCCGGTACCACGCTCCCGAGTTGCCAGGGCCGCTCGGGAGTGTCTGGCTGGCGGTTACTCGCCGCCTCCCAACTGATGAACATACACTGAAACCGCCCGGATTTGCGCCTCGGTCAGGCGGCTGGTCCATGCGGGCATCACGCCAAAGCGGCTGCCATGCACCGTGGCAGTCAACGTGTCGTAATCGCCGCCATAGAGCCAGATCGCATCCGCCAGGTTCGGCGCTCCCTGTTCGCGGTCGCCGGTCCCGTCCTCGCCGTGGCAGGAAACGCAATTGTCGGCATACACCTCTGCGCCCGCCGCGACCTTGCTGGCATCCTGCGGCGTCCCGGAGAGCGACATGACATAGTTCACGACCTGATCGACCTGCTCGGGTTCCAGAATCTCGTCGCGACCAAAGGCTGGCATTTCGGAATAACGGGCATCCTCGTCGTCCTCGTTGCGGATGCCATGAGCAACCGTGTTGTAGATCGCTTCGATGTCGCCCCCCCACAGCCAGTCATCATCCAGCAGGTTGGGGTAACCCTTGGCACCGGCGGCACCGGAACCGTGGCATTGCGCACACCAGGTACGAAAAACGGCACCGCCCGCGGAAACCGCATAGGTGTCGAGTTCGGCATTGTCGGGAATCGAGGTAAGCGCAACTTCGACCAACTGGTTATTGATCGACGCATTGCCCTCTTCGACCGCGGCAATCTGCTCGGCCACAGCGGCGCGCGATGACCAGCCCAACAACCCCGCTGTCGCGCTGTTGATCATCGGCCAGGCGGGATAGGCAATCGTATATCCGACAGCCCAGATAATGGTGGCGTATAGCGTCCACAGCCACCAGCGGGGCATCGGATTGTCGAATTCCTCGATCCCGTCCCAGCTATGGCCCGTGGTCTTCGGATCGCCTTCGAACTTTTGCGATTTCTTGCTCATTTCCGCGCCTCCTCGGATGTGGCGGGTTTGTTCTCGTGCCGGAAGGGGATCTTGGACGTGTCCTCGTAGGTTTTCGTACTGCCGGGCCGGAACACCCACAGCACGACACCGATGAAAAAGACGAAGAGGAACAACAGCATCCAGCTATCGGCGAGTTGGCGCAGCATCGTATAGAGTTGCATCAGCCTCTCCTATCGGTTCGCGTCGGGTGTGAAGGTCGAGAAATCGACCAGCGTACCCAGCATCTGCAGATAGGCGATCAGCGCGTCCGCTTCGGAAATACCCGGCTGGCCATCGAAATTGCGCACCTGCGCGCCCGGATACCGTTCGAGCATGGCATCATAATCGCTCTCCGGGTCCGCCTGCGCCCGGAAATCCGCCGCCGCGTTTTCAAGCATCTCGTCGGTATAGGGTACACCTACCATGCGATGTGTCTTGACCAGATCATCGATATTGTCCGGCTCGATCAGTTTGCGTTCAAGGAAACCGTATTTCGGCATCACCGACTCGGGCACCACCGATTGCGGATCGCGCAGGTGGTCCACATGCCATTCGTCGGAATAGCGCCCGCCGACCCGCGCCAGGTCCGGTCCCGTGCGCTTGGAGCCCCACTGGAACGGATGGTCATACATCGACTCGGCGGCAAGGCTGTAATGTCCGTACCGCTCGACCTCATCACGCATCGCGCGGATCATCTGGCTGTGACAGACATAGCAGCCTTCGCGGATATAGATGTCACGGCCGGTCAGTTCGAGCGGCGAATAGGGCCGCATGCCTTCCACTTCCTCGATCGTGTTTTCGAGATAGAACAGCGGAACGATCTGGACGAGTCCACCGATGGTCACGACGAGAAAGCTGAAGATCAGCAACAGCGTCGCATTGGTTTCCAGGATTTTGTGCTTGTCGAGAATTGCCATGATCCTGGCCTCCTTATTCGGCCGGAATGGCTGTGGTGCCGACGGCTTCCTTGGCCGGAGCGGACCGCACAGTCATCCAAAGATTGTAACACATGATCACAGCACCGGCGAGGTACATGACCCCACCCAGACCGCGCACCACATACATCGGGAACTTGGCTGCGACGGTGTCGGCGAACGAGTTCACGAGGAAGCCGTTGGCGTCCACTTCGCGCCACATCAGGCCCTCCATGATGCCGGTCACCCACATGGCCGCTGCGTAGAGCACGATGCCGGTTGTCGCGAGCCAGAAATGCCAGCTGACCAGGGACAGCGAATAGAGGCGTTCGCGCTTCCACAGGACGGGCACGAGGTAATAGAGCGCACCAAAGGTGATCATGCCGTTCCAGCCAAGCGCACCGGAATGCACGTGCCCGATGGTCCAGTCGGTGTAATGCGACAGGGCGTTTACCGCGCGGATCGACATCATCGGCCCTTCGAAGGTGGACATGCCGTAGAACCCGACCGAGATCACCATCATCCGGATCACCGGATCGGTGCGCAGCTTGTCCCACGCGCCGGACAGCGTCATCAGTCCGTTGATCATGCCACCCCAGGACGGCATCCAGAGAACGATCGAGAACACCATGCCCAGTGTCGTCGCCCAGTCTGGCAACGCCGTGTAATGCAGGTGGTGCGGGCCGGCCCAGATATAGAGGAAGATCAGCGCCCAGAAGTGGATGATCGAGAGCTTGTAGGAATAAACCGGGCGTTCGGCCTGTTTCGGGATGAAATAGTACATCATCCCGAGGAACCCCGCCGTCAGGAAAAAGCCCACCGCGTTGTGGCCATACCACCATTGTGTCATGGCGTCCTGCACACCCGAGAAAACCTGCACCGACTTGGACCCCCAGATCGACACCGGAATCGACAGGTTGTTGATCACGTGCAGCATCGCGACGGTCACGATGAAGGAAAGGTAGAACCAGTTGGCCACGTAGATATGCGGCTCTTTGCGTTTGACGAGCGTTCCGAGGAATACCGCCAGATAGGCCAGCCAGACCACGGTCAGCCACAGGTCGACATGCCATTCCGGTTCGGCATATTCCTTGGACTGGGTCGAACCCAGCAGATAGCCGGTGGCCGCCAGAATAATGAACAGCTGATAGCCCCAGAACACGAACCACGCCAGATTACCGCCCCACAGACGCGCCGCGCAGGTCCGCTGGACGACGTAAAAGGACGTCGCGATCAACGCGTTGCCGCCAAAGGCAAAGATCACCGCCGACGTGTGCAGCGGGCGCAACCGGCCGAAATTGGTAAAGCCTTGTGCCCAATCAAGGTTCAGTTGCGGAAAAGCCAGCTGAAACGCGATGACGACCCCCACGAGGAATCCGACAACGCCCCAAAGTGCCGTGGCAATGACGCCGGCACGCACGACCGAGTCGAAATACTCTGTCTGCGGCGCAACGGGGGGTTCGGGTTCATCGGTGCGGCGCACAGTGTACAGGAACAGCCCACCGGCCACGAACATCACGATGACGCCGTGAACCATGTAAGCCGTATCTCGCGCGTAGTTGATCGCGATCATCGATATCAACGTGATCAGACCAAGCACGACAAGCTTGATGTAATTCGACATGTTTCGTCCCTTTGGTCTTGCCCGCTCGATTCGCTTGCCGGGCGGACATGGGTTAGGCTGGCCGCTTGATGCAGAATGGCGGACATAACCGCATTGATCTGTATCAATACAACCGCCGGTGTTCTGTGGCAGCTTCCAGGCTACACTATCCCGGTCACGATTGCAGCCGGTCACATCATATTCCGCGAGGTTCAGATGGCTTTCAAATCCCTGCTCACCGTTCTGACAAACCTTGAGGACGCCGATCCTGTGCTCAGACAGATCATCGCACTGGCCAACGCACAGGATGCCCATGCCGACGCGTTATGTCTCGGCGTCGATCGAACCCAGACCGGATATTACTATGCGGGCGCTACTGCCATGATCCTGCAGGAAACTTTGACCCGCGCGAATGCCGAGGGGGCGGAAATCCTGGCCCATGCCAGCGACGTTCTCGGCAAATCCGGAATACGCTGGTCAGCCGATGACGGGGTCGCACAGCTGGCTGACCTGGGTCGTCATGTCGCACACCGGGCGCGCTTCTCGGATCTGGTCGTGCTGCCGCAACCCTACGGAGACTCCCACGGCACAGAGGCCGAGCCGATCATCGAGGCCGCGATGTTCGAAGGGCACGCACCGGTACTTGTCGTACCCGATCAGGGCGAACCGGTTTCTGCTCCTCGGAACATCCTTGTGGCGTGGAACCAGAGCGTCGAGGCGATGCGTGCGATCCGCCGCGCGCTGCCCTTCCTGCGCGGTGCCGAGCTCGTCCGGATCGTGGTGATCGACCCGCCGAGCCACGGACCGGAGCGCTCGGACCCGGGCGGCCTGCTGGCGCAGATGCTGGCCCGGCACGGGGTCACATGCGAAATCGACGTGCTCAGCAAGACGCTGAACCGCGTGTCCGACGCGCTGAACCGACATGCGGTCGACACCAACGCCGACATGGTGGTGATGGGAGCCTATGGCCATTCCCGTTTCCGGGAAGCGATCCTGGGCGGCGCCACACGCAACATGCTTGAGCAGGCCAAGTTACCGGTGTTCATGGCGCATTAAAGGGTTTCGCGATTAACCTGAAGCATCTGGCATCAGATGCTTCAGCTTTCGCGCAAAATACGCCGGGCCGTGCTCTGATACGCTGTCAGGGCAGTCGCGACATTCACGCCTTGCGGATCAGCCCGATCAGAAACAGGAGGATGACCGCGCCGATCGTGGCATGAAAGACCGAGGCGATCACCCCGCCCCCGACCGAGAAACCAAGCGCCGGAAAGATCATTCCGGCCACGAACGCGCCGACGACACCGACGATAATATTGCCGATGACGCCGAAACCGCGCCCCTTCATCAGCTTTCCGGCAATCCAGCCGGCGATTGCCCCGATGAGGATCATCGCGAGAACACTGCCAAATTCCATCTGTCACCCCTTACCCGGTTGATTGCCGGCAGGTTCGCACCAAGCGTCCCCGCCCGCAACCCTTGGCGCGATCAGGCATGGACAAAGTGCATACCCTGGAATTCACCGCGCATCTCGCGGGTGCGCGGCGCCACGGTCGCAGGATCGTCACCAAGCAAGCCATCCGCGATCAACTGCGCCAGCCGTCCGGCATCAGCCGGTTTTACGCCACGCCGCACCAGTTCCGGCGTGCCGATCCGCAGGCCGTTCATGTCGCCCTCGACTCCGGCAATCGGCAACCCGATCCCACAGGCGAGGAACCCGGCGCGGCGCAGGGTTTTCGATGCGGCCTGTCCGCCACCGAACCGCGCGGCCTCCAGCGCGAATTGATGTGAGCCTGTCGCACCCTTGCCTGTTTCGAAGACGGGCAGGCCCAGCGCCGCCAATTCACCTGCCAGTGCCGCGGCCAGGTCCAGCATTGCGCGCGCATAGTCAGACCCGAAATCGATCCAGTCCAACATGGTCAATGCCAGCGCGGCCGATTTCGCAGCGTCGAAATTGGCGGTCATGCCCGGAAAGGCGATCTTGTCGAGCCGCTCGGCGATCTCGGCATCATCTGTCACGATCAGCCCACCGGCCGGCCCGCCGAGACTCTTGTAGGTGCTCATCGTCATCAGATGTGCGCCTTCCTTGATCGGATTGGCCCAGATCCCACCCGCAATGATCCCGCATTGATGCGCCGCATCGAACAGAACCCTGGCGCCGACCTCATCCGCGATGGCGCGTATCTCGCGCACCGGATGCGGCAACAGGTTGAGGCTGCCGCCGATGGTGATCAGTTGCGGGCGCACCCGCAGGGCCAGATCGCGCAGCGCATCCAGATCGACTGTATATCCATCCGCGTCCACCGGTGCCGGATGGGTGGTCAGCCCATACAACCCGGCGCATCCATCGGCGTGATGGGTGACGTGCCCGCCCACCGCCGCTGGCGGGGCAATGATCGTATCGCCCGGCGACGTCAGCGCCATGAACGCATAAAGGTTCGACTGCGCTCCCGAAGCGACCCTGATCTCGGCATAGGCGGCATCGAATACCCGCGCGGCCAGCTCTGCCGCGATGACTTCGATCTCTTCAATCGCCTCAAGGCCCATTTCGTATTTGTCCCCCGGATACCCAAGCGACGGACGACTACCGAGACCAGCGGCGAGGATGGCTTCGGCGCGCGGGTTCATCACGTTCGTCGCCGGGTTCAGGTTGAAGCATTCGACATCGTGGATTTCCCGGTTCCGCCGAACCAGCGCGTCGACACGCGCCGCAACCTCGCAGGCGGTCTGCTCCGAGAGGCTTTGTGCAATCTGCTGGACACGGGTTTCGCAATGGGCCGGAACCCAGGACCGGTGGGCAAGGTTGGTCATGTGCAACTCCTATGATCTCTTGTGACCGTCAAATCATCGGGACCGCTTGCGCGCAAACGATTATTCATGGAAATTAGGGTTAGAAAAAATAAGGCTAACCTTATGACAGTTGCGCCGCCGCGCCCCAAATCTCTGCCCCTGACCGCGCTGCGCGCCTTCGAGGCAGCAGCCCGGCTTGGCGGCTTTGCCGCCGCAGCCGAAGAATTGCATGTCAGCTCCGGCGCGATTTCGGCGCATATCAAGACGATCGAGTCCGAGCTGGGTGCCGCCCTGTTCGAGCGCTCGGCGCGCGGCGTGCGCCTTACACCGCTCGGGCAACGGGCGTTGCCCCATTTTGCCGAGGCGTTCGACGGGCTTGGCGAGGCGGTTCAAAGGCTGCGCACCGATGCCGCGCCCGGCGTCGTGCATATTTCCGCGCTGCCGGCAATTGCCCAGTTCTGGTTGTCGCCACGGCTGCCCGCCCTGCGCGCCGCCGCGCCGGAAATCCAGATTTCGATCACCGCGCTGGAGCATCCGCCAAATCTCAAGCGTGTGCCCTATGACCTTTGCCTGTTCCACTCCGAAACCGGTGGCGAAACCGTCGCACAGGATGCGTTGCTGCCCGTCTGCGCCCCTGCTCTCGCGGATCGCATGAGGCATCCGGGCGATATGGCCGAGATGCCCTGCCTGACCGACACCGGCTGGCCCGACGACTGGCGCACATGGATCCGTGCTGCCCTGCCCGACGCCGGTTTTACACCACGCGGACCGCTGTTTTCGCTTTATTCCCTCGCGGTCGAGGAAACGATCAACGGCGCGGGCATCCTGATGGGGCACACGGCGCTCGTTTCATCCCATCTCGCAAGCGGCAAGCTGGTCGCGCCGTTTGACATGCCCGTGCCGCTAAGCTCATCGCTCAGAATGTGGAGTTTGCGCCCAGCCTCCGCCAAGAGCCCGGCGGGACGCGTCGCGGGCTGGCTGCGCTCAATGGGTGCGGATCACCCGTAAAGACCGCCGTCGCTGTCGTCACCAGCGACATCCATCAACCGGCCGGGATCGGGTACGATGACGTGGCGTTTGCCCCTGAGTTCGATGACACCGTCCTTGCGCAAAGCCGACATTTGCCGGCTCACGGTTTCCAGCGTCAGACCCAGGTAATCCGCCATCGCCTCGCGCGTCAGGGGCAGGTCGAATTCCATCGTGTCACCCTGCCCGCCCGGAGTCAGCGATGCGTCACGGCGCCCGATAATGCACAACAGGCTGGCGATCTTCTCGCGCGCCGTCTTGCGCCCGAGAACCAGCATCCACTCGCGTGCCGCGTCAAGTTCGTCCAGCGTCATCTCAAGCAGACGATGGGCGATATGCGGTGTTTCGTTCATCATCTTTTCAAACGGGAGTTTGCGGAAACAGCACATCACGATATCGGTGGTTGCCAGCACGTCATAAGGCGCACCGTCACGTCCGGGGCGACCGACGAAATCCGACGGCAACAACAGGCCGACCATCTGCGTGCGGCCATCCTCCATCGTCTGGGTCAGGGTCGCGACACCGGACACGACCGAACCGACAAAATCCATCTTGTCCCCGGACCAGATGATCGTCTGACCGGCCTCGAAGCTGCGATAGTATTTGATACGGTCCAGCTGTTCGAGCTCATCCGCATCGCATCGGGCACAGACGGCCTTGTGACGAATTGGGCATTCTGCGCATTGCGGGGCGATCTTGTGTCTTGGCACGTTCATGTCAGTCTCGCGATGTGTACTTTTCACCCAGTTGATCTGTGTCAAGGATCAGGAGCTTAAACGCGATTTAGCGTATACTTATGATACCGAAATCACAATTGGCCGAGTTGGGACTCTTTGACGCCAAGGTGCCCCGCTATACCAGCTACCCGACAGCGCCCCAGTTCAGCAATGACGTGGGTCCGGATAAATTCGCAACGTGGATCTCGCAAATCCCTGAGGGCAGCGCGATATCCCTCTATGTGCATGTGCCCTTCTGTCGGCGCCTCTGCTGGTTCTGCGCCTGCCGAACACAGGGCACCCAGAATATGTCTCCGGTGTTCGCCTATCTCGAAACGCTCAAATCCGAACTCCGGCTGTTGAAACGGCACCTGCCGCGTGGCGTCACACTGTCGCGCCTGCATTGGGGGGGTGGCACACCAACATTGCTGACTGCATCGATGATCGCCGACCTTGCGGGGGCGATTTCAGACGTGGCCCCGTTTGCACCGGACGCCGAATTTTCGGTCGAGATCGACCCCAACGAGCTTGACGCGGCAAGGCTGGACGCGCTGGTGGCGGCGGGGATGAACCGGGCCTCGATCGGGGTGCAGGATTTCGACGACACCATTCAACAGACCATCGGACGCATTCAGGGCTATGACGTCACGCGCGAAGCGGTAGAGATGATACGCGACCGGGGCATCAGCAGCCTGAATGCCGATATCCTCTTCGGCCTGCCGCACCAGACTCAGGCGCGGATGACCGAAAGCGTTCAGAAACTGCTGTCGCTGACGCCCGACCGGGTCGCGCTCTACGGCTATGCGCACGTCCCCTGGATGGCCAAGCGCCAGCAGCTGATCCCGTCCAAGGCCCTGCCGACGCCGCAGGAACGCCTGGCGCTGTTCGAAACCGCGCGCAATCTGTTCCTGTGGGATCACTACCACGAGATCGGGATCGATCACTTTGCCACCAAGCAAGACGGCCTGACACGCGCGCAACAGCTTGGTCGGCTGCGCCGCAACTTCCAGGGATATACCGACGACACATCGAATGTGCTCATCGGTGTCGGTGCGTCTTCGATTTCGCGTTTTCCACAGGGCTTCGCCCAGAACGCCCCGGCGACATCCGCTCATAGCGGCAAGATCCGCGACGGCGCCTTCTCGACCTCGCGCGGGCATCAGTTCACCGGCCAGGACGCCATGCGCGCCCGCATGATCGAAAGCCTGATGTGCGATTTCCGCATTGATGGCGACGAAATCATCCGCGCCTTTGGTGCCGCGCAAGCCGACCTGGATGAGATGTATGACAAGGCACAGCGGGAGTTTCCCGGAATTCTGATCGTGGCAGGCAACGCGTTGTTTATTCCGCAGGACGCGCGATCACTCACCCGGATGATCGCCCGCAGCTTTGACGCCTACGACCTGAGCAAGGCCGGGCACAGTTCGGCAATCTGAAGGACCGTCAGCCCGCTGCTGCAATCAGCGCACGGGTATATTCGGTGCGGGGGCGGTTGAACAGATCTTCGGTCGCCCCCTGCTCGACCACGTCGCCCTGTTTCATCACCAGAACCTTGTGGCTCATCGCCCGCACCACCTTGAGATCGTGCGAAATGAACAGGTAAGCCAACCCGTATTTCTGTTGCAGGTCACGCAGCAGATCGACGATCTGCACCTGAACCGTCATATCCAGCGCCGAGGTCGGTTCATCCAGCACCAGCAGCCGTGGCCGCAGCACCATCGCCCGCGCAATCGCGATGCGCTGGCGCTGACCGCCCGAGAATTCATGCGGATAGCGGTCCATCGTGTCTGGGTCGAGCCCGGTTTCGCGCATCGCCTCGGCAACCAGTTCGCGCTTGTCCCGCGTCGGATCGACCTTGTGAACGTTCAAACCCTCGGAAATGATCTGCTGGCAGGTCATGCGCGGCGAAAGCGAACCGAACGGGTCCTGAAAGACGATCTGCATTTCCGCCCGCAGACGCCGCAATTCCCGCGTTGACCATTTGCGAACGTCCTGCGCACGAAAGGTGATCGCCCCCTGCGAAGCGATCAGCCGCATCATGGCCAGCGCCAACGTGGTTTTGCCTGACCCGGATTCGCCAACGATGCCGACGGTTTCGCCCGCACGCACGGTCAGGGTCGCATCATTGACTGCCTTGACATGGCCAACGGTCTTTTTCAGGAACCCTTTCTGGATCGGGAACCAGACCTTGAGGTGATCGGTGCTGACAACCTGCTCGGCATCCGCAGGCACCGGCGCGGGGTGCCCCGACGGCTCGGCCGCCAGCAACTTTTGCGTATAGGGATGCTGTGGGTTCTCGAAAATCTCGGCGGTCGGCCCGGCCTCGACGATCTCGCCGCCCTTCATCACGCAGACCCGGTCAGCCACCCGTCGCACGATGCCAAGGTCATGGGTAATGAACAACAGGCCCATGTTTTCCTGCGTCTTGAGATCCGCGAGCAATTCCAGAATCTGGGCCTGGATCGTCACATCCAGCGCGGTTGTCGGCTCGTCCGCGATCAGGATGTCGGGCTTGTTCGCCAGCGCCATGGCGATCATCACGCGCTGACGCTGCCCGCCCGAGAGTTGATGCGGATAGGCCTCCAGCCGGGTCTCCGGATCGCGGATACCGACCTTGTTCAACAGGTCGATGATACGCTCGCGCGCGGCCTGGCCTTCCAGGCCCTGATGCAGGGCAAGGGATTCGGACAATTGCCGTTCGATCGTGTGCAGCGGGTTGAGCGAGGTCATCGGCTCCTGAAAGATAAAGCTGATGTCATTCCCCCGCACCTTGCGCAGCAGGCGTTCCGGCGCGCCGATCATCTGCTGGCCATCGTAGGTCACGCTGCCTTCGACACGTGCGCTGTCACCCAGCAGTGACACGGTGGACAGCGCGGTCACCGACTTGCCCGATCCGGACTCGCCCACAAGCGCCACGGTCTCGCCCCTGTCCAGCGAAAAGGAAACACCGCGCACGGCTGGGCTGAGCTGGCCATCCTGCGAAAAGGACACCCGAAGGTTTTCGACGGTCAGAAGGCTCATGAAAACGTCTTTCTCGGATCAAACGCGTCGCGCACGCCCTCGAATATGAACACCAGCAACGACAGCATGATGGCGAAGGTAAAGAACGCCGTGAACGCCAGCCACGGCGCTTGCAGGTTCTGCTTGGCCTGCAAGGTCAACTCGCCCAGCGACGGCGCGGACGAGGGCAGACCGAAGCCCAGAAAGTCGAGAGAGGCCAGCGCCGAGATGGTTCCGGTCACGATGAAGGGCAGCATGGTCAGTGTTGCCACCATCGCGTTGGGCAGCATGTGACGGAACATGATCGTCAGATTGCCGACCCCCAGTGCCTTGGCTGCGCGTACATATTCGAGATTGCGGGCGCGCAGGAACTCGGCCCGGACCACCCCGACAAGGGCCATCCAGCCAAAGGCGATCATCAGAAACACCAGCAGCCAGAAACTGCGGCCAAGGATCGCGAACATGATGATGATGACGTAGAGTTGCGGCGTACCCGACCATACCTCGATCACCCGCTGGAAGATCAGGTCGAGCCAGCCCCCGACATACCCCTGCACCGCGCCCGCAGCGATGCCGATGAGGCTGGACACTGTGGTCACAATCAGGGTGAACAGGATCGACAGGCGGAAGCCATAGATGACCCGCGCCAGCACGTCGCGCTTGGTGTCGTCCGTGCCCAGCAGGTTCTCGCCATTCGGCGGCAGGGGCGCCGCGCCGGGGCGGTCCACGGTGGTGTTGAACGAATAGCGGATCGGCGGCCAAAGCGTCCAACCCGTTTCAATCGGCTCACCATCGATCATGCCGGTCTTTGCCTCTTGCATGATCGCTTCTGGATCATCGAAACACAGGTCCGACCCGCCCGAACGGATCAGGCATTCGACCTCGGGATCGCGATATATCGCCTCTGTCTGGAAATCCCCGCCAAATGCGGTTTCCGGATAGAATTTGAAGATCGGGGCATAATAGTCGCCGCGATAGCTCACGAGGATCGGTTTGTCATTCGCGATGAACTCGGCAAACAGCGACAGGCCGAACAGGATGCTGAAAATGATCAGCGACCAGAAGGCCCGGCCATTGCGACGGAAATTGCGCCAGCGGCGCTGGTTGAGCGGTGACAGAGCCACTTATCCCTCCCGCCGTTCGAAATCGATGCGTGGATCGACCAGAACATACATCAGGTCCGACAATATGCCCGTCAGCAGCCCGATCAGGCCGAACATGTAAAGCGTGCCGAACACCACCGGATAGTCCCGTGCCACTGCGGCCTCGTATCCGAGCCGGCCCAGCCCATCCAGCGAGAAGATCGTCTCGATGATGACAGAGCCGCCAAAAAACACCCCGATGAACACTGCCGGGAACCCCGCGATCACGATCAGCATGGCGTTGCGGAACACATGGCCATACAGCACCCTACGCTCGCTCAGACCCTTGGCACGGGCTGTCATGACATAGTGTTTCTTGATTTCGTCCAGAAAGCTGTTCTTGGTCAGCAGCGTCAGCGTCGCAAAAGCCGAAATGGTCGAGGCCACGACCGGCAGCGTGATATGCCAGAAATAGTCGGCAATCTTGCCCAGCAGGCTGAGTTGGTCCCAGTTGTCCGACGTCAACCCGCGCAACGGGAACACCTGCCAGTACGATCCACCCGCGAACAGCACCAAGAGCAGGATCGCAAACAGGAAACCGGGGATCGCATAGGCCATGATGATGATCCCGCTGGTCCAGGTATCAAAGCTCGACCCGTCGCGCACCGCCTTGCGAATGCCCAGCGGAATCGAGATCGCATACGCGATCAGCGTCGACCAAAGCCCAAGCGTGATCGAAACCGGCATCTTTTCGAGGATCAGGTCGATCACCCCGGTCGAGCGGAAATAGCTTTCGCCGAAATCGAACCGGGCATAATCCCACAGCATCTTGAAAAACCGTTCCAGCGGCGGCTTGTCGAGCCCGTATTGCCGTTCGAGTTCCTCGATGAATTCCGGCGGCAGGCCCCGCGCCCCCACGTATCGGTCATTGGCCCCGGTTGTCTCGATCTCGACATCGGCCCCGCCGCCGGCGATGCCTTCGAACACATCCCCGCCGCCTTCCATCTGGGCGATAATCTGTTCCACCGGCCCGCCGGGGACGAACTGCACCAGCGCGAAATTGATCAGCAGAATGCCCAGAAGCGTCGGAATGACCAACAGCAGTCGTCTTGCGATATAGGCTCCCATGATCTACCGCAGAGCGCCCCGGGCTTTCAGCGCCGCGGATTTGTCGGCATCGATCCACCAAAGATCAAGCAGGCCAATGCTGTAGGGCGGCAGGGTCTGCGGATGCGCGTACATGTCCCAATAGGCGATCCAGTTCACATCGAGATACCACACCGGGATCATGAACCGCTTGGCCCGCAACAGCCGGTCAAGGGCGCGGGTATTCGCATAGAGTTCATCCTTGGTGGTCGCATCGATAATATTGTCGATCACCGCATCGATCGCCGGGTCCGCAAGCCCCGCCGGGTTGAACACCGAATACTCATGTGCTTCCGAGCCGAAAAACTGCATCAACTCGGTCGAGGGTTCCAGATCCAGCGGATACGAGGCAAAGATCATGTCAAAATCCTTGTCGCGCCTGCGGCTGGAATATTGTGCATAATCCACCCGGTTCAGCGACGCCGCGATGCCCATGTTCTTGAGATTGGCAATAAAGGGCTCGACGACGCGGGCGGTGGTCGGACTGTCGATCAGAAATTCGATGGCCAGAATCTCGCCCCGCGCGTTGCGGCGCACGCCGTCGTCGCCGACCGCCCAACCGGCGGCATCCAGCAGCTTCATCGCCCGGCGCAGGTTTCTGCGATCCGTCGGACGATCGACGCTTGAGGTGTGCGCCATGACCGGATCGCTGTCCAGAACCGCCGGGTCGATCAACTCGCCAAGGGCCTCCAGAACCTCTTTCTCGCGTCCTTCGGGTGCACCCTGGGCTTCCAGGTCGGTATCCTGCCAAAAGGCATGTCTCTGCCTGAACAGGCCATATTGCAGACTGTCATTGGTCCATTCGAAATTGAATGCCAGTTGCACGGCTTCGCGCACCCGGATGTCCTGGAACACCGGACGCAACAGGTTCATGACGAAACCCGCCGGTGCCGCCAGATTGCCATCCGGCAGCGTCACCTTGACAACATCGCCATCATTGACCGCTGCAAAATCATAGGCAGTGCCCCAGTTCTTGGAGCTGTTCTCTGGCCGCACCGTGTAAACTCCGGCCTTGAACCCCTCGAGCGCGGCAACGGAATCGCCGAAATACTCGATGCGAATGCGATCGTAATTGTGGCGCCCAACGTTAACATTGACCTCGGCGCCCCAGTAATCGGGATTACGTCGATAGGTGATGCGCTGGTTCACATCGACGACATCCAGAACATAGGGTCCCGAACCGATGCCCGGATCCAGCCGTGGCCGGTCGATGCGCCGGTTGTCCGGATCCGCCTCGAACCAGGCTTTCGAAAACACGGAGGTATTCGCCACCTGCGTGATCAGCGAACGCCGCGAGATACCCGGCGTGAAATAGAACTTGACCCGGTGATCGCTCAGAACCTCGACGCGCGGGATGCGCTTGCGCACGGCGTCCCGATAGGATTGAAGCCCCTGTTCCAGCAATATCTCGTGGGAGAAGGCGACATCCTGCGCCGTCACCGGCGTGCCATCGGAAAACCGCGCCTCGGGCCGCAGGTTGAATATCACCCAGTCCTGGCTTTCGGGATATTCCAGACTTTCGGCAAGCAATCCGTAAAACGAACCCGGTTCGTCATATGACCGTACCATCAGGCTCTCGAACTGCTCCGAGGCAAGCGCCCCGGAACGCCCGGTGCGCGAATAGGGATTCATGCTGTCGAACGTGCCCACGGCGGCCATCGAAATCTCGCCCCCCTTGGGCGCATCCGGATTGACATAATCGAAATGCGCGAACCCCTCGGGATATTTCAGATCGCCGAATTCCGTGAACCCGTGGCTCTTGATGATCTTTTCCTCTGCAAGAGCAAGCGTTGCAAAACCCAGCACCATCACGAGCGCCAATCCCACGATCCCGACCTGACGTTGCAGTAAAAGGATGCGGGTGGCCGGCGCGGCAGGGTCGTGGTTCATCTTGCTCTTCCTCTGTCAGACGGCACCTTGGAGTGCCTTGTCGCTTGCCGATGTACGCTAATGGAGCGAGGGGCCAACATACAAGTTGCGAAAATGTGAGAAACCGGAAATTGCCCTGTAACAGAGCGACGAGGATGCCACCATGCAAACAGGGCGACCACAAAAAAAGCCGCTGCGGCCTGCAGCGGCTTTTCGTTTGAACGATAACCCGAGGTCAGTTGTCGAGGCTGTCGAGATAGGCAATCAGATTCACCCGGTCGGTCAGCTTATTCAGGCCCGCGAAACTCATCGTCGTGCCCGATGCAAATGCGCTCGGCTTGGTCAGGAATTCGCTCAGCCGTTCCTGGGTCCAGTCGCCGCCCACACCCTTCAAGGCGTCGGAATACCCGAAACCGGCGACAGAGGCGACCGGGCGGCCGACCACACCGTAAAGGAACGGTCCGGTACCATTGGCGCCATCTTCAAGCTTGTGACAAGCCGAACATTTCTTGAAAACCTTGGCGCCCTTGTCGACGTCGGCCGCCATAATCAATTCGTCAAAGCTGACTTCTTCTGCCTCGGCCACGGTTTCGCCGCTGTCGGTTTCAATCACATAGGCAGGTTCTTCTTTGCCATCCCCGCCTACGTGATACAAACCAGCAGCAGCCCATTTGCCGAGCAGGAGAACCAGAAAAGCAGAGAGGAAACCGCCCGCTGCCTTGGTAAAGGTCATCGTATCCATTTGGTCGCGTGTCCATTTGATCCGTTTCGCCGTTGTCTAAGCCTTTCCCTTGTCTTGGGCAAGGTATAGACACCGCGACGAAACGCCCGATTTGAACATGTTGCACGGAAAACCATCGATGACCAACCGAATTGCATTCCAGGGAGAGCCCGGCGCCTATAGCCACGAGGCCTGCCGCAACGCCCGTCCACACATGGAGGCCCTGCCCTGCCGGACGTTCGAGGACAGCATCGAGGCCGTCAAGACCGGGCAGGCCGAGCTTGCCATGCTGCCGGTTGAAAATTCGACATACGGTCGCGTCGCGGACATTCATTCGCTGCTGCCGAAATCCGGGTTGCACATCATCGAAGAGGCATTCGTTCGCGTCCACATCAACCTGCTCGGCCTTCCCGGCACCAAGGTGCCCGATATCAAGCACGCCATGAGCCACACCGTACTCTTGGGTCAATGCAAGGGTTTCCTGCAGGAACATGGCATCCACCGCGTCACCGGGGCCGATACGGCCGGCTCCGCGCGGCATGTGTCACAGGCCGGCGACCGCTCGCTGGCGGCGCTGGCCAGTCCGTTGGCCGGTGAAATCTATGGGCTGGACGCACTGGCCGAGCATATCGAGGACAACTCCACCAACACCACGCGGTTCCTGATCATGTCGCCGGACTCCGACACGTCCCGCCGGGGCACCGCGGGCATGATCACCACATTCGTGTTCCAGGTGCGCAACATACCGGCGGCACTCTACAAGGCGATGGGCGGCTTTGCCACCAACGGCGTCAACATGACCAAGCTGGAGAGCTACATGGTTGACGGTTCGTTCACGGCAACACAGTTCTACGCGGATATCGAAGGCCACCCGGACGATCCCAACGTGGCCCTGGCGCTGGATGAACTGAATTACTTCACCACCAATGTCGAGATACTGGGCGTTTACCCGGCCGATCCCGGGCGCAACTGAAGGCCTGCGCCGACCCTGATGGCCGGCGCAGGCTCATATCACGACAGGACCCGGCGCAAGGCCGGAATACGCGACAACACAAGAACATCGGCGGCCAGAACGGCGAGCAGGGTCAGCCCGGCCAGCGGGAAGGCCAGCGATATCGCCAGCCCGACCAGAACGGCGCCCTGCCAGAGCGGTACATCGCGCGGCATCGGCGGCGCGGCAAGACGAAAGGCTCCGGCCGGCCGGCGCAGCCACCACATCACGGCCCCGCTGATCGCGACAAAGATCACCGACAGGCAGAACACGGTGTTCAGCGCCACGTTCCACCAACCCAGATCGCCCTCATGCAGGGCGATCCCCACAGCCATGCCCTTGCCGTATACGGAATAATCGGCAAAGCGCACATCGGCGAGAATCCTGCCGGTATACCGGTCGAGATGCACCGTGCGGTCATCGGCGGGTCGGTTGCTGTCATTGCTCATCGAATCGCGTGAAATGGTCCAGACTCCCTCGGCACCCTGTGGCACGTTCAACTGAAACCGGTTCTCGAACCCGATCTGGCGCGCAAAGGCCGTAACGCTGTCCAGAGTGACAGGGGAAGCCGCAGCGATCCCGCGCGACCCCGCGTCCGAACCCGACGCCGGCATCGGCGCCTGTTCAAGCGCCCAGGGCACCTCCTTGATGGCACCATGATTCATGCTGGCATGAGTCACATCCGAAAGCGGCGCGCCCCACTTTTCGGCAGGAAACGTATTCCATGCCTGCACGAATTTTTCGCCCCAGATTCCGGCCCAGGACAGCCCGGAAATCAGGAAGAAAACCAATATGACCGACACCCATGCGCCAATCGTCGAATGAAGGTTTTTCCACAATTGCCGCCCGCGCGCAGAGAGGTTGGGCACCAGCACGCGAAAGGCCCGCGTTCCACGGGGCCACCACAGGTAGAGCCCGGTCGCAACCAGCACCATGGCCAGCGAGGCCGCGATCTCGATCATGCGATCTCCGGTGACGCCCAGCAGGAGGGTTCCGTGAATATCACTCGCCAGATCATACAGACCGGCCCTGCGCGGCATCTCCGACAGGATTTCTCCGGTATAGGGATTGATCGCGACCATCACGGCGTCCCCCCCGGCATCGACGCGAAAGATCGCGGCCAGGTCGGCCGCACGCGGCGCGATATATTGTACCAGCGTGCCGTCCGACACGGCATCGGTGGCGCGCTCGGCGAGTTCCGAAACCGCGAGCGTCTCGCCCTTTGGAACAACCGCGATCCATTCCCCATCGCGACCGGAAAGCACGCTGACCCACAACATGACAAGACCTGTCAGAGCTAGGATCACAAGAAAGGGAATCACATAGAGACCGGCGTAGAAATGCCAGCGCCATGCGGCAAAATAGAGTTTGTTGGGCTTTGGCGCGGCATCTTCGGCCGGCAATGCCTCGGTCGGGTCGATAGAAACCATATGGGTTCTCCAGTTACGGCATGCATTCTGCGGAGTGCCGTTGGTTGATCTGAGTTTTGGAATATCGTTTCAGGCACGCGTTACCGCAGCATTACCCCGAAACAGCGACCGGCACGCTGAACACGTTCGGGGGCTGGCAAGGTTCCTTCACAACTGGTGCATCACGCGCCTCAGATCGCAGGAGGTCCTCGTACCGGTCGCGACTGGTCAAGCCGAACGGCGTTGTCATGGTCTTGATGGTCGGGGACCTGCAAGACGGATTGACCGCCCAAATCCGAAACCACACGGGCCTGGTACGCGTCCAGCACAACGCTATCGACCAGGCGACAGAACTCGCACCCGTTGACGGCATCTTGCGGCAGTCCGTCATCCTGGGCGCAGAGATCGGCCAGCGATCCCCCCGCCTGGACGAAGGCCGAGAGCGCGGGGTCATGAACCGATCCGGGAAGACGATGCGCCAAACCGGCCCCGCCAAGCGCGCAGAGCAACGCCAGGACGACAAGGAATTTGAATCTGTACAACATGGCGCTCGGCATCGTGGCGCCACATTACTTCCGACGGCGTCATCCGGCCAGAGGCTGATATCTAAAGTTGAGCCGATTTACGCCTAAGCAAGCCCGCGATGCCGGTCTTCGAGGCTCTTGGCGTAATCCGCAACCTTCAGTTTGAACCGCTTTGTCAGAGTGGTTTTGGCGAGCTTGAGCGACTGGATCAGCAGGCGACCGGGCAGCGTGCGCGGCTTGAGGTTCAACACCACCGCCATGCGCGTCCTTCGTGGCGAAAGCGGGACGAGTTCGAGATCCAGAGCGCCGGCCAGGCCGCTGGAAACCGTGGTAAACCGCATCACGTTTGGCGGGTCGTAGGCGTCGAGCGTGATGGTCGCGTCGCGCCGCTTGCCCCGCAGGTCGAAGACCACGCGCCATCCCATCCCGAGCACCGGGGTGTTGCTGTCCTGCAGCCGTTCGACTTCGACCCCGCGGCGGATCGCCAAACGCTCGAAACTTTCGAATTCGCACAGCATGGCGAAAACGTCGGCCACCGGGGCTTCAATGTCTTCCTTGCTCGAAAACTGCATATATCTTCCATGCGTCCTGTTCAGACAGTGTCGGCCTAATCCAGCGTGTCCGCAAGCCAGTTCTGCAAGAGAAAATGGGCAATGGCACCACGCCGCGCGGGTTTCAGCACAGCGTGTTCTCCGGCGAATGCAGCCATCATGTCGTCGCGCGTCACCCAGATCGCATCCTCGATTTCGACCGGATCGATGCGGATCTCGCGCCCGAGCGCCCGCCCCGCGCATCCGAACATCAACGAAGCGGGGAACGGCCAAGGCTGACTTGCCAGATAATTGACGTCTCCAACCTCGATGCCGGCCTCTTCAAACACCTCGCGCCGAACCGCCGCCTCAAGCGTCTCGCCCGGCTCTACGAAACCCGCAAGCAGCGAATACATCCCGTCCGGCCATCCTGGCGAGCGCCCCATCAACACCGAATTGCCGTGCGTGATCAGCATGATCACCACCGGATCGGTTCGCGGGAAATGATGCGCCTTGCAACTGGGGCAGGTGCGCTGCCAACCCGCCTGCGTGATCTCGCTCGGCGCGCCGCACCTCGCACAAAAACGATGGCTGTCATGCCAGCCGATGATCGCCTTCGCGGTGGCGGCAAGTTCGGCATCGCGGCGCTGAAACCGGGTCATGAGGCGACGCAGTTCCGCGAACACGTGATCCCGGGGAAGGTCGGGATGCACCTGTTCGGAGGGATCCAGAAACAGCCCGAGCGCCGCGAGGTCCTGATCCCCGGGCTCCCACGCCGAAATATCGCATGCGAAATGCGGCGCCCCGGCTTCATCCAGCCCGAGGAACACCGGCTTCAGGATCGCATCCGCATATCCGGCCTGCAGGACCGGATGATCCAGCGGAATCAGCGCAAGCCTGTCCCGCCCCTCGTCCCTGACAAGCGGCTTGCCGCGCCAGAGGACGACCGCCACGGCATCGCGATGCGCGAGCGCCGCCGCGAGCGCCGCGTCATCGCCGCGGATATGTGCCGCCCGGTCCAGACCGGAGCCGCCAAAGGTCACCTGTTCTGCCAGCTTCATGTCACTTCCAAATCGTTGCCCATCCCACCGCCGCGCGGTATCGGGCCTGCATCGCAGAAAACACCGTCGGAATTCAATCGCAAAGCCGCGTCGGATGATGCCAATTGGCATCCGTCCTGCCACAAAGTCGATCACAGGAACCTGTTTTAAGACACCCCGGTACATGCTTTCATATGCTTACCGGGAATTGTACCCGGGACTTCGGGCCAGACTACCCATGAAAACAGCTTGCCCCGCCCGGAAGGGTACAGGATTGTGACAGGTCGACGCCCCGTGCCGACTGGCACCAGGGTGCGTTTGCGCTTGCTGGCGACGACCGATCTTCACATGCACCTTTTCAGTCACGATTATTACGCCGACCGTCCGGATCCGTCTGTCGGGCTGACCCGCACGGCGACGCTGATCAACGCCGCCCGGCTCGAAGCGGAAATGGATGACCGGCTCGTGTTGCTGTTCGACAATGGCGATGCGTTTCAGGGCACACCGATGAGCGACGCCGCCGCCAAAGAACCCGATCGTGTCCATCCGCTGATACGCGCTTTTTCCTACCTGCGTTATGATGCGATCGGGCTGGGAAATCACGACTTCAACTTTGGCCTGAAACCATTGATCAATGCGCTGCAACGGGCCCCCTGCCCGGTTCTCTGTTCGAATATGCGGCGCATTCACCCGCCTCACACGACCGGTTTCAAACCCTTTGCCATCCTCGACCGACTGCTGCGCAGCGGCGATGACGAGTGGCCGATCCGGATCGGAGTACTGTCCTTTCTTCCGCCGCAAACGGTTCAGTGGGACGCGCATCACCTGAGCGGGCACATGACGACCAGCGGGATCGTGGAGTCCGCGCGGCACTGGTTGCCGACTTTGCAGGCGGCGGGATGTGACCTGATCGTCGCCCTGGCCCATACGGGGCTAAGCAATGCGCCAGATCACACCGATCTTGAAAATGCGGCGCGCCCGTTGGCCGAGCTTGACGGGATCGACGCGGTAATCTCCGGGCACACCCATCTGCGCCTGCCCGGTCCGGATCATTGCGACATCGAGAAGGTGGACGCCGAGACCGGCTCGGTTCAGGGTACGCCGGTCGTCATGGCCGGCAATTGTGGTTCGCATCTTGGCATCATAGATCTGGACCTTGTTGCGGACCATCCGCGCGGGTGGACACGGACAGGGTTTCGCTGCGATCTGCGCCCGATCGCGCGGCGCACCGACAGGGGCGAGACGGCTTCGGTTGTCCCCGAAGACCCCGGCCTGGTTCGGCTATTGTCAGAGGATCACATCCGCACCCGCAATCTGATGCGGCGGCCGGTAGGGTACAGCGCCGTTCCCCTGCACAGCTATTTTTCCTTCTTTGCCCCCGACCGCGCGCTGGCGCTGGTCGCGGCCGCACAGGCCGCCGCCGTGCGCCCCTATCTCGCCGGAACCGAGGCAGAGGGCCTTCCGCTGATCTCGGCAACGGCCCCGGCCAGGTTCGGGGGGCGGGCGGGGCCGAACCATTATACGGACATTCCTGCGGGACCGCTGTCCTATCGTCACCTTGCGGATTTGCACGTATTTCCAAACGAATTGCGCGCCGCGATCATGACCGGAAAACAATTGCGGGACTGGCTAGAGGTCTCGGCGCGGCTGTTCAATCATATCGAGCCCGGCGCGGACGGGCAGGCCCTGATCAACGAAAAGATTCCCGGCCATGACTTTGATGTGCTCCACGGGTTGAGCTACCGGATCGACCTGTCGATTTCCGGCAGCAGGGGCACCGGGGCCTACCCCGACCGCCAGAACAGCCGCAGAATCGTCGACGTCACCTACGCCGATCATCCGGTCAAAGCGGAAGACCGCTATGTCGTTGTGATGAACAGCTATCGCGCCAGCGGCAGCCGCCCTTTCACGTTGCTGGCCGATATCCAGATGCTCGACGTGCCGTCCGTAGCGCTGCGCGACGTGATCGGGGATTATGTCAGCGGTCGTCTGCCTGCGGACCCGTTGCAGGATGCGCCCGCGCCCTGGCGATTCGTGCCCATGCCCGGCACGCATGTGACCGCCCTGACCGGCCCGGCGGCGAGACGGCATATCGCCGAACTTGGCGATCGCGTCGTGAACCTGGGGCCGATCACTCCAGAGGGGTTCCTGCGGCTGGACATCGCGATCTGACATCGGTTGCAAATCGCTCTGCACGCGCTTATATCCGGAGTCGAGAGGTTGGCGCGGGCGAGCGCCTCGCCAACCTGGTCAGGTCCGGAAGGAAGCAGCCACAACGAGTCCCGCTTGGGTCGATGTCCAGCCTCTCACTCTCTCCAAGACAAGCCATTGCAACGACGCAGGTCCGAACGACCTCGAGTTAACCATTCCTAAACCATGATCCGGATAGCGGTTAACAGATCGCATATGGATCGGGGGTTGGATGGTCTCGCGCGCCTATACCGTTGCTTTTCAGGGGATCGATGCCCGTCTGGTCGAAGTGCAATGCGCGGTCAGCCCGGGCTTGCCGGCATTCTCGATCGTCGGCCTGCCCGACAAGGCCGTGTCCGAAGCACGGGACCGCGTCCGCTCGGCGCTGGCATCTATGGCCATCGCGCTGCCGTCAAAACGCATCACCATCAACCTGTCACCGGCCGACCTGCCCAAAGAGGGCAGTCATTTCGACTTGCCCATCGCGCTCTCGCTGCTGGCGGCGCTGGAGATCGTTCCCCCGGACGTGATCGAAGGCATGGTTGCCCTCGGGGAGTTATCGCTGGACGGTTCGCTGGTGCCCGTCGTCGGCGCCTTGCCCGCCGCAATGGCCGCAGCGCAGGAAGAGCGGGGGCTGCTGTGCCCGCAAGCATCGGGAGCCGAGGCCGCCTGGGTCGGCGCGACACAGGTGATCGGTGCCGCGAGCCTGGGTGACGCTGTCCGGCATTTCACCGGCCAGTCCCCGATTCTCCCTGCGGAACCCGGCGAAGTGACGGCACCGGCGCCCGACCGTGACCTGCGCGATGTCAAAGGTCAGGAACGCGCCAAACGCGCCCTGGAAATCGCCGCAGCCGGACGGCATCATCTGATGCTGGTCGGCACGCCCGGATCGGGAAAATCCATGCTTGCCGCGCGCATTCCCGGCATCCTGCCGCCATTGACAGCCGCCGAGGCGCTGGACACGTCGATGATCCAGTCGCTTTGCGGCCTGCTCGACGAAGGCGGCATCAATCGCGCGCGGCCATTTCGCGAACCGCATCACACCGCCTCGATGGCAGCGATTGTCGGTGGCGGTCGCAATGCCCGCCCCGGCGAAATCAGCCTTGCCCATAACGGCGTCTTGTTCATGGACGAGTTTCCCGAATTCGCCCGCGCCGTGCTGGAAACGCTGCGGCAACCTCTCGAAACCGGCGAGGTGATGATCGCGCGCGCCAACGCGCATGTGAAATATCCCTGCAAATTCATGCTCGTCGCGGCGGCCAATCCCTGCAAATGCGGCTATCTGACGGATCCGTCGCGCGCCTGCGCGCGTGTGCCGGCCTGTGGCGAAGACTACATGGGGCGTATCTCCGGACCATTGATGGACCGGTTCGACCTGCGGCTCGAAGTGCCGCCGGTGGCCTTTACCGATCTCGACCTTCCCGCATCCGGCGACAGTTCGCAAGACGTGGCCCGTCGCGTCGCGGCGGCGCGTCAGGTTCAGGCCGAACGCTATGGCGATGCAACGGGCCCCCGGCAGAATGCCGATGTCGAGGGCGCTCAGCTCGAGGAAATCGCAACCCCGGACGAGGACGGCCGCACGATCCTCGCGCGTGCAGCGGAACGGTTCGGCCTATCGGCGCGGGGCTATCACCGCGTCCTGCGTGTTTCGCGCACCATAGCCGATCTCGACAACAGCGATACCGTCCGCAAACCGCATGTGGCCGAAGCGCTGAGCTTTCGCATCACCGGTGCCGCCGCCTGAACGTCAGCCGAGTTTGCCTTCGATGGCCAACCAGATCTTTTCGGCGATATTGACCCCGTCAAAGCGTTCGAGTTCCTGGATACCGGTGGGAGAGGTCACATTGATTTCCGTGAGATAATCGCCGATCACGTCGATCCCCACGAATATCTGACCCTTTTCACGCAGCAACGGGCCGATCGCGGCACAGATTTCCCTGTCACGCGCACTCAGGCCAATCTGCTCCGGCCGGCCGCCCACATGCATGTTCGAACGGGTTTCGCCCTCGGCCGGCACCCGGTTGATCGCCCCGACAGGTTCGCCATCGACAAGAATGACCCGCTTGTCCCCGTTGCGCACGTCGGGCAGGAATTTCTGCACGATCAGCGGTTCGCGGGAAAATCCGGTGAACAATTCGTAGAGCGAGGTCAGATTCCGGTCATTCTCGTCGAGCCGGAAAACCCCGGCACCGCCATTGCCATAGAGCGGCTTGAGAATGATGTCCCTGTGCTCGGCCTTGAAGGCCTTGATCGTGTCCAGATCCCGGGCAATCGTCGTCGGCGGCGTCAAGTCAGGGAAATCGAGGACCAGCAGCTTTTCCGGGTAGTTGCGTACCCAGAACGGATCGTTCACCACCAGCGCCTTGCCCCTGAGCCGGTCAAGCAGATGGGTCGACGTGATGTAATGCATGTCGAACGGCGGGTCCTGCCGCAGCCAGACAACGTCGAAATCCGCCAGGTCCACATCGCGCAGATCACCCAGGATCGCGGGCTGCCCGGCGACCCGTTGAACACGCATGTCCTGTCCGCGTGCGGTGATGCGGCCCTGCTGATAGGCCAGCCGATCCGGGCTGTAATAGAACAGATCATGCCCCCGCGCCTGAGCTTCTTCTGCCAGACGAAAACTGCTGTCGGCGTTGATGTCGACGTTCCCGATCGGGTCCATCTGAAAGGCAATCTTCATGGCGCGTTCCTCTGTCTTGCGCCTGATACATGGCGCAGCGGGGCCACGGGTTCAATGCCGATCAATCACCGCCGAATGCGTTTTCGACGATCTCGAACGCGCCCTGCGCATCAACCAGCGCGGCGTCGAACCGCATATCGGTCAGCGCGCCGGATGGCTGATCCGCCAGAAACTCCTGGGCCGACATCATGATTCTCTGCATCTGGCGGACGTTGATCCGTTCGGCGGCGCGGGCGATGCTTGGCCCTTTCTTGACCTCGACAAAGACCACGGTGGCGGTATCGCGCAGAATCAGGTCGATCTCGCCCGAGGCACCCCGCCATCGGCGCGCAAGAATGTCATAGCCCTGCTGCCGGTAGTATCGCGCGACCTGTTGCTCGGCGGCGTCGCCCGCATGATGCGCGATCCGGCCTCTGACTTCCGCGTCCATCATGCCACCCCTGCTCAGGTTTTTGTAAGGGTCAACGCCAGTTGGTAAACCCGTCTGCGCGGAACGCCGTGACTTTGCGATACGAGATCGGCCGCATCCTTGACCGAATGTTCCTTCAACGCCGCCCGCAGATCTCCTTCTAGGTCTGAATCGTTAACCGCCTCTGAACGGGCGCGGTCGATCACCAGCACGATCTCACCCTTGATCCTGTCATTCGCCACGCTGTCGGCCAGTTCCTGCAAGCCGCCCCTGCGCACCTCCTCGAATCTCTTGGTCAGTTCCCGGCAGATCGCGGCGGGGCGCTCCGCACCAAGCGTCTCAGCCATATCTGCGAGACTCGCCGCGACACGTTTGGGCGATTCGTAGAAAACCAGCGTGCCGGGCACCGACCGCAGTTCTTCCAGTCGCGCACGGCGCGCCCCGGAAGCGTTCGGCAGAAATCCGGCAAAGAAAAACGCGTCGGTCGGCAGACCCGCAAGCGTCAAGGCGGTCAGGACCGCCGATGCACCCGGCGCCACGGTGACGAGATGCCCCGCCTCATGTGCGGCACGGCTCAGATCGTAACCCGGGTCCGAGATCAGTGGCATGCCCGCTTCCGAGGCATAGGCAACGGAACGCCCATCGGCCAGCGCATCAAGCAACTTCCTGCGCGCGTCCTCGCCGCTGTGGTCGTGATAGGCGAGCACCCGCCGCCCATCGAGCGGCACGGCGTGGATCTCCATCAGGTGACGCAGGCTGCGTGTGTCCTCGGCGGCGATCACGTCGGCCGAGGCCAGCACATCCAGGGCGCGCAGTGTGATGTCGCGCGCCGTTCCGATGGGCGTTGCGACGAAATACAGCCCCGGCGGCAATCGGACCTTTTGATGATTCAACGCTGGACCCTCTCCCGCTGACGTCTATTATCCCGTACTTGCTAGAGCGGCGCAGCAAGGCCGCCGCATGAGGGAGTTGCCGAACCATGTTTGCCGTTTTCGCCGTGCCCCGCAAGGTGGCGTTCTTTTGTCTGGCCCTGCTGTCGCTCGCAGCGCTGTCCGCCTGTGACGCAGTACCCGGAGGCGGGCCGACCATCAACACCGACAAACCGGTTCCGGTGGCGCTGCTTCTGCCGCGCAGTTCGCCGCAATCGGGCGACGCGGTTCTGTCACGCAGCCTCGAAAATTCGGCACGTCTCGCGATGGCCGACCTGAACGGCGTGCAGATCGACCTGCGGGTGTACGATACCGGCGGCAACGCGGCCACGGCGGCCGCACAGGCAACGCAGGCCGTGAATGACGGCGCGCGGATCATCCTCGGCCCGGTCTATTCGGAATCGACGAACGCGGTCGGGCTCGCGGTGCGCGGGCGCAATATCAACGTCCTGTCTTTCTCGAACAACCCGACCATCGCGGGCGGCAACGTATTCATTCTCGGACCGACATTCTACAACACGGCCAACCGTCTGGCGCGCTATTCCGCCAGCCGTGGCAAGGGGAATTTTGTTGTCGTTCATGGCACCGATATTGCCGGACAACTGGGCCGTGACGCCATTCAGCAGGCCATCAGGGGCAGCGGTGCGCGACTCGCCGGGACAGTTCCCTACGACCTGTCGCAGCAATCGGTCATCGCGACCGTGCCGCAGATCAAATCCATGGTTGACAGCACCGGCGCCGACTCGCTGTTTCTGGCGGCAACAACTGCGGGCGCGCTGCCGCTCCTGAGCCAGTTGCTGCCCGAAGCCGGCGTTTCGCCTGCCACCACCCAATTTGTCGGCCTGACCCGTTGGGATATTCCCGCGCCGACGCTGGCGCTGCCCGGGGTTCAGGGTGGCTGGTTCGCGCTTCCCGATCCGGGCAAGTCGCAGCAATTCAACGCACGCTATGCCGCCGCCTATGGCGGCAGCCCGCACCCGATCGGCGGTCTGGCCTATGACGGTATCGCGGCTATCGGCGCGCTGGTCGGTGCCGGCAAGGCCGACGCGCTGACCGGTGGGGCCCTGACCCAGGGGGCCGGTTTTCAGGGGGTCGGCGGCATCTTCCGCCTGCGGCCCGATGGCACCAACGAGCGTGGACTCGCGGTGGCGACAATTCAGAACAAACAGGTGGTTGTGATTGACCCTGCACCAACAAGCTTCTCCGGCGCCGGATTCTGATCCCGCCGCGCCGGGCCGCTACCATCCGGTCGCGCCCGGCCCGCTGATCTGCGATGAAACCGCGATTTTCGATGCTGTTTCGGTGCAGGACGAGATTGTCGCCGCCGCGCAGGATGCGGCAGACAATGCGGCCCTGCGGTCGGATACCGTCAGGATTTTGCGGAAAGCGCAGGAAAGCGGTCGGGCCGCCATCGCTGCGGCTTTTGCCGAGAAACCCTTTGCCGCGCGTGAACTGACCCGCTCCTATACCTATCTGACCGATGGGCTGGTCATGACCGCATTGATGGTCGCCCATACCCATCTGCATCCCCGACCCAACCCGACAGCCGGTGAACGTATCGCGGTGATCGCGGTCGGGGGGTATGGCCGCGGTGAAATGGCGCCGTTCTCGGATGTCGACCTGATGTTCCTGACGCCCTACAAGATCACTCCCTGGGCCGAGAGCGTCATCGAGTCGATGCTCTATATTCTCTGGGACATTCGTCTCAAGGTCGGACATGCCAGCCGCACCATCAAGGATTGCATCCGGTTAGGACAGGAGGATTTCACCATCCGCACAGCGTTGCTGGAGCATCGCTTCATCGCCGGGCACGCACCGCTTGCGAAAAAGCTGGATACGCGGCTGGATACCGAGCTTTTTACCGGCAACGGGCTGGATTTCGTCGAGGCCAAGCTGAACGAACGCGAAGCGCGCCATCTGAAACAGGGCGAGCGCTACATGGTCGAGCCCAACGTCAAGGAAGGCAAGGGTGGCCTGCGCGATCTGCAATCGCTGTTCTGGATTGCAAAATACATCCACGGTGTTCAGGACGCAGCCGAGCTCGTTCCGCTGGGTGTCTTTCAGGCCGATGAATTCGCGACGTTCGAAAAGGCCGAGGATTTTCTCTGGGCCGTGCGCGCGCACCTGCACCTGATCGCGGGCCGGCCGACCGAAAAGCTGACATTCGACATGCAGGTCGCGGTCGCCGAGGCCATGGGCTACAAGGACCTGGCCGGACGACGCGGCGTCGAAATCTTCATGCAGAACTATTTTCGCCACGCCACGGCGGTCGGCGACCTGACGCGCATCTTCCTGAGCAAACTGGAAGACATCAACGCCAAGTCCGAACCTCTGCTCGAACGCATCTTCCGCCGCAGACCCAAGATCAAACCGGGCTACGAGGTCGTCAAGAACCGACTCGCGATCGCGGACCCTGACGCGTTCCTCAAGGACAACCTGAACATGTTGCGCATCTTCGAAGAGGCGCTGCGCACAGGAATGCTCATCCATCCCGATGCAATGCGGCTGATCGCGTCGAATCTCAAGCTGATCGATAATGACATGCGTCACAACCGTGAGGCCCGGCGCATCTTTCTCGACCTGATGCTCAAGCATGGCAATCCGGAACGCGCGCTGCGTCGCATGAACGAACTGGGGGTCCTGTCGGCATTTGTGCCCGAATTCGAACCGATCGTCGCGATGATGCAGTTCAACATGTATCACAGCTATACGGTGGACGAGCACACCATCCAGTGCATTGCCAACCTGACCCAGATTGAACGGGGCGAGTTGATCGAATCTCTGCCCGTGGCGTCGTCGATCCTCAAGGAGGGTGTCAACCGCAAGGTTCTCTATGTCGCCCTGCTGCTGCACGACATCGGCAAGGGCCGTCCGGAAGATCATTCGATTCTCGGGGCGCAGATCGCTCGCAAGGTGGCGCCACGGCTCGGGCTGAACAAGGCGGATTCGGAAACGGTGGAATGGCTTGTCCGCTATCACCTGCTGATGTCCGATATGGCGCAAAAGCGCGACATTGCAGACCCCCGCACCGTTCGTGATTTTGCCAAGGCGGTGCAGACCGTCAAGCGGCTCGACCTGCTCACGGTACTGACCGTCTGCGACATTCGCGGCGTCGGTCCGGATGTCTGGAACAACTGGAAGGCCGCGCTGATCCGCGCCCTCTATCGTCAGACCCGGCGGGCGCTGGAAACCGGCATGGAAGACCTCAACCGCGAGAACCGCGGCGCCAGCGCCAAGAAAGCGCTGCGTGCGGCGCTGTCGGACTGGCCCAAATCCGCACTCGCCACCGAAACCAAGCGTCACTACCCGCCGTATTGGCAGGGTTTGCACGTGACCGCGCATGTAGATTTCGCCCGGATGCTGCGCGCGCTCGAGGATTCGGGTGACCCCAGCGGGATCATGATCCACCTCTATCCCGATCCCGATCGCGATGCCACGCGCGCCTGTTTCGTGATGGCGGATCATCCGGGCATCTTCGCCCGGCTGGCCGGGGCGCTGGCGCTTGTCGGGGCCAATGTGGTGGACGCGCGCAGCTATACCACCAAGGACGGTTACGTGACCGATGCCTTCTGGATACAGGACAGCGACGGGCACCCCTACGAGGCCGAGCGCCTGCCCCGGCTGACCAAGATGATCCACAAGACCCTGAAGGGAGAGGTGATCGCCAGCGACGCCTTCAAGAGCCGCGACAAGATCAAGAAGCGTGAAAAGGCATTCAACGTGCCGACACATATCAGCTTCGACAACGAAGGTTCGGATATATACACGATCATCGAAGTCGACACCCGCGACCGGCCCGGCCTGCTCTATGATCTGACACGGACCCTTGCCAACGCCAATATCTACATCGCCAACGCAGTGATCGCGACCTATGGCGAGCAGGTGGTCGACTCCTTTTACGTCAAGGACATGTTCGGGCTGAAATACTATTCGGAAACCAAGCAACGTTCGCTCGAAGCCAAGCTGCGCAAGGCGATTGCCGATGGAACGGATCGGGCGGAAACGTGAAATCTGGCGCTGCGACGCGCCGTTCGCCATGACCGGCACACCCCGTCCTCGCGCGTGAAAGGACCTTTTCTTGAAACCCATTCGCCTGATGTCGGGCTTTCTGACGGTCGGAGTCTGGACCCTGCTCAGCCGGGTCCTCGGTTTCGTGCGCGACATTCTCATCGCCGGCTGGCTGGGCACCGGGCCCGTGGCCGAAGCGTTTCTCGTGGCGTTCAGCCTGCCGAACATGTTTCGACGCTTTTTCGCAGAGGGCGCGTTCAATACCGCTTTCATTCCGTTATTCTCGAAGAAGCTGGAAATCGGCGGAGATGCGCAACGCTTTGCCAATGATGCCTTTGCGGCACTCGGCTCGCTGCTGATCGTATTCACGCTTCTGGCGCAGGTATGCATGCCGTGGCTGGTGCTCGCCATGGCCAGCGGCTTTGCCGGGGATGAGCGGTTCGATCTCGCGGTGCTGTTCGGGCGGATCGCCTTTCCCTATATCCTGTTCATTTCGCTGGCGGCGCTGCTCTCCGGCATCCTGAACGCCACCGGACGGTTTGCCGCGGCCGCAGCCGCCCCGGTTCTGCTGAACGTCATCCTGATCCTGGCCCTGCTCCTCGCCGAAACCGATCTTTTCATCTCTGGCGGCGGCGACGGCACCATGCAGCAGCCAGGAATGCGCCACGGTACTTTCCTTGTCTGGGGCGTTTTGGTGGCCGGTATCGCACAACTGGCCTTGCTCTGGGTCGCGGCCAGACGCGCCGGTTTTCGCATCACGCCGCAGCGGCCCCGCCTGACACCGGATATCAAGCGATTGGCCATCATTGCGCTGCCCGCGATGCTGGCCGGAGGGGTCGTTCAGATCAATCTGCTTGTGGGCCGCCAGGTCGCCAGCTTTTACGAGGGGGCAATTGCGTGGCTCAGCTATGCGGACCGTCTTTATCAGCTGCCGCTGGGTGTGGTCGGGATTGCGGTGGGCGTCGTGCTGCTGCCCGACCTGTCGCGCCGTCTTGCCGCCCGCGACGATACCGGCGCGCGCAACGCGCTCAGCCGTGCGGGCGAGGTCTCGCTGGCGCTTACCATCCCGTCGGCAGTAGCCCTTGTGGTGATCCCCTACCCGATGATTTCGGTTCTGTTTCAGCGCGGGGCCTTTGACGCGGCCGATGCCGGCGCCACCGCGCTTGCGGTTGCGGTCTATGGGTTGGGACTCCCGGCATTCGTTCTGCAAAAGGTCCTGCAACCGCTTTACTTTGCCCGAGAAGACACCCGAACCCCGTTTCGCTTTGCGGTAATATCAATGATCGTCAATGTCGTTGTCGCCGTCGCGATGGCCTATCTTCTGGGCTATATCGGCGCCGCGATCGGCACCACGGTTGCCGCGTGGACAATGACGTTGCAACTGGCGCTCGGCACCCGCGCGATGGGCGAGGTCGCGCGATTTGACGACCGGTTCTACCGCCGTCTCTGGCGCATCTGCGCGGCCGCCGCGGTAATGGGCCTGGTGCTGGTCGTGGTTGCCGCGCTCTTGTCCGACGCGCTTGATACGGCGGGATTGCGTTATCTGGCGCTCGCAAGTCTGATCGTTGCGGGCATCGTGACATATTTCGGCGTGGGCCAGCTCATCGGCGCCTTTCGGCTCGCCGAGTTTCGCGGCGCGCTGCGGCGCCGCTGATCCGCGCGGGACTGCTGCGCCTATTTGCGTTGTACCAGCCGCCGCAAACGGGCGAGACCGCCAGGCGCCAGCACCGTGGAGAGGCAAAACCCGGTCGTGAAACCGGCAAGATCGGCGACCCAATCGGGACTTCCGCCAAAGATCAGACCGAACACCAGCTGTATGCCCATCAGAAAGCTGATCAGTGTAAAGGCCCGCGTCTGGTTCGCACCAACCCGCGACAGCGACATCCAGAGCATATAGGTAAAGGCTCCGATCAGCCCATAGACCGGCGGGAAGCCACCGATCAGAGGCGCGGGATCGTTCAGCATCAGCGCATAGGCCAAAGCCCCACCGATACCGGAGAGCACGAAGATCACGAGGAACGCAATGCTTCCGAACACCTCGGCCACCATCTTGCCCATCGCCAGCAGGAAGACACCGACAAACAGCGCATGCGTGAAAGACGCATGAACGAACGGATAGCTTACAAAGCGTATCAGATGCTCGACCGGCCAGCGATGGTTCGCCATCATCCAGTCGAACACCGCCGCAGAAAACGCATAGGTCTGCATCGCATCCAGCCGCCAGCCAACGGCAGTGGGGCCGCCGATGATTCCGCGCGTGCCCAGCTGGAACACCAGTTCGATCCCCATGATGAAAAAGAACATTGCCACCACCACCGGCGGCATCGGATTCACTGCGGGAACACTGCCCTGTTCATTCATCTGCCCGGACTCCTCGATGCCTGTTCGTTGCGCCTGTTGACGATACCCCGCCTCATGGGTAAGCGAGGCCGACCAGATTTGCCAGACGGGAGTTGCTCCAGATGACCGATACCAGTTTCCAGCCCCGCGTCTTTTCGGGGATCCAGCCGTCCGGAGACCTGCATCTCGGCAATTATCTCGGCGCGCTGAAACGCTTTGCCGATGCGCAGAACCAGGGGGTCGAGTCGATCTATTGCATGGTCGATCTGCACGCGATCACCGTCTGGCAGGATCCCAAGGACCTGCGCCACAGCACCCGCGAGCTTTGCGCCGGGTTCATCGCCAGCGGCATCGATCCCGAGAAATCCATCCTGATCAACCAGAGCCAGGTGCCCGAACACGCGCAACTGGCCTGGATTTTCAACTGTGTCGCCCGCATCGGCTGGATGAACCGCATGACGCAGTTCAAGGACAAGGCCGGCAAGAACGCGGAAAAGGCGAGCCTTGGGCTCTATGCCTATCCGTCGCTGATGGCCGCCGATATTCTGGTTTATCATGCCACCCACGTCCCCGTGGGCGAGGATCAGAAACAGCACCTCGAGTTGACACGCGACATCGCGACCAAGTTCAACCACGATTACGGTGTCGATTTCTTCCCGATCACCGAACCGGTCATCGAAGGCACCGCGACCCGCGTGATGAGCCTGCGTGACGGCTCCAAGAAGATGAGCAAATCCGATCCTTCGGACATGAGCCGGATCAACCTGACCGACGATGCGGACACCATCGCCAGGAAAATCCGCAAGGCCAAGACCGACGCGGAGCCGCTGCCCGATTCGATCGACGGGCTGGATGACCGGCCAGAAGCGCGCAACCTCGTGAACATCTACGCCGCGCTCACCGACCGCACACAGCAGCAGGTTATCGACGAATTTGCAGGCAAGCAGTTTGGGCAGTTCAAGCCGGCGCTGGCCGACATCGCTGTCGAACGCATGTCGCCAATCACCACCGAGATGGCGCGCCTGATGGATGATCCGGCCGAAATCGACCGTATTCTGACGCGTGGAGCCACCCGCGCCCGCGAGATTACCGCCCCGATCCTGCGCAAGACCTATGACATCGTCGGCATGGTGGGTGCCACGGCCTGAGCCCGCCAGAAAACCGTGGCCGACACATGAGAAAACCGCCCCGGATCACTCCGGAGCGGTTTTTTGTTTTCGCTTCAAAGGCGACTTAATCGCGCTCTTCGACGATCTCGACCATGTGCGGAATGCTGTTGATCATTCCACGCACGCTGGGCGTATCTTCCAGTTCGCGGGTCTTGTGCATCTTGTTCAGTCCCAGGCCGATCAGCGTCGCGCGCTGTTTGGCCGGGCGGCGGATCGGGCTGCCGATCTGCTTGACGACGATGGTTTTTGCCATGTTCCCGTCTCCTTACGCTTCTGCGGCTTCCGCCACAGGCGCTTCGTCACGCTTAGGCAGGATGTCGGACACTTTCTTGCCGCGACGTTGCGCAACAGCACGCGGGCTGGATTCCTTGCGCAGACCGTCGATGGTGGCCCGGATCATGTTGTAGGGGTTCTGGCTGCCGATCGACTTGGACACGACGTCCTTGACGCCCAGCATCTCGAATACCGCACGCATCGGACCACCGGCGATGATACCGGTACCTTCCGGCGCGGTGCGCATGACAACGCGACCTGCGCCATGCCGGCCTTCCATGTCGTGGTGCAGGGTACGGCCTTCGCGCAGTTGAACGCGGATCATCTGACGCTTGGCCTGTTCCGTGGCCTTACGAATGGCCTCGGGGACCTCTTTCGCCTTGCCCTTGCCAAAGCCGACGCGACCTTTCTGATCGCCGACAACGACCAGCGCGGCAAAGCCGAAGCGCTTACCACCCTTGACGGTTTTGGATACGCGGTTGATCGCGACCAGGCGATCTGCGAATTCCGGAGCTTCATCGCGCTGATTGCGGCGACCGCCCCGTTGATTGGGTTCTCTGGCCATGCTGGCCTCCTGTCTTGCGGTGCTCGGCACCATTGTCTCAATCCTGGTGGGCATCATCATGCCCCCGGATCATCGAGGCGGCCCCGGAAGGCCGCCTGCAGGTCCTAGATTTTCAGGCCACCCTCGCGGGCGGCATCGGCGAGAGCCTTGACCTTGCCGTGGAAAAGGAAACCACCACGGTCGAAATAGGCTTCTTCAACACCGGCCTTCTTGGCGCGTTCGGCGATGGCCGACCCCACCTTGGCAGCGGCTTCGACGTTGTTCTTGCCGACAACGCCCAGGTCTTTTTCGAGCGACGACGCGGACGCCAGGGTGACGCCATTCACATCGTCGATCAGCTGGACGCTGATGTTCTTGTTGCTGCGGTGCACCGACAGACGCAGGCGCCCGGCGTTGACCTTGCGCAGCTTGTTCCGAACGCGCAGGCGGCGCTTCAGAAACAGGGTTCTTTTGCTGTTTGCCATATCCTGGGTCCTTACTTCTTCTTGCCTTCTTTGCGGAAGATGAACTCGCCCTTGTAGCGGATTCCCTTGCCCTTGTAGGGCTCGGGCTTGCGCCAGGAGCGGATGTTCGCGGCAACCTGACCAACAAGCTGTTCGTCAATGCCTTCCACAACGATCTCGGTCTGCTTGGGCGCGGTCACGGTGACACCTTCCGGTGCAACGTAATCGACGTCATGCGACAGGCCGAGGTTCAGCTTGAGCGTGTTGCCCTGCATTTGCGCACGATAACCGACACCCTGGATTTCAAGCTCTTTCTTGAACCCCTGGGTAACGCCGGTCACCAGATTGGCGACCATGGTGCGGGACATGCCCCACTGCTGGCGGGCCCGCTTGGAGCTGCCGCGCGGCGTGATGGTAACGACATTGTCCTCGACCGCGAGGGTCACGTCGTCCGTGGCGCTGAAGCTGCGGGCGCCCTTGGGGCCTTTCACTTCGATGGTCTGACCCGACACAGTGGCGGTAACGCCGCTGGGCAGCTCGACCGGTTTCTTACCAATACGAGACATCGAGAGACCTCCTTAGAATACGGTGCACAGCACTTCGCCGCCAACATTGGCTGCGCGCGCGCTTGCGTCCGACATCACGCCCTTGGGCGTCGAGACGATCGACACACCCAGCCCCTGACGGACCTGCGGAATGTCCTTGACGCCCATGTAAACGCGGCGACCGGGCTTGGAGACCCGCTTGAGCTCACGAATGACAGGCTCGCCTTCATAGTACTTCAGGCTGATCTCGATGGCCGGGTGGCCGTCGGCACCGGTGACTTTCTCGTAGCCGCGGATGTAGCCTTCGTCGGCCAGCACATCCAGAACCCACGCCCGCAGCTTGGAGGCCGGGGTCATGACGGTGGACTTGCCGCGCAGCGACGAGTTGCGGATCCGGGTGAGCATGTCTGCGATAGGATCGTTCATAACAGTCTCTCCCTTACCAGCTCGATTTCACCATGCCGGGGATCTGACCGGCAGAGCCGAGATCCCGCAGCGCGATCCGCGAAATTTTCAGTTTGCGATAATACGCATGCGGACGACCGGTCAGTTGGCACCGGTTGTGCAGACGCGTCGCCGAACTGTTGCGCGGCAGTTTTGCAAGCTTGAGACGCGCCTTGAAACGCTCTTCCATCGGCTTGCTCTCGTCATTCGCGATCTCTTTGAGAGCGGCACGTTTGGCGGCGTATTTCTCCACCAGGCGTTCACGCTTCTTCTCGCGCTCGATCATTGCTTTTTTAGCCATGTCTAATCCTTCCCGCGCTTATGAATTGAAGGGCATGTTGAAATGCTTCAACAGCGCCTTGGCTTCAGCGTCGGTCTTCGCTGTGGTGGCGATTATGATGTCCATCCCCCAGGTTTCGTCGACCTTGTCGAAATCGATCTCGGGGAACACGATGTGTTCCTTCAGGCCCATGGCATAGTTGCCACGGCCATCGAACGATTTGCCCGACACGCCGCGGAAGTCGCGGATACGGGGCATGGCGATGGTGATCAGGCGATCGAGGAATTCGTACATCCGCTCGCCGCGCAGGGTCACCTTGGCACCCAGAGGCATGTCTTCACGCACGCGGAAACCGGCGATCGATTTCTTTGCACGCGTTGTCAGGGCCTTCTGGCCGGCAATCGCGGTCAGGTCTTCCTGCGCCGATTTTGCCTTCTTGCTGTCACGGACAGCTTCTGCACCACAGCCGATGTTCAGGACGATCTTGTCCAGTCGCGGGATCTGCATGTCGTTCTTGTAGCCGAATTCCTCTTTCAGCGCCGCACGGATGCGGTCTGCGTATTCGGCCTTGAGACGCGGGGTGTAGTTTGCGGAATCAAGCATCGATCACGTCCCCCGTGGTTTTGGCAAAGCGCACTTTCTTGTCGCCGTCCATTTTGAAACCCACGCGGGTGGGTTTGCCATTGGCGTCGATCAGCGCAAGATTGCTGAGCTGGATCGGCATCGCCTTGGGGATACGGCCGCCCTGGCTCTGCTGGCTCTGACGGGTGGCACGGATGGCGATGTTCACGCCCTCGACAACGGCCTTGCCGGCTTTCGGGTCAACGGAAGAAATGGTGCCTTCCTTGCCCTTGTCCTTGCCGGCCAACACGACGACCTTGTCGCCTTTGCGGAGTTTGGCAGCCATGGTTACAGCACCTCCGGAGCGAGCGAAATGATTTTCATGAAGTTCTTGCCGCGCAATTCGCGAACGACCGGGCCAAAGATACGTGTTCCGACCGGCTCGTTGTTGTTGTTCAGGATGACGGCTGCGTTGCGATCGAAGCGGATCGCGGTGCCGTCTTCGCGACGGACTTCCTTGGCGGTGCGCACGACGACGGCCTTGCGGACGTCTCCTTTTTTCACGCGGCCGCGCGGGATGGCTTCCTTGACCGAGACGACAATGATGTCGCCGACGGATGCGTATTTACGCTTGGAACCACCCAGGACCTTGATGCACTGAACACGGCGTGCGCCGCTGTTGTCAGCAACATCCAGATTGGTCTGCATCTGGATCATGTGGTTTCTCCCGACCTTTGGGGACTGATGTTCTGCCCCAGGGTTTCGATTGTACCGGACGGTCCGGAAGGCTTATGCCTCCAGAACCTCCCAGCGTTTGGTCTTCGACTTGGGTGCACATTCGATGATGCGAACGGTGTCGCCCACCTTGAACGTGTTCTTCTCATCGTGAGCCCGGTATTTCTTGGACTTACGGATGGTCTTCTTCAGAACCGGATGCGTGAAACGGCGTTCCACGGAAACGGTCACGGTCTGTTCGTTGGCGTCGCTGGTCACGGTGCCTTGCAGGATACGCTTGGGCATCTGATTACTCCTCGGATGCCGCAGCAGCGGCCTTTTCGTTCAGAATGGTCTTGACACGGGCCGCATTGCGGCGCGCGGCCTTGATGCCGGCTGTGTTTTCCAGCTGGCCGGTCGCCTGTTGAAAGCGCAGGTTGAAGCTCTCTTTCTTCAGGTTGGCCAGTTCCTCGCGGAGCTGGTCCGGAGTCTTGTCACGAAGTTCCTGGGCGTTCATCGCCTTTTCCTTTTCTCAAAACACCAGAAGGCCCCCTGCAGGGTCACCTTTGACCTGGTGGATGAATGATAGACATGCGAATCCCCCGCCAACGGCAGGTTCATGCAGGATGCCGCTCAATAGGGGGTCGATCATAAGAAGGCAAGCAAAAGTTTGCGCTGCAGCCATTTCATCGCGACGCCAGCGGACGCGGTAAAAACCGGAGGATAGGATACTGCGGTCTTTTGGCGACACCCTCTGTGGCGGGCTTAGCGACGAGTGCATGTTCTTCGACGCTAACTTGGCATCGTGAGTAGGCATTGTTGCAGAACTCCGGCTTGAGGCTTGATTTCCCCCTGCCCCACTGACGTCATGCCATACGGACAATCTCGGCAGTGCCGGGGGCGTTGAAGCGGTTCATTAGGGCAATGCGGATGTGGATTTCGGCGGTATGGCGGTCGGGGTCTCTCGCCATGATGCGCTCACCGAAGGCTTTCAGGCAGCGCATCCACTGCCGGGCAGTGGTTTGCCTGTAAATCATGAGAGGGTTTGCCTCGATCCGGCTGCGGGCGTGATATCCGGTCCAGCGCTTCCAGAACGCCCGGCCGTAGTGGCGGGCGGCGCACAATGTCTCATTGCGGACCTTGGCAGCCGGGCAGTTTTCTTTCCAAGGCGGCCCATTCATGCGTATCGCGATGATCGGCACAGCATCACGCGCGATTATGGCGGTGTGGCAGCAACGCCTGTCATAGGCATCGTCGGCGGTGACGGTGCCAATTTTCTCTTCTGCCGGGAACTGGCCCAGCAGGTCGTGCAGGACGGGGCTGTCGCCTTCCCGGCTGGGGGGGAACTCGATGTCGCGGATGTCGGAGGTGGCTATCCATGGCCAGATGAACCTTGCGCCATTGGCGACGGCCTTGCACATCGTGCTTGCGCGCTTGCCGTTCGCCGTCGCCGGGAAACTGGATGCCGGTGCGGTCCACGAGCAGCTTCAGCGGCCCATCTGCGCGGCGATAAGGGACCTGAACGGCCAGGGTCTTCTGCCTGTGACCTGCCCCCCTTCGGTCCCTCGTTCATAACGAGAGTCTGCGGGTTTGATCTTGATAATCATGGGTTTCGGTTTGGGCAAGCGCGCCGGGCGCGGAGCCCTCAAATTGCTCAAGCGCTCGGCGCGCTTGCAGTGGCG
>NZ_JBGFGP010000124.1:0-109753 GCF_041224545.1 Sedimentitalea sp. XS_ASV28 | reverse complement strand
ACCGCGAGATCATGTTTGGCCGTTTGACGGATTGGCGTCGCGTGGCCACACGCTACGACAGATGCGCGAAGACAGTCCTCTCCGCCGTCGCCCTGGCTGCTACCGTCCTCTTCTAGCTTCTTTGACGATCAATGAGGCTGGGGCTTACCAACCGAGGGAAGTCATCGGCAACCGGCGCCCTTGGGGCGTTTCTGTCACGAGGGACCGATCGCGTATCAGCATTCTCCCGCGAGATAAGACGTGGAGCGGCAGCCCTTTGACGGTAGTGCCCTCGAAAGGATTGTACCCTGTGTTGTCATGCAGATCATTCGCTCCGTAGGTATGGGTCGCCTCCGGATCCCAAATCGCCAGATCGGCATCAAACCCTTCGATAATCGCACCCTTCCCGTCCAAACCAAAAGCTCTGGCAGGGGCGGTGGCGGTGAGTTGGACGAAGGCTTCAACCCCCAAGCGGCCACCGCTCACCATGGCGGTGAACATCAGCGGCAACCGCGTTTCCAGCCCCGGCATGCCATTGGCGATCTGGTTAAAAGGCGCATCCTCGCCATGAGCGAACTTGCCGCTTGCATCCATGCGATAGGGCGCGTGATCTGAGGTAACGAGTTCAATCGTGCCATCGGCCATTGCGTCCCAAAGTGCCTGCTGATCATCGCGGCTGCGTTGCGGAGGGGAACACATGAAGCGGGCCGCGTTCTCGCGCTCCAGAACATCAGCGGTCATGAATAAGTAATGCGGACAGGTCTCGGCCTGCACCCTCACGCCACGGGACCGCGCTTGACGAACGATCTCGGCCCCTTCGCGGGTAGAGACGTGAAAAATCATGATCCGTGCGCCGGTGAATTCAGCAAAGCGGCACATGCGGTCGATCGCCTCAATCTCCGCCTCGCGCGGGTGAGAGACCGCGTGGTATTTCGGCGCGGTCTTGCCCTCGGACAGTAGCTTTTCGGTCATATGGCCGATCAGCCCGTCATTCTCGGCGTGGAAACAGACCAGCGCCCCTGCGTCCCGGGCAAGCGCGAGGATATCGAGGATCGATTTATCGTCCTGGCGCACTTTGGCGTAGGTGGTGAAAATCTTGATTGAGCGATGCCCTCCGGCGATCAGAGCGGGGATGTCCTCGGTCAGATTGCCCTTGCCGGTATCGGCAACGATCATGTGAAAGGCGTGGTCGATCACTGCGCCTTTCTCGGCCAGCGCGGCATAGTCTCCTACCACTTGCCGCATTTTCTGACCTGCATGTTGCGCGGCGAATGAAACGGTTGTCGTCGTTCCGCCCATTGCGGCGGAGCGTGTGGCCGTGCGGAATGTGTCGGCATTCATGAGCCCGGCACCGGACATCTGTTCGATATGGCAGTGGGTGTCCACGCCGCCCGGCAGGACAAGCAGACCGCGCGCGTCGATCTCCCTCGGGGCGGAAGATTGGATTGCGTTGCCCAATTCACTGATTTTGCCGCCCGAAACGGCGATGTCCTGAACCGCAGTGCCGGATGGGGTGACAACGGTGCCGCCGCGAATGATGGTATCAATCTGTTTACTTTGCATGACGACCTCGACGATATGCAGTGTCAATTACCTGTGAAATAATCATACCATGCGTATACTAATTGGTATACCGTTGAGAAACATATTGCGGAAGAGGCGGACAATATGCCGTCAAGAGGAGGTAACATGGCCGATAAAACGGAGACGCTTGGGGATACCACCTTCAGGCGTCTAAAGGCGATGATCCTGGACGGCACATTGGAGCCGGGCACGCGGTTGAGCGAGAAGAAATTCGCCGATCATTTGGGCGTGTCACGTACTCCGGTGCGCGAAGCTATCGCGCAGTTGGTCAGCGAGGGCCTGGCCAAGCGTAGCGCCGGCAGCGCGCCGGTGGTTTCAAGCGTGACTTTGAACGAGATCATGGAGATCCTCCATGTGCGCAGTCTGCTGGAGTGTGAAGCGGCGCGCAAGGCGGCAATTTCGGGTAAATCCACTGCGGAACTGGAAGACATCAGGTCCAAGATGCAGGCTTTCATGGATGGCCCGCGCCCCTCGACAGCCGAGCATTCAGCCCTGGACATGCGGCTTCATTTTATCCTTGCAGAGATGGCAGGCTCCAAACTTTTATTGGAGTTGATTGAGGGGCTGAAGGTCAAGACTGGGATGTATGACCAAGGCTCGATCCCCGATCGTTTGGTGCCGGGTTGTGAAGAGCATATTGCACTGATTGATGCCGTCATCGCACAGGATCCAGAGGCCGCCAGCGCCGCGATGAAACTGCACCTGGTGAACGTTCGCGAATCCATCATATCGCATATTTATCACCCTTTCTGATCCCCGCCAAAGCCGGCTCAAAAGCAAAGATGGTTGACTCAGAATTCCATGTGTATACCATCTGAATACTAAATGGGAATGCAGCGGGGATTCCATGCAGGCGCAATTACCCGAGGGCGGGATCGTTCTGGCGATTACCTTTCAGTATTACCGCGATCTTCCGATAGCGATGCGTTTTTACGAAGACGTGCTGGGCCTTACCCTCGCCATCGACCAGGGCTGGTCAAAGATCTATCGCATCGACGGCCAGGCCCATGTGGGTCTCGTCGACGAAACCCGTGGCATGCAGAAGTGGCAGGAGAAGAAGACGGTGCAGCTCTGCTTACGGGTGCCTGATGTTGATGCCTGGTATGCATGGGCCGAGGCGAATGGCGTTGCTGGTCTGACCAGGATATTCGACAGCGACGAGCTTGGCATCCGCGCCTTCGCCATGAACGACCCCGAAGGCTACCAGATCGAGGTGCAAACCGCGCGTCCGGGTCATTGATCCATTCCCAAACGATAACGAACGAGGGTCGAAAAAGCGGCCCCGCCACCCATCCAACATTGGAGAACTCGCAATGAAATACCTCAGTGAAACCGCACTGCGCACCAGTGTCCTCGGTCTTGCAGTGATGGTGATGACGGCGGGCGCGGCACTGGCCGAGAAATCAGTGACCATTGGCCTGACCGCCGACCCCAGTCACCTCTACCCGCTGGCCGGGGAGGAGCTGTCATCCAACATCATGTATTATCACCTCTATGATCCGCTGGTGAAGCGCGGCGCGGATCTGTCGTTTGGCCCGGGGCTCGCTGAAAGCTGGGAGAACGTCAATGACACCACATGGCGCTTCAAGCTGCGCGAAGGTGTGAAATTCCACAATGGGAACGATTTCACAGCCGAGGACGTGGTTTTTACCGTCGAGAAAGCCCGCGAGTCGATCCGCCCCGATCTGGTGGCAAATATTGCCTCGATCACCGCCGTGAATGATCACGCGGTCGAGATCACGACGCCAAAGCCCTATGCCGTTCTGCCCAATGATCTGGCTGAACTGCTCATACTCGACAGCGATTACACGACCGAGGCCGGAGACGAGAAGATGGATCTCGAGCCGATGGGCACCGGGCCGTATAAGCTTGGCGAGTGGATCAAGGAGGAGAAACTGGTCCTCAATGCCTTTGACGGCTACTGGGCGGGCAAACCCAGGATTGACACGGTTACTTTCCGACCCATTACCAACCCGGCGACCCGTACTGCGGCGCTTCTGACTGGTGAAGTCGATGTGATACAAGATCTCGCCGTGCGCGACGTGGATCGTGTGAGGCGCGAAGAGGGTTTCGAAGTTGTCACTCGCCCCAGCTTGCTGAACGTTGTGCTGGCGATGGACACACGCGCCAATTCGCCGACCATAGAAGGTGACAACCCGATGGTCGATCAGCGCGTTCGCGAAGCCATCGCCCGTGCCATCGACACCGATGCGATAAACAAGATCGTCATGAATGGTCTGGCTACGCCGAGCGATCAATTCGTCCCGGAATCCCATATCGGTTATGCCGATGGGATGAGCTTCCGCGAGATGTATCCGGTGGACATTGAAAAGGCCAAAGAGCTGATGGCCGAAGCGGGCTATGCCGATGGCTTTACCATGACGTTGGACGCCACCAACAACCGCTATGTCAACGACGCGCAGATTGCGCAAGCGCTGGCCTCCATGCTGGCCAAGATCAATATTGATCTGAAGTTGAACATCATGCCCAAATCGAATTTCTGGGGCTACATCCGCGTGCCAACCGAGCAGTCGAGCTTCATCATGTCTGGCTGGGACGTGCCTGCGGGGGATGCAGGTTCCATGTATGGCGCGCTTTTCTACACCCGCGACAAGAAGGAAGGCTATGGGCAGGTCAACCGCGGCTCCTACTCCAATCCGGCACTCGACGCGCTGGTCGATCAGGCCGATGCCACACCAAGTATCGAAGAGCGTGATCGCCTGCTGCAGGAAGCTTCCAAGCTGCTGTTGGCCGATATCCCGATGATCCCCGTGCATTACGAGCAGGACATCTATGCCGTGCGAGACGGGGTTACCCTTGTGCCACGCGTGGACAAGTTCATCTGGGCGTATGACATGGACGTGGCCGAGTAGGCCACCTCGCACGACCTCGGCGGCTTGCTGTCGCCGGAGTCACCTTTTCCGCCAGCGAAAGACCTTAGCCGCCGATGTTCGGATATCTGCTGAAACGCATGATCCAGATGAGCCTCGTGCTCTGGGTCGTCTCTGTGATCGTCTTTTTGATGATGAGTTTCACCGGCGACCCGGTATTCATGGTCGTGCCCATCGACGCGACCGATACCGAGATTGCGCAGGCGCGGCGTATTCTGGGACTCGATCAGTCTCTGCTCGTGCAATATTGGCGTTTCATTTCTAGTCTTGTGCAGGGGGATTTCGGAAACTCCTACGTCTTCCGGCAACCCGCAATGAAGTTGATCCTCGAACGCTTGCCCGCCACCGTCGAGATGGTTCTCGTCGCCATGGCACTGGCGCTGGTCGTTGCCATCCCCCTCGGCGTTTATGCCGGTGCCAATCCGAACAGCCGCATCAGCCGGATCATTATGGCAGGCTCACTTCTTGGCATCTCTCTGCCGGGGTTCTGGGTTGGTATGGTATTGATCTTTCTTTTTGCCGTGCATTGGGGGATCTTCCCCTCCTCAGGCCGGGGGGATACGGTCGAGCTGTTTGGTCTGCGCATCAGCCTTTTAACCGCCGACGGATGGCACCATATTATTTTGCCCGCCGTCACTCTGTCGCTCGCGACTATGGCGATCCTTCTTCGCATGACCCGCGCGGGCATGATGGAGGTCGGGCGGCAGGATTTCATGAAATTCGCCCGCGCCAAAGGTGCGACGCGACGCGACGTACTCTACAAACACGGGCTGAAAAACGCGCTGATCCCGGTCATCACCATCTTTGGCCTGCAACTGGGCGATCTCATTGCCTTCGCCACGATCACTGAGACGATCTTTTCATGGCCCGGCATGGGCAAGCTGTTGATCGACAGCATCTACCGCGCCGACCGGCCCGTGATCGTGGTCTATCTGATGCTGGTCGCGCTGATCTTTGTCATCATCAACTTCCTTGTCGATATCGTCTACACGCTGATCGACCCGCGCATCGCGTTGAAATGAACAGGCGGTGACATGACGGCATTCTTCCAGTCCGAATTCTTCTACAACTACCGTCGCAGCTCCTCGGCAATGATCGGCAGCGCACTGATGGCTTTCTTTGCGCTGGCGGTTCTGGTCGGCCCATTCCTGGTGAGCCAGAACCCCTATGACATTGCAGCGCTCGACCTGATGGACAGCTACAAGCCGCCCTTCTGGCTGGAAGGGGGCGACCCTCGGTTCTGGCTCGGCACCGACGGGCAGGGGCGCGATGTCTGGGCGTCGATCCTTTACGGCGCGCGCATCTCACTCTTTATCGGGTTGGTCGCGATGATGGCGTCCTGTGCCATCGGTACGCTTCTGGGCCTGGTCGCGGGCTTCTATGGCGGGCTGGTCGACAGCATCATCATGCGGATCGCCGACATCCAGCTGTCCTTCCCATCGATCCTGATTGCCCTGTTTTTAATGTCAGCGGTCGGTACCGGCATCGACAAGGTGCTGATTGCCCTGACGGCGGTGGGTTGGGTTGTCTACGCCCGTACCGTGCGTGGCTCAACATTATCGGAGATCGAAAAGGAATATGTTCAGGCGGCCAAGGTCGCTGGTCTGCCCAACTCCAAGATCATTCGCAAACACGTGCTGCCTAACGTACTGACCCCGCTGATCGTGATTGCTACCATTCAGGTTGGCACCTTCGTGCTGATCGAGGCTTCGTTGTCCTTTCTCGGCGTCGGCGTGCCAATCACCCAACCCTCTCTGGGCTTGCTGATCAAGAACGGGTTCGACGTGCTCTTTTCTGGTCTCTGGTGGACCAGCGTTTTCCCTGGTGTCGCAATCATGATGCTGGTCTTTGGCATCAACCTGTTTGGAGATTTCCTGCGTGACGAATTGAACCCGAGGCTGAAATGATGGCGGGCACAGCACAATCCACGCTGCTCGAAGTGCGCGATCTGCGGACCTATTTCCACACATTCGCCGGCACGGTGAAGGCCGTCAACGGCGTCAGTTTTGACATCGCCGCGGGCGAGGTCATGGGGCTGGTCGGCGAAAGCGGCGGCGGCAAATCGGTCGTGGGCTTCTCAATCCTCGGCCTGATCGACAGCCCGGGCAAGATCGAGGGCGGGGAGGTCCTGCTTAATGGCGAAGACCTTGTGAAAGCGGGCGAAGCCCGACTGCGCGAAATCCGCGGGCGCGATATCTCGATGGTGTTTCAAGACCCGATGACATCGCTCAACCCGCTGCACAGTATAGGTCGCCAGATGGACGAAGTCCTGCGCCTGCACAGCGATCTTGACGCCAAGGCACGCCATGCCGCCTGCGTCGAGATGTTGGAAAGCGTCGGTATCAGTCGTGCACAAGAACGCCTGAAAGCCTACCCGCATCAGTTCTCTGGCGGGATGCGCCAACGGGTTGTCATTGCCATTGCCCTTCTGGCACGACCCCGGCTGATCATCGCAGACGAACCGACCACTGCGCTTGATGTGACGATCCAGAGCCAGATACTAAAGCTCATGCGTCGTCAGATCGCTGAGAAAGGCGCGTCGATGATCCTTGTGACCCACGACCTAGCTGTGGTGTCAGAGATGGCCGACCACATTACCGTGCTTTATTGCGGCAACGTGGTCGAACGCGGACGCACCCGCGAATTGATCGAAGCCCCCGCGCATCCCTATACGCGCGGGTTGATCGACAGCATCCCCGATCTATCGAACCGGCACGAGCGGCTTCAGCAGATCCCCGGCACCGTCCCGGACATCCGCAATCTTCCCAAAGGCTGCAATTTCCGCGACCGCTGCCCCCGTGCGCAGGCCCTTTGTACCGAAGTTGAACCCAGCCTGACCGCGCAGCGCGGCTCCCTTTTCGCCGCCTGCCATTTCCCTCTGGACCCCGGAGAATGCGCATGACCGACGCTCCCGCACCGATGCTCGACGTGCGCAATCTCGAGATGCATTTCTCCTTGGGCGGTTCGGTACTCGATCGGTTGCGCTTTGACAAAAAGGGGATACGGCTTGACCGCCCGATGGTGCGTGCGGTGAACGGTGTCAGTTTCAGCATCGAGCGCGGGGAGATCATGGCCCTTGTCGGCGAAAGCGGGTGCGGCAAGTCGACGGTCGCCAAGACCATCGCGCGGATTTACAAGCCGACGAATGGCGAATTGCGCATCGACGGCGAAGACGTGGCCGAGCACGACTTCGCGCAGATGCTGCCTGTCCGCGCGAAGATGCAGATGATCTTCCAGGATCCCTATGCCTCGCTCAATCCGCGCCAGAAAGTTCGCGATATCGTGGCCGAGCCCCTGCTTGAGCAAACCGCCACGGCCGCCGAACGGCGCGAGGTGCCCGCAAGGATTGAAGCGCTCCTCGCCCGCGTTGGCTTGAACGCCGAACACGCCGGGCGCTATCCGCATCAGTTTTCAGGCGGGCAGCGGCAACGGATCGGTATTGCCCGCGCCCTCTCGGTCATGCCGGGTCTGATCGTTGCGGATGAGCCGGTCTCCGCGCTCGACGTCTCCATACAGGCGCAAATCCTCAATCTGATGAAAGACCTGCGCGATGAATTCGGGCTGGCCTATCTGTTCATCAGCCACGACCTCTCGGTGGTGCATCATATCGCCGACAAGATCGGAGTTATGTATCTGGGCTTCATGGTCGAGAACGCCCCGCGCGATGTGCTTTTCTCACGCCCGCGTCATCCTTATACACGCGCGCTGCTTTCTGCCGCACCAAGCATCAAGGAAAAGCGCGATAAGGAAGAGATCGAGCTGATGGGCGAGGTGCCCTCGGCTCTGTCATTGCCGTCCGGCTGCTGCTTCCGCACCCGTTGCCCACTCGCATGGGACCGCTGTGCCGCCGAACGCCCCGCCCTGCACGATGTGGGCGAGGGGCAAACGGTCGCCTGCCACCTGATCGACGAGCCGGAAAGGGATGTCGCATGACCATTATCGCGCAGGCCCGGCTGGGACTGCATGACCCCCATGATTGCACCGATGCGAGTCACGAGCTGACAGTATTACACGCCGTCTACGACACGCTGGTGAAACGCGAGGGGCAAGGGTTCGTCCCGGCTCTCGCGCGAGAGTGGACGGTGTCTGACGACGCCTGCGTCTGGGGCTTCACCTTGCAGACAGGTGTGAAGTTCCACGATGGCACCGCCTGCGACTCAGCGGCTGTGGCCGCTTCGCTTTTGCGTATGGCGCGCGAGGACAAAGGCTATACCCTTGGCGCGCCCGCCGTTTGGCGGCAGTTTCTCGGCGGGGCAAAGCTGGAGGTGCTCGGGCCAACGCAACTGCGAGTCACCCTGACAGCGCCGATGGCTGACCTGCTGGATGTATTGGAACAGGGGTTTATCGTCGCGCCTTCGGCCCTTGCCGCGCTGGACGCGGGCGATTACAGCGTTCAGATCGGCAGCGGCCCGTATCGCATTGCCGAAATCAGACCCGACCGGATCAGTGCCACACGTGTTGAAGGGCATTTCTCGGGCGCACCGGCGAATGCCACAATCACTTGGCTGCTGGAACCTGACGCAGCAAAGCGTCAGGCAATGCTGGCTGACGGCACCTTCCAGGTTGCCAATGACCTGAATTTCGAAGCCACGCGCTCGCTTGGCGCGATGCGCCATGAATTTCTCTCCCCTGTGGCGATCATATATCTGCTGAATGCCGCGAGAGGCCCGCTTGCCGATGCGCGTGTCCGCCGGGCGCTGAGTCTTGCAGTCCACCGCGAAGCCATCGTCGAAACGGTCATGAACGGCGCCGCACGGCCCCTGCACGGCTTTGTCAGCCCCAACCATTTTGGTGCGGCGCGGGAGGCGGTTGCCGAGATGGACCGCGAAACCGCCCGCGCTTTGCTGGCCGAGGCGGGACACGGCAATGGTCTCACACTTGAAGTTGATTGCCCCACGCGCCTGCCTGATGAGGCCGAACGGCTCACTGCGGCTCTTGCCGCGCAGCTTGCCGAAGTGGGCGTTTCGCTCAACGTCCACGTCCATCCCGAACGCGAAGACTATGCGCATATGGTTCGGCGCAAGGAAATCCATGATCTCTGCGTATTCGACTCCAGCCCGATGAGCACCTACCGCGTGCTGTATGAGAAGATCGACAGCCGTGTCGGCGGGTCATGGTGGCAGGGCTATGTCAACCCTCAAATCGAAGCCCTGATCGACAAGGGCCGTGTGACGACCGATCGAACGGCTCGTGCCGAAATCTGGCGACGCGCCTACGCGCTGCTCCAAGACGACCCGGCTTGGCTCACGCTCTACAACCCGCTGCGGGTGATCGGGATCGCCGGGGAGCATCCAGACTTTATTATGCCCCCGGACGGGGTGATCGACGTGACGCAGCTGCCGCTGTTGGAGGAGATTGGCCATGCATGTTGACACGCTTCTCATCGGCGGCACCGTCATTACAATGGACCCCGCGCGCCGAGTGATCGAAAACGGCGCGGTCGCCGTATCAGGTGGCCTGATCACCGCCATTGGCACGGCGACGGAACTGGGCGAACACGTGCAGGCGGCGGAGGTGATCGACGTCGCCGGCCATGTCGTCTTTCCCGGCCTGATCGACGTCCATGCACATGCGGGCCACGGGCTGATCAAAACGATGGGAATGCATGGCGACGACCGTTGGGAAGCGATCTGCGGCGAGGTCTACACACAGGTGTCGCCGCCCGAATTCTGGTATGCCGAAGCACGGCTGGCGGCGCTTGAACGGCTGCGCTTTGGGGTGACGACCGGCGTCTCTCTGCTGGGCGGCGGCGATACGATCATGCGCAGCGATCACCCCGATTATGCCGCTGCTCACTGTCGTGGCGTGTTGGAGGTCGGCACCCGCTCGGTTGTCGCCATAGGTCCCACCCGCACGCCGCATCCCCTTACCTACGCCGATTGGAATGGGGGCGTGCAGCGGCCCTATCAGGTCAGTTTCGAGCAGCAGTTCGACACGAGCAAGGCCGTTGTCGAGGACTTTCACAATTCCCACGCGGGCCGGATCAGCATCGCCATGCTGTACCCCGTACTGCGCGATGAACACGAGCGTGACATGGCGGCCAAAGACTATGCTGCCGCCTGCGCTCAAAGCCGGGCGGTGCGGGCCTATTCACGCGAAAAGGGAGTGATCTTTACGCAAGACGGCCATTGGCGCGGATCGATCCGCCGGGCTGCGGCGCTCGGCCTGCTTGGGCCGGATGCGCTGCTGTCCCACTGCATTAACCTACATGATGACGAGATTGCCCTGGTGGCAGAAACCGACACGAAGATCGCGCATAACCCGTCGGCCAATGCCTCTATCGCAGGCCGCTGCCCGGCGACCGAGATCATGGAGATCGGCGGTTGTGTTGCGCTTGGCTCTGACGCCACCGCACCGGATCGCTCGGGCGACATGTTCCGGCACATGCAGCAGGCCATGCATTACCACCGCCGGCATTTCCGGGACGCCGATGTGCTGCCCATCGGAAAGGTGCTCGACATGTGTACCATCGACGGGGCCAAAGCGCTCGGGATGGAAGACCGCCTCGGGTCATTAGAGGTCGGCAAGGCGGCGGATATCGTCACGCTCGACCTCGCGCGACCGCACCTTCAGCCTGGCAATATGCCGGTGCATCGGCTGGTCTGTTTTGCCAACGGCAATGACGTAAGCAACGTGATGGTCGGCGGCGAAATGGTGCTGCGCGGTGCCCGCGCCACCCGGCTGGATGAGGCCGAAGTGTTGCGCGATGCTGCATCCGAGGCTGCGCTGATGATTGAGCGGATGGGTAGTGCGGAGGATCTCGCTCTACCCGCCGATTTCTGGGGGCAAAGCGGAAACCGGTCGGGAGGGCAGCCATGACGATCTACATCATCAACCCCAACAGCAGCCAGCATGTGACCGACGGCATCGATCGCACCGTTGATCCCATGCGGGCAGCCAGCCCGGTTCCGATCGTCGCCCATACGCTCGCCGAAGGTCCGCCGGGGATCGAAACGCAGGCCCACGTTGATGGCGTCGTGGGGCCGATGCTCGCCCATTGCGCAGCCCTTGAAGATCAGGCCAGCGCCTTTGTCGTTGCCTGTTTCTCCGATCCCGGCCTCGCCGCCCTGCGCGAGCAATCCTGCCGCCCGGTGCTTGGCATTGCCGAGGCCGCGGTACTGACAGCCATGACCCTTGGCCAGCGTTTTGGCATTCTCTCGATCCTACGCCGCTCCATTCCTCGCCACATGCGCTATCTCGGTGCCATGGGCGTGATGGACCGTCTTGCCGGTGACCAACCGCTGGGGTTGGGCGTACTCGAACTGGCCGATGAGGCCCGTACCTTCGAGCGGCTCAAGGAGGTGGGAGCCAGCTTGCGCGACGGCGCGGGTGCCGATGTGCTGATCCTGGGCTGCGCCGGCATGACCGCCTTTCGGAGCGACCTTGAAACCGATCTTGGCATCCCGGTGATTGAACCCTGCCAAGCCGCGACTGCCATGGCCATCGGCCGCGTCGCCCTGCAACAGACACGATAGGAAAGAACATGCCTGCACTCACAGCAGACGCAAAGGGTATCTTTGTCATCACCGTGACCCCCTTCCACCCCGATGGCCGGATCGACATGGAAAGCTGCGACCGCATGGTCGACTGCTATCTCGAAGCAGGCGCGACAGGGCTGACTGTTCTGGGCATGATGGGCGAAGCGCCCAAGCTCACGGTCGAGGAATCCCGCGAGGTCGTGGCGCGCATCCTTGCCCGCGTCAATCGCCGCGTTCCGGTGGTGGTCGGCGTCTCCGCCCCGGGGTTCGCGCAGATCGAGACGCTGACCCGCGCTGTGATGGATATGGGCGCGGCAGGCGTCATGATCGCCCCGCCCGGCAACCTGCGCACCGACGACCAGATCGTGAACTACTACACCCAGGTGGCCGAGCTTTTGGGCGATGTGCCCTTTGTTTTGCAGGACTTCCCATTGGTCACCGGCGTTCAGATCGCGCCTAAAGTGATTGCGCGTATCATCAATGATCTGCCTACCTGTGTCTGCCTGAAACACGAGGATTGGCCCGGGCTGGAGAAGATCAGCGCCCTGCGGGCCGCAGGTATGCTTGAGCGTCCACTGTCGATCCTCTGCGGCAATGGCGGGCTGTTCCTGCCCGAGGAGATGGCGCGCGGGGCGGATGGTGCAATGACCGGTTTCGCTTATCCCGAGATGATGGTGCAGGTGGTCGATCTCTATACCCGGGGAGAGGCCAGCCGCGCCCAGGACATTTTTGACGACTATCTACCGCTGGCCCGGTTTGAACAGCAGCCCGGACTGGGCCTCGCCATCCGCAAATACACGCTCGCGAAACGCGGCATCATCGCTCACGACACCCTGCGCCGTCCCGGCGCGCCGCTGACAGAGGCCACCCGCGCTGAAGTCGACAGGCTGATCGCACGGCAGGAAAAACGACTGAACGAATTGCACTGATGGATTTGCAAATCGCTGACAAACGGGCGCTGAACGCAACAGTCCCTCAATCAGGGAATTAGTGAGGCTACCCAGCCCCACTCGTGTCAGTAGCGCGTACTAAATAGCCCCCGTTTCTCGTAGGTTGAAGCGGCCTCTTCTACCAGTCGGGCGAGCAAAGGCGCTTCGAAATCGAACCTAAGCCTTTGCGCGATGTCGTGCAGGTTTTCGATCGAGCGTGTCCTTCCGGGGCGCAGCAGTTCGTAGATCTCCATGATCTCTTCCTGAGGCACCCGTGTCATTTCCGCGGCCCGCTCGAAGTTCCGCGCAAGTGCGGCGCGGCCTGCGGAACGGGCGATCTCGGCCTGTTGCAACAGAGCGTTAGGCGTGATGCGCAAATCCTCCATCTCGACGTCGCCGGCAAGAACCGCTTCAAGGGTCAGGTCGTCCAGCGACTTGCCACGATGGCCCGCGACCCGATTGGGGGACTTTTCTGCAAGTGGGTAATTATCTGTCGTGAGCGGCCGACCAGCCATCAAGTGTCTCCCAAAAAATTGATCTCGACCATTTCGGGCGAGGCATTGTTTTCCGTCATCGTGGTCTCGATCGCATAGGTCAGCGCCACGCGTGCATGGAACCTCGCACCAAGCGCCTCACCCTGCGTCGGTACAACAACTGGCGCGGGCAGGTCGCCGCGGGCGTATTGCGCTGCATTCTCTCCGAGCGCGTGGTAGTGGTCCAGGCTGGTCACCGGCGCGTTCGAGAAAAGCTCGAGATTGTTGTGGGGCAAGCGGTTCTTCTGGTGGATGACCGCCGTGCCCTTGGACTGGATTCCGATCCCGATGCCGGAGCCCGACAGCCGCGCGGCGCTGAGCCCTAAGAAGGACGTGTCGGCGGTATGCCGAATCCGTATCAGCCGCATTCGTCCGCCCCCCTTTTCGATCCCGTCGCGAAGCGCCTTCAACACCTTGCTGAGCGGAAGTCCGGCAAGGGTCCGGAATATCTTGGTGCCGAACCCTGGGCTGATACCCACGACCACCTCGTGCGGGTCGGTGCCGCGCGCGGCGGGGCCCATGGTGTTGTATTCGATCGCGCGGGCCTCGGCAGGTTCACTCGCTGCCTCGCGGTGCAGCACCTCCTCACGGTCCAGTACGTTGCGGATCGCCGCTAACTCCTTGCGCCGCGCCTCGGTCAGGCGATAGCCGGTGCCGGGACCGGTATAGTCATTGGGGTCATTGATGGCGCTGATCACATGGCCGTCGCGTATGATGGCGGATGTCTGAAGGTAATCGCCGGAAACGCGCAGCTTTACCAGAAACAGCAGGTTCTGCGCCTCGGGCACGAAACCTCCGCGATACAGCGACCGGATCACGTCCAGAACGGTAATGCGCTCGCGGCTGATCTTGTCGCTGATCATCGCGACCTCGCGCGGTGCAAAGCTGTTCGTGTCGTTTGAGCCCGACGCGACTGCAACCGATCGCTTCATGATCTCGGTCGGCGCGGCCAGGTTCAGATCCTTCAGCACATGCGACAGCGCGGCGATTGCGCGGCGCCGGAGGTCCAGCGCGCTTGCATCCTCAACCGAGGTCAGCCCGCCATCGGCCTCGAAATCACGCTGCAGCACCAGAAATTCCTCCAGTTCCTCACCATTAAAGGATGAGGGATTGAACGAATTATCGTATTTCAGAATGCTGCCGAACCCCGAGCAGATCAGGTCCGATCCGCCGATGAGGAACGGCAGCACCTTTGCGGCGACCCGCATCTCGGATTCAGAGTGCCTTGCGTCATTACCCGAGGCGCATTCAAGGTCCAGCCAGACAGCCAGCAGGTTCTCGGCCCAGATCTCGCGCACCCCGCCGGGAATGGACGAGGCAAGCGGCGCTCCGTCAATCCCGCCATTCTGCGTCCCTTGGGACCCCATGCCGCGCTGAATGCATAGGCACCGCGCCTCGAGATAGAGCAGCGACTTTGCCTCGTGATACCCCATCAAAAGCTCTGACGCTGCACCCGAGGTACAGCGCATCTTGATCCCGCGTGAGGCATAGGCGGCGGCGAGCCACGCCTTCGACCAAGGCGTGTCATCCCCGTCGATGAACGCGCTTTCCGTCCCATAGACCGACACAGTCTCGGCGTAGGAGGTGAAGCCCGCCATGCCGATCTCGAGCTCTTCGGCCTCTTCGCTGGAGCACTGAAAAAGCGTGCCGGCCCGACCCACGACCGACCCCACGCAGCAGGCCAGTGCGTTCGACCACGAATTGCGCGCCACCCGCATCGTCGTCTCGATCTCGTCGAACCCCAGTGCCACCGCCACGGCGGCGTCGGCGGCCAGTTGCAGGGGATCGTCCTTGGCGTTGGTCACGTGCGCCTGGTTGCCCGGCGTTCTGCGGGCACGCATCTTGGAATAGGCAAAGGCGATTTCCATCGCGTTCAATTGCGCGACGGCCTCCGCAAGGCGGGCCGGTGTCAGGCCACGCGCCAGGCGGACAAGCTCGGTTCGCGGGACATTCATGTCGACCAGCATCCGCGCAAGTTGCTCGGCCGGGATCGCCATCGCCTCCTCGGCCACGTTCATGTCCAGGTGATGCGCCGCGATGAACGCGTCGATCATGTCGAAATCTTGTGCCGCGACTCCGTCCATGGAGGTGACTTTGCCGTTTTCGATCTTCAGGCCGGGGCTGGGATCGGCTGCACCGTTGAACGCCGAAAAACCGTTCTCGGGGTCTTCGATCGCGAATTGGTCGTGGCGGAGCGGTCGCTCATCCCACTCGTCAAAGCGTTTCCAGCGGTTGGCATCGTAACTGTTGCTCATTTTGATTTGCGCCTCCCCCGCGCCCATCCATTGCTCAGCCGGCGATGATCTGTGCGTCGGCCTTGCGGATCGCGTCCCATAGGTTGGGAGGCGGCCGCTCATCCGTGATCAGTGTCATGGTGGGGTTCCAGTCGATGATCTGCTGCAGTGCCCGGTTGCCGAATTTCGAGGCATCGGCGAGGATAATCGTCTCGTCCGAGGCTTCGATCATCGCGGCGTAGACTTGCCCCGCATGCAATAGCGCCTCGCTGACGCCGCCTTCGTCCACACCCGAAGCCCCGGTGACGGCTATGGGCGCGTGGAACTGCTTGATACATTCGGTGGTCTGCGATCCGTAGACCAGCCCCTCACGTGGCTCAACGATACCGGGCAGCGACATAACCTGAATTAGTGGATTGACCGACAACTCGGTCGCAATGCTGAACGCAGGGGTCAGCACCGTCAACTGCCGGTCGATGCCGCGCAGGGCGCGCGCGAAATGCAATGTGGTCGCCCCGCCGCCGATAAAGAGGCAGCCAGCATCGCCGATCCGTTCGACCGCGCGCCGGCCAATCTGTTCACGTGCTCGTGTGTGCAATTTTAACCGCTCAGCCAGCGCGGGCTCGAAAGCCTTGGTCCTGACGGCTCCGCCATAGGTGCGCTTGATCCGCCCGGACTCGTCCAGTTCGGTCAGATCGCGCCGAACCGTTTCGCTCGACACGCCCAGTTCCTCCGCCATCTCCGCCACACGGATGGACGGGTCGACTTCCAGAATGCCCAAAATCTGGTCATGCCGCTTTGTTTTCTTAGACATTTCAAATCCGCTAGCTGGCCGGCAGCCCTGAATATACGTGAATATCACAGGATGTTCTAAATAAAAATGACCGACTTTGGTCAAAAAATGTTGTTAGTCAAAAATTAAATGCTAACCTGTTGACCAACTGCAAAGGGGAATCGCGTGTTCAACTACGGATACTTTTCCTTCGAATCGAAGGACGACCTTCTTGAAAAGGCGGCGGAATTCTGGAACCCCGGCAAGGTCAGCTTTTGGAAGGAAGCTGGCACGCCGATGGTGATCGACCGCCGCGAGGGGTATTTCCTCTACGACATGTCGGGCAAGCGGCTGATCGACCTTCATCTTAACGGGGGGACCTACAATTTCGGGCACCGCCACCCGGAACTGGTCGAGGTGCTCAAGTCCGGCCTTGATTATTTCGACATGGGAAATCACTGGTTTCCTTCTGTCGCGCGCGCCGCCTTTGCCGAGAAACTGGTCGCGACGGCGCCGCACACGAAATATGCAATCTTCGGGGCGGGTGGGGCCGAGGCTGTCGAAATCGCTCTGAAAACCGCGCGATACGCCACCAAGCGGCGCAAGATCGTGTCGATCATCAAGGGGTATCACGGGCATTCCGGCCTGTCGGTCGCCGCCGGCGACGAACGCTTTTCCAAGATATTCCTGTCAGAAAAGCCCGACGAGTTCATTCAGGTGCCTTTCAACGACGTCGATGCGCTCGAGGCTGTGCTCAAGAACAGGGACGTGGCCGGTTTCATCATCGAGACGATCCCGGCGACATATGGGTTTCCCATGCCTGAAGACGGCTACCTCAACGCCTGCCAGGATCTGTGCCGGAAATACGGCACCAAGTTCATCGCCGACGAGGTGCAGACCGGCCTGATGCGGACCGGCGTGATGTGGGGGTGGCAGGGATATGGTCTGACGCCTGACATGTTCGTTTGCGGAAAGGGTCTGGGCGGCGGCATCTATCCGATAAGTGCGTGCCTCACTACCGAGGAATGCGGTGCGTGGCTGATCGAGGACGGCGCGGCTCATATCAGCACCTCCGGGGGGGCCGAACTGGGCTGTCTTGTCGGGCATCACGTGATAGAGATGTTGCAGCGTCCCGAGGTTGTCTCGAACGTGCATTTCGTGGCGGAATTCTTTGCCTGCGGCATGGCCGAGATGATGGCGCGCCACAGTGATATCTTTGTGGGCGTGCGCCAGCGGGGCGTCGTTCTGGGGCTGGAGTTCGATCACCCCGAAGGTGCCGTCGCCGTGTCTCGCGCATTGTATGAAAACGGTGTCTGGGCGATCTTCTCGTCGCTCGACAAGCGCGTGCTGCAATTCAAGCCGGGCGTCGTTCTGGATGTCGATACCTGTCAGGAGATCATGGACAGGTTTGATGCGTCCATGCCGCGCGCCCGTGAGCTTCTGAAGACCATGAGGCGAGCGGCATGAGTGAACAGGCTACACTGGATGCGCCGCGTCTTGCTGTCCCCGACAGAGAACTGTCGCGCGCCCGGATGAAGGTGGGCCGCGCCGCGTGGGCCGCGCGCTACTACAAAGATTTCAGCCGCAAGGCGGTAGAGGCGATCGCCGAGGCCGTCGCGAAGGCGGGATATGAGAAAGCTGCTCAGTTCGCCGAGGAGGCTGTCGCCGAGACCGGGTTCGGCGTGGTCGAGCATAAGACGATCAAAAACAGGCTCTGCACGCACGATTTGCTGGATTATTACCGCAATCTGGATCTGGTGACTCCGCGCGTTGACGAGGTCCGAAAGATCATTGAGCTTCCGAAACCGGCAGGTGTTGTCTTTGCCTTGGCGCCAGCGACGAACCCCGTGGCCACTGTCTATTACAAGGCGATGCTGGCGATCCTTAGCCGTAATGCCATCGTTCTCAGCCCACATCCGGCGGCAAAGTCCGTTTCGTCGGCCGCCGCCCGGCATCTCGCGCAGGCGGCAGAGGCAGCGGGTGCGCCCGCCGGTCTGATCCAATGCGTCGAGGACCCTTCAATTCCGCTCGTGCAGGACATAATGGGATCCGACAGGATCAACGTTATCCTCGCGACGGGCGGAACGGCGATGGTGCGTGCCGCCTATTCCTCGGGCAATCCCGCGCTTGGAGTGGGTCCGGGTAATGCCGTGGCCTATATCGACCCGACCGCCAAGGTGGATGCCGCTGCGCGCTGCCTTGTCGAAAGCAAGGCGTTCGACAATTCCGTGCTTTGCACGAATGAAAGCGTGGCGATCACACTGGACAGCAACCGGGGCAACATGGAACGCGCTTTGCGTTCTGCCGGGGCGCATGTTTGCAACGCGGCGGACACCGAGCGTCTGCGGGAATACCTTTTCACCGAAAAGGGCTTCAATCTCAAGGCCATCGGCAAAAGCGCCACCTGGATCGCTGAGCGCGCGGGTCTGCGCGTGAACCCCTCCACGAAAATCCTCGTGCCCGTGGTGGAGACGCCAGGACAGGACGATTTGCTTTTCCGCGAAAAACTGTGTCCCGTCCTGACGCTGACCGCCGCGGGGGATTTCGAACAAGCTCTGACATTCGCCAAGCATACGACGCGGCGCGGCGCGGGGCACTCGGCCGCGTTCCATGGCGAAGACACTGACCGGCTGGTGGCTTTTTCTCAGGGCGTGCCCGTCTACCGCGTGGTGGTCAACGCGCCGTGTTCGCAGGGCGCGGCAGGCTTTGCGACGCATCTGCCGCCGTCCTTTACCATCGGAACCGGCTTTGCGGGACGATCCTCGATCGGCGAAAACCTCGGCCCGCAGCACCTGGTTCAATGGACGCGCATCGCCTACGGCAAGGACGTGCCGGCAGATCTTGCGGGCATAGACCTAGATGCGGTTTCGTCGGGACGAGCGATGCCGGCGGCTCCCGTCGCCTCGCCGGAGCCCGCAACACATCAGCGTTCAGCCGACGTCAGCCGCGACGAACTGCGGCGACTTATCCTTGAAGAACTGCGCAGCCTGAAAGGGGGTGACGCATGACCGATCTTCGTGCGTCGATCTTCATCGATCAACTTCAGCCCCAGACTCTGGCCTATATCTCGACCTGGATGCGGGGCACGCTGCCGCGTCTTCGGATGGCGGCCCAGATCGTCGAAATCGCCCCCGGCCTCGATGTCGAGGCGCTGACCGATACCGTCCTGAAAAGTGCGGATGTCCACGCGGGCCTGTTGGTGGTCGAGCGCCAGTTCGGCACGCTGCAATTCCATTCTCGCTCTACCGCAGAAGTGCATTCGGGTGCCGCTGCCATTCTCGAGACGCTCGGCAAGACCGCCGACGATGTGGCCCCCCCCAAGATCCTTGCTTCCAAGCTGGTCACCAATGTCGACGACCAGCACGCCTTTCTGATGAACCGCAACAAGCTGGGCTCGATGGTGCTTGGTGGCGATAGCATCTACCTGCTGGAATGCCAGTCTGCGGCTTACGCGATCCTCGCCTGCAACGAGGCCGAGAAGGAAGCCGACGTGAAACTGATTGACATGCGGATGATCGGGGCAAACGGGCGACTTTACATGGCCGGGACCGAGGCCGATGTCCGGAATGCAAGAAATGCGGCAGAAGGCGCATTGCGTGATGCAGGAGCGTCATGATGTCAGCCCTGAGAGACGAGATCCGCGCAATCCTGCGCGAGGAAATTGCCGCGTTACGCAACGAGGCGGGAGGCACACCGCCGGCTCGGGAACTTGTGCGCATTACCTCCGGCGCCGATCTGACCCGCTTTGCGCAGGACCTGCTGCAACGTGCAGCCGAGCCGGGCTTTGCCGAACGCGTGACGCGTGGCGACCTTGTGTTCGACCTGGCCGCGCCGATGACTGCGGCCGCCCCGGCATTTGCGGCACAGCCGATCGTTACCGGGCCGCAGCGCACCGCACCGAACCGGCTCGACAAGTCGCTGATTACCGAACGAGACATCAATGCGCTCGTCGGCTCCGCCCGCAGCCTGCGGATCTCGCCATCAAGTCGGCTGACGCCGCTGGCGCGCGACGAAGCGCGGCGCCGCGGCATCCGGATCGAAAGGGATAAGACATGATACAAGCGCGCGTGACCGGAAAGATCTGGTCGACCCGTCGCGTGACATCGCTGCCACGCGGCGCACTGCTGGAGGTCGAGACCGACAGCGGCAGCAAGCTGATCGCCTTCGATCCGCTTGGGTGCGACACTGGCGAGACCGTTTTGGTAACTCAAGGCTCTGTGGCCGCAGGGTATTTTCAAGGCGAAACGGTGCCCGTGGATGCCCTGATCATCGGCTCCATCGATGACAAGAAATAACAGTCAAGCATGAAGGAACAAACGCATGGCTAACTTAGCAATCGGAATGATAGAAACCAAGGGTTACGTCCCCGCGCTTTCCGCAGCGGACGCCATGGTCAAGGCCGCGAACGTGGAAATCGTTGCCCGCAACGAAGTCGGCGGCGGGCTCGTCTCGGTCGTCGTCAAGGGCGATGTCGGTGCGGTCAAGGCTGCCACCGAAGCGGGCGCTGAAGCGGCCAGCCAGGTCGGTGAAGTGACCGCCGTGCATGTCATCCCGCGCCCGCATGCCGATCTCGGCAAGCATTTCTCGGCTGCAGCCGTTTCCAAATAAGCTCGGGTGAGGGGACAGGACAGGATCATGACGGAGCTTCGCGTATACCTGCCGATCACGGACCTGCAGCCGCAGTTCGCGGCTTATCTTTCCTCCCCGCTGCGGGCGCGCGCCTATCCGCCGTTCCGCGGGCAGAACTCGTTGATCATCGAGGTCGCGCCCGCACTCAGCATCCACCGCATCGCCGATCTGGCGCTGAAAGAGTCTCCGGACATGGAGCCGGGCATCCTCTTTACCGAGCGGCAGTTCGGCCTGCTGGAGTTGCACGCCGACGACATGAAGGATCTTGACGCGGCGGGGCGGGCGATCCTGAAGGGGATCGGCGCAAGACATACCGATCAACTGGCGCCGAAGGTTCTTTACCATGACATCATCGAGGATCTGTCGGACCAGCACGCCATCATCCTGAACCGATCGCGCGACGGGTCAATCCTCGTGCCCGGAGTGGCGCTGCTGATCTACGAAATGACGCCGGCGCTCTTTGCCTGCGTGGCCGCCAACGAAGCCGAGAAGGCTGCACCCGAGGCCGTGATCAACGATGTCCAGATGATGGGCGCGACTGGGCGGGTTTTCATGTCCGGCAGGTTGGAAGACATGCAGGTCGCACGGGACAGGATCACAGCGACGTTGAGCGAAATCAAAGGCCGCTCTGCTTGAACAGGGCGCAATAAACCAACCAACAGGAGAGACAAAGATGAAGAAGGGAATTTCAAGAAGACAGTTCGTTGGCCGCTCGGCGGCACTCGCCGGCCTGGCCGCCGCAGGTCCGCTCGGTCCCGCCTTTGCGGCGCGCCGCGACCGGATGAATATCCTTTGCTGGGAAGGTTACAATTCGGACGAGGTCCTTGGACCGTTCCGCAACGCGCATCCCGACGCGACCGTGCGTGCAGAAAGCGGCACTTCCGATCCGGACATGATCAACAAACTTCGCGCCGGGGAAACTTCGGTCTGGGATCTGATCAACGTCAACCAACCCTGGGCGCGCGACCGTCTCTATCCTGACAAGTTGATAAAGCCGCTCAACAAGGATCGCTTCCTGCCGTACTTTGACAGGATGCTGCCATCCTTCAGGAACCCGCCTTATGAGCTGTCCTTTGCGGATGATGGAGAGCTTATCGGCATGCCGCAGCGCTATGGGCCATTCAGCTTCGTCGTGAACACCGACAAGATCAGCCGCGAGATGGCGGAAGAGCAGGGCTGGAACCTGTTCCTCGATCCCAAGATGAAGGACCGATACGGCGTTCTGACCTATGACAACTGGAACGTCATGCATATGTGTCTGACGGCCGGTCTGAACCCTTTCGAGCCGGTCGAGGGCGAGAATGTCGAGAAGTTCCGGGAAACCGCCAGGACGATCTTTGGCGGGGCGAAGCTGCTGACCGATGATCTCGTGGCGATGAATACCGCGCTGATCAACGGCGAGATCGACGCCTACTTTACCGGCGGCACCTATACAGCGTCTCCGGCGCGATATGACGGTGCCACTAATATTCGCGCCATAACGCCGCTATCCGGCCCGGTCGATGGCAAGGGAGGTGTGGTCTGGATCGAGTTGACATCCCTGGTCAACAATCCGGACCCAAGCGATCTGGCCGAGGATTTCCTTGAATTCGTCCAGACGCCGGAAATCTCCAAGGCCGTCGCCTTTACGGAGGGGACATACAACCCGGTCAGCCAGATGGGCGACGAGGCGGTCATGGCGCTGTTCGACTCGGACGAACTGGACGCGATCCAGATGGACTCACTTGCCGAGGAGATGGAACGCTCGCTCGACTACCAAGTCGTCACATCCTACGACACGCTTATCGATATTTATACCGAAGAGCGCCGCTCGTAAGCGTGAATGGCCCCGGCGTCTCAACCGTCGGGGTCGCTTCTTCTGAATTTCCTGTTTTCAAGGTTAGAGCATGAATTCCTCGCCTTTTCTGAGCCTGCGTGGTGTGGTGAAGTCATTCGGAAACTTCACCGCGCTCAACCGGATCGATCTCGATATCAAAGAGGGCGAGTTCTTTACGATCGTCGGCCCCTCCGGCAGCGGAAAATCAACGCTCATCCGCCTGCTTGTCGGTATGGATGATTTGACCAGCGGCGAAATCCGGCTGCGTGACCAACGCATCGATCAAACCCCCGCCAACCAGCGCCCGACCTGCATGGTTTTCCAGTCGCTGGCGCTGTTTCCGCACATGTCGGTTGGCCAGAACATCGAGTTTCCGTTGAAACTGCGCAAGGAAGTGCCTGATCGCCGCAGGGCCAGAGCGCTGGAACTGCTGGACCTGCTGCGCCTGCCGCAAAGCTATTACGATAAGCGAATCTCGCAATGTTCCGGAGGCGAGAAGCAGCGCGTCGCGCTGGCCCGGGCGCTCGCCTTCGATCCCGAGATCCTGTTTTTCGACGAACCGCTCTCGGCGCTCGATTATCGCCTGCGCAAGACGCTTGAAAAAGAACTGAAGGATCTGCACGCGCGCACGGGCAAGACCTTTGTCTACATCACCCACTCCCTCGAAGAGGCAATGGTGATGTCCGACCGGATCGCGATCATGAAGCAGGGCAAGATCGAGCAGATTTCAGTAGCCGACGAAATCTACGGCGCACCGGTCAGCCGGTTTGTCGCCGAATTCATGGGCGAAGTGAACCTGTTTGACGTGACCGTCGGCGCCGATGGCGTTGTATCCAGTGATATCCTTGCAATCCGTCCCGGCGCAAAACTGGAACCAGCCGCGCAAGGGGGGCGTGGCCTGCTCATGGTGCGTCCCGAGTATGTCGGTTTTGCGGATACCGCCGATGCTTTCGACTTTACCATGTCCGGTCCGCTGCACGGCGAATACGCGCTTGGATCGCGCATCCAGTATGAAATCGAGACCCCGACCGGCATGGTCACGGTCGAAAAGCTGCGTGAAGACCGGCGCACCGTATCCGAGGGCGAGACGCTGACCATCGGTTTCAATGTCGAGAACACCCATTTTATCGACGAGGCCGCATGAAGTCCCTCGATCAAAAACTCGGTCTTTTCTCCGCCCTGCCGGTGGTGCTGCTGCTCGGGTTGGCGTTTCTTGCGCCGCTTGTCGTGGTCGCTCTGTTCTCCATCATGCCGACCAAGGTCTTCTCGCTCGCCAATATGCCGGACTTTTCGGCCTACGCGGTGTTCTTCCAGCAGGGCTACTACAAGTCTCTTCTGTGGTCGCTGGGGATGGCTTTGGCGTCGACTGCGATCCTGCTGGTTGTGTGCTGGCCGCTCGCTTATGCCATGGCCAAGATTTTCAAGCGGTTCACGCTGGTCCTGACCATTGCAATCGTCATGAGCCTGTTCGTGTCCGAGAACATCCGACTTTTCGGCTGGGTTCTGACGCTGATGAAGGGTGGGCTGATCGAAGGACATTTCCGCGCTCTCACCGGTATCGGTTTTGACAGCCCCCTTTACGGCGTTCCGATCATCGTTTTCGGTCTTGTCTATGTCTACTTGCCCTTCATGCTTTTCCCGCTGGCGCAGGGTATTGCGATGGTGCCCGACGACACCCGCCAGGCCGCATATGACCTTGGCGCGTCGCGCTGGCAGGTGCTCTGGCAGATCGAGATCCCCTTGGCCGCGCCCGGCATCGTCGTAGGCTCGCTGCTCAGCTTCGTGCTTGCAGCAGGCGCGCTGGCCGAGTCCAAGATACTTGGTGGTCAGGCGGTGATCGCGATTGCCGACGACATCGAAACTGCGTTCACCTTTGGCCAGAACTGGCCGCTTGGGTCCGCGCTGTCCATGATCCTGATCCTCATTATCGGGACGCTTGCCCTTCTTGGCGTCTCCAGGGTCGATCTCGACGCGATCATGGGAAGGAAACGCTGATGAACGCCAGCCGCCTGACCCGGACTGTCCTGTTCGTCTACGGGATCCTGATGATCGCCTTTTTGTACCTGCCTCTGGTCTCGGTCGGCTTCGCCTCCGTGTCACAGGCGCGGTACCTCAGCTTTCCGATCCGTCGCTACTCGACAAAGTGGTACGGCGAGGCATTCGAAAGCAGCACCGTCAGCGAGTTGCTCCTGACCTCGCTTTCTGTGGCGGTCGTCGTCACGATCGTGTCGCTGATTTTCGCGTTTTTCGGCGCGCTGGCATTCGCCCGTTATCAATGGCGGTTCCGGAACACGTTCCAGAAACTGATCCTGCTGCCCATCTTTTTTCCGCAGACCGTCCTCGGGCTCGCGCTGCTGATGTGGTTCAACTCGCTTGGTATCATTCCCACCTGGAAGACCGCGGTCGTCGCGCATCTGGTTTGGATCACGCCGATTGCCACACTGATCGTCGCCATCCGCGCCTACAGCTTCGATCCCGCGCTGGAAGAGGCGGCCCGTGACATGGGAGCAGGGACGCTTACCGTCCTGCGCGAGATCACGCTGCCACTGCTTATGCCCGGCCTCGTGTCGGCCGGACTCTTTGCCTTCCTGCTGAGCTGGGGGAATTTCCCCTTGTCACTTTTCACCACCGGGGCGGATTCGACCCTTCCCGAATGGCTCTACGCCAAGATGGTTTCGGGCTACTCGCCGCTTGTGCCCACGCTCGGCATCATGTCCGTAGTCGGATCGTTCCTGCTGATCCTGTTCGTGTTCGCGGTGGTTTGGCTGATGCGGGCAAATAAAGAGGCCAGAACGGCCCAGGACTGAACCAACACAAGAAGACACCAATACGGAGGAAATTTCATGCTTACGTCACTTAAAGGCAAAAGCGTCATTGTCACAGGCGGTTCCAAAGGCATCGGCCGCGGCATTGCCACGGTCTTTGCGCGGCAAGGCGCGAAACTGACGATCGCCGCCCGCAACGAGGACGACCTGAAAAAGGCCGCAAGCGAGATTGAGGGCGATGTCCGCTACGAGGTGTGCGACGTGTCCGACTGGGACTCGGTCAAGGCCATGGTGGACAGCACCGCCGAGGCGCAGGGCGGCCTGCACGTGCTCTGCGCCAACGCTGGCGCATTCCCTCAGACCAAGATGATCGATATGGACCCAGCCGAATGGGACCAGGTCATGGCCACGAACCTGCGCTCTTCTTTTCTTTGCGTGAAAGCGGCCATTCCGCATTTCGAGAAAGCGGGCAAGGGCCGTGTTGTGATCACCTCGTCCATCACCGGCCCGCATACAGGCTTTCCGGGCTGGGCGCATTACGGCGCCTCGAAATCCGGACAACTCGGTTTCATCAAGACCGCTGCAATGGAATTGTCGCGCTACAACACCACGATCAATGCCGTCATGCCCGGCAACATTTATACCGAAGGTCTTCAGGATCTCGGTCAAGATTATTTGGACACAATGGCTGCTTCTATCCCGCTCAAGCGTCTTGGCGATGTCGAGGATATCGGCAATGCCGCACTGTTCTTTGCGTCGGACGAAGCTGCGTACATCACCGGGCAGCAGATCGTCGTCGACGGTGGTCAGATCCTGCCCGAGTCGCTCGAGGCAATGGAAGAAATCTGACAATTCTAAAAGAGGACAGGAAGGGAGATCGCGATGTCCGGATCGGATTTGGCTCTTGAAGAATTGCTGCGCCATCTCGACCAGCTCGCGCAGGAGTCGCTCTCATTGTGGGATGTTCCCGCAGATGCGAAGGCTCGGCTGATCAACGTTTCCGAGAATGCGACCTACCTCGTGGAAGCGCCAGATGGCTACAGGTCCGTTCTTCGCATTCATCGCGAAAATTACCATTCCCGTCGTGCGATCGAATGCGAGCTTGCATGGCTCGAGGCGCTGGACCGCGAAGGTGTGGTCACGACGCCGGGTTATCATACCGGCAAAAACGGCGATCCGATCCAGAGCGGTAGCGTCGACGGTCTGGCCGATAGCCGCTACATGGTCCTGTTCCATTTCGTCGAAGGCTCGGAGCCCGATGAAAGCGGTGATATGACCGATGGATTCGAGGAGCTCGGCACCATTGCCGCGCGCTGTCACGAACATGTGCTGAGCTGGGGCAAGCCGGACGGATTCGAACGTCTTACCTGGGATGCCGACGCGATGTTCGGTCCCGAGGCGACATGGGGCGACTGGCGCGACGCCCCAGAGGTCACGGCAGAGGTCGCGCAGGTGCTGGAGAAGGTGCAGCAGACAATTTGCGACCGGCTCGACGCGTTCGGCAAGGCACCCGACCGGTTCAACCTGATCCACGCCGACATGCGTCTGGCCAATCTGCTGGTCGATGCCAACGGGACCCGTCTCATTGATTTTGACGACTGCGGCTGGGGCTGGTTTCTCTACGACTTTGCGGCGGCGATCAGCTTTATCGAGGATGACCCGCGTATTCCCACCATGCGCGAGGCTTGGGTTCGGGGATACCGTTCGGTCCGCGAGATGAGTGAGGACGAAGAAGCCGAGATCGACACTTTTATCATGCTCAGGCGCATGGCGCTGCTGGCGTGGATCGGCAGCCATATCGAGGCGCCCGAACCACAGGAACTCGCCCCAGGCTTTGCGGCGACCACGGCGCGCCTGGGCCAGGCCTACATGGATAAAATCGGGGCTTAGCCTTTTGCGGAAGGGACAATCATGAGCAATTGGAAAACAGCTTTCCGCAGCTTCTACTATGAGAACGCGAAAGATCCCGACGACATCATTCTCGACCCGGCGCGCACCGCGCTGCTCGTTATCGACATCCAGAACACCTATCTGGAAACACCGGACGACAAAGCCGAGGCCGACCGCTGGCAGCCCTTCTTTGACCGAATGAACCATATCGTCATCCCCAATAACGCGCGGCTCATCGAATGGGCTCGTGCGGAAGGGATCGAAGTGATGTTCGCACGGATTGCCTGTCAGACAGAAGATGGCCGCGACCGCTCGCTCAGCCAGAAGAAACCCGGCTTCAATTATCTTCTTTTGCCCAAGGAGCGCAAAGACAGCCAGATCGTCGATGCGCTCGCTCCAAAGGGTGACGAAATTGTGGTCACCAAAACCACCGACAGCGCGCTCACCGGCACCAACTTGCGCCTGACGCTACAAAATATCGGCATCCGGAACGTAATCGTTTCAGGCATCTTCACCGATCAATGCATCAGTTCGACGGTGCGCTCGCTGGCCGATGAGAGCTTCGAGGTTCTTGTTGTTCATGATGCCTGCGCAGCGGCCACTGATGAATTACATGAACGCGAACTTGAGATCATCAATATGATTTATTGTCATGTCGTGGGACTGGATGATCTGCAAGGATTTGTTGTCCCTGTCTTGCACTAGTCCTTTATCAGGGCGCACCAGTTCTGTCGGCATTGCCAAAGTGAACGAGGCGCGGATACCGATCACATGACCCTGAACCGATGGGCGGTGAAACACACGCCGCTGGGCCCCATAGAAAGGAGATCGCCAACTGGCCGATTCCGGCGCATGAATGAAAGCTATATCGAGATAAAGGGCCGGTGGTGCTACCTGTGTCGGACTGTCGGCGACCACGGGTGAACGCTGATTTCATGCCGAGAGCCGCGACGAGACGGCTGCGACAGCCTTTTTCGCCCGAACGATTGAAACCAACGGCTGGCCGACATGGTAGAGACAGACAAGAGCGGTGCAACCCTCGCCGAAATCGAGACCGCTCATATGATCTGCAAAGGTCAGCCTTCAGCCAACGGCCAGAATCCATTTCAGCAGTTCGCTGCGCTCGCGGGATAAGTACGTTGGCCAGAGGTTTGTATCAATTCCAAGAGAAATTTGCGGCAGAACCATATGATGCCTCGCTGTGCGCTTTTCGCTTGCACTGCCGCTAGGCAGAATGCAGCAGGGGGCATGAGCACACCTGACAACAGCCTGGAATTGGCCGCCCGCGCGCGCGGGCATCGTCGTATTGCGGGTGTGGACGAGGTCGGCCGTGGCCCACTGGCCGGGCCGGTCACTGCGGCGGCCGTGGTTCTTGACCTCGATGCGGTGCCTGGGGGGCTCAATGATTCCAAAAAGTTGTCGCCTAAGGTCCGTGCGGTTCTGAATCAGGAGTTGCATCGCGTCGCAGAGGTCAGCATCGCCCATGCGAGTGTTGAAGAGATCGACCGGCTGAACATTCTGCGCGCCAGCCACCTGGCGATGGAGCGCGCCGTTGCGGCCTTGTCACCGGCACCGGATTTCCTGCTGATCGACGGCAACCTGATCCCGTGCGGGCTGAGCATACCCGCCGAGGCGGTGATCAAGGGAGATGCCCGTTCGGTGTCGATTTCCGCAGCGTCGATCGTGGCCAAAATCGCACGCGATCGCATCATGGTGGATTTGGCGCAACAGCATCCCGGATACGGATGGGAGACCAATGCCGGATACCCGTCAAAAAGACACAGGGACGCGCTTCAAAATCTCGGTGTGACCCCACACCATAGACGTTCGTTCAAACCGGTACACAATATATTGTATCAAGAAAAATCTATAAGCCACTGATTCAAAAAAGAAATTGACGACGAATCGGCTTTGACTCATCCTTGCCTCAACCAAAGAGCGCACAAAGCGCCACGGACAGAGGCAGACAATGACCAAGACCAAGACCAAGGGGGCCCCGGCGCTCCCGCTGAACACGATCATGGATGGCGATTGCATCGAGGCAATGAACAGCCTGCCCGAGGCTTGTGTCGACCTGATCTTTGCCGATCCGCCGTACAACCTGCAATTGCGTGGCAATCTGCACCGCCCCGACAACAGCCAGGTGGATGCGGTCGACGATCACTGGGATCAGTTTGCCTCTTTCGGTGCATATGATCGCTTCACCCGTGAATGGCTCGCCGCGGCGCGCCGCGTTCTCAAGCCGAACGGGGCCATTTGGGTCATTGGCAGCTATCACAACATCTTTCGCGTCGGTGCGGCGTTGCAGGATGCGGGATTCTGGATTCTGAACGATGTGGTGTGGCGTAAATCCAACCCGATGCCGAATTTCCGTGGCAAACGTCTGACCAATGCCCATGAGACGATGATCTGGGCCAGCCGTGACGAGGCGGCCAGGTACACCTTCAACTACGAGGCGCTCAAGTCGCTGAACGAAGGCATCCAGATGCGCAGCGACTGGGTGTTGCCGATTTGCACGGGGCACGAGCGGCTAAAGGATGAAAACGGTGACAAGGCGCATCCGACGCAAAAGCCAGAGAGCCTGCTGCATCGGGTTCTCGTTGGAACGACCCAGCCGGGCGACGTGGTGCTCGACCCGTTCTTTGGCACCGGCACGACCGGTGCCGTGGCCAAGATGCTGGGGCGCGATTTCATCGGAATCGAACGCGAAGCCACCTATCGCAAGGTTGCAGAGAAGCGCATTGCCAACGTGCGCAAATTCGATCGTGAAGCCTTGCAGGTCAGCACCAGCAAGCGCGCCGAGCCGCGCGTTCCCTTTGGACAACTTGTCGAACGGGGCATGTTGCGTCCGGGCGAAGAACTGTTTTCGATGAACAGGCGTCACAAGGCCAAGGTGCGTGCCGATGGCACCCTGATCGGCAGCGACGTCAAGGGATCGATCCATCAGGTCGGTGCCGCTCTGGAGGGCGCGCCGAGTTGCAATGGCTGGACCTACTGGTGCTTCAAGCGTGACGGCAAGACGGTGCCGATCGACGTGTTGCGCCAGCAAATCCGCGCCGAGATGCAGAACTGACACATCAAAATACCGAGCTACCGCCGGTGCCTGTGGCCTGTCATGAGGCACCAGACTTGCCCCGCCTTCACGGCGGGGCTCTTTTCGTTTAACCGCTTACGGACGGATCGTGATGTGCCTGTGGTTTGGAACCCGGCAACAGGACCGCGTGTCGCTTTGGGTCCTGCGCTGAGACGGCATATCCGTTGCGGTCGGACGATCAGCGCAGCGATCGTCCCTTTCTGATCGCATCCGATCCGAACCGCGCGCGAATCGCATCCGTGGCGCGTTCGGCGCTGCTGCGCTGTCGTGCGCCCGGATCGAGCAGGTCGCCCGACTTGTCGGCTTCGGTCTCGGGCACCAGTTCACTCAGCCCGCAGCCCAACAGACGGAAGGGGCCCTGATTTGCCACCTGATCGAACAATGCGCGTGCGGTGCGGTAGATCGTGTCGGCCATTTGCGTCGCATCGCGCAGCGCCTGGCGGCGGGTCAGGCTGCTGTGGTCCGCACGCTTCAGCTTGAGTGTCACGACCCGACCGGCGATATGCCTGGCCTTGGCGCGATCCGAGACCTTTTCGGCCATGCGCCACAGGTGCCCGTCAAGCAGATCGGGATCGCCGGTGTCTTCGGAAAAAGTGGTTTCGTTGCTGATCGATTTCACCGGTTCATGGGCGGAAACGCGGCGCCGGTCCTGTCCGCGCGCGAGATGCCAGAGGCGTTCGCCCATCGCGCCGAAACGCGCCGAAAGCGCGGTTCGCTCCCATCGCAGCAGGTCGGAAAAGGTTCGGATGCCCGCCTTGTCGAGCGAGGCCTGAGCCGCGGGACCAATGCCCCAGATCAGGCGCACGGGCTTGTCGTGCAGGAACGCTGCGGTTTCCGCCTTTCCGATCACCGAGAAGCCGCGCGGTTTGTCGAGATCCGAGGCCATCTTGGCGAGGAACTTGTTGTGGGACAGGCCGATCGAACCGGTCAGGCCAAGCTCGTCCTTCATGCGTTTGACCAACCGGGCCAGCATCACCGCCGGCGGTGCGCCATGCAAGCGGGTGGTGCCGGTCAGATCGAGAAAGGCCTCGTCCAGCGAAAGCGGCTGAATTGCGGGGGTCAGTTCTTCCATCAATGCCCTGATCTGGCGACTGGCTTCGACATAGGCTGCCATGCGGGGCTTGATGATAACGGCGTCCGGGCACAGCTTCAGCGCCTGGAACATCGGCATCGCCGAATGCACACCACGGATGCGGGCAACATAACAGGCGGTCGACACGACCCCCCGGCGACCACCGCCGATGATCACGGGTTTGTCCGCCAGATCGGGATTGTCACGCTTTTCCACGGACGCATAGAACGCGTCGCAATCCATATGCGCGATCCCGAGATCGAACAGTTCCGGATGCCGCAGGACGCGCGGGCTTGCGCATCTGACGCAGCGGCGCATGTCGCCTTGCGCCTGATGCAGGCAATCTCGGCAGAGTGAGGGCATTGTGGATTTGTCCGATACGCACATCGTTACTATACTCGTCATGATACAGCAGGTTGCTTTGCCGCGTCAGCGCATTTTTCAGGGGGCCGCGCCTCGATCATGGAGTTTTCCGGAGCCAAGCTGGCCCTGTTCCTGGGGAGCGATCTGTTGGTGATCCGCCGCGATGACCGCCCGGACATTCCCTGGCCGGATCATTGGGATCTGCCCGGCGGCGGGCGCGAAGGCAGCGAGACTGCCGCGCAATGTGTGTTGCGCGAGACCTATGAGGAAGTTGGCCTGACCTTGCACGAGCGCGATCTGGTCTGGGCGCGCTGTCATCAGCGACCGCAAGGTTCCTCATGGTTCTTTGCGGCGCATCGACCACGCCAGTTGCGGGAAAAAATCGTGTTCGGAAACGAAGGGCAGGGGTGGCGCCTGATGCCGGTCGGAACCTATTGCGAACACGACTTGGCGGTGCCGCACCTTGCCGAACAGATCCGCATGTATCTGTCGCAAAAGAACGGCTAGCCGGGGCTCTGCAGAAAGACCCCCCGCGGATGAGGCGGGGGGAGGTTGCGAACCACAGGAAGAAAAGGTTCGCAGGGGAGTATCCGTTGACCCGGCGTCACCTAAAACCACTGATTTGAAAAGTCAGGAATTCCTGACGCTGGAAATACAACTCCTGAATGTGCTTTTACGGGCACAGGCGGGAAACAACATTTCCTGGTGGTTGCAAGCGCGCGTCACGAACCGGCCATTTCAGCGAGTATCGCCTGTGCGGCGGCGCGCGGATCCGGTGCGGTCCAGACCGGACGACCGACGACAATATGGTCGACCCCGTCCGCGATTGCGGTTTCTGGTGTCGCAACCCGCTTCTGATCGCCAAGCGCCGCACCTGCCGGTCGAACGCCCGGAGTGACGATTAGGCGGCCCTCCGCTTCGGGCAAGGCGCGGATTGCGGCTGCTTCCTGCGGGCTTGCAATGACCCCGTCGGCCCCGGCCGCAAGCGCACGCGCGGCCCGCTCGACAACCAATTCGGGAACCTGTCCGGCGATCATCATGCTGTCATCCAGGTCGCCGCGATCCAGCGAGGTCAGGATCGTCACGCCGAGGATTTTCAGTCCGCTGCCCGCTGCGCCTTCCTTGGCGGCCCGCACCACATGCGGATCGCCATGCACGGTCAGAAAGTCCAGATCGTATTGCGCGAGACCGCGCACCGCGGCTTCGACCGTCGCGCCGATGTCAAACAGCTTCATGTCGAGAAAGATGCGTTTGCCGTGCTCTTCCTTCAACTCGTTGGCAAGGGCCAAGCCGCCCCCGGTCAGCATTCCGAGCCCGATCTTGTAGAACCCCACCGCGTCGCCGATCTGTCGGGTCAGTTCCAGACCCTGTAATGCGTTAGGGACGTCAAGTGCGACGATCAGGCGGTCATCGGATTTTTCGGGGGACATGGCAGGCTCCGTTTTCTGGCGGCTTGGGGCTCGCGCCTGTCTATGGTGTCAAATCGCCCGGAGCAAGCTGATCGCGCGGTCCGCAAGTGGTTCGGGAAGGGTAAAGCGTTGAAATCGACGAAAGAGGATCGTGTTGGACGGGTAATCCCCCCGATCTTAAGAGGATGCGGAATTAGAATTTTCCCTGCAGGATGAACGAGGGTAAGCGCTTTGCTGTGACCCTAGGTGTTTGATCCCACGGTTTAATGGTGTGATCCTTTCGCAGGAATGGAAAGATCGCACCATTAAACCGTGGGATCAAACATCTAGGCTGTCGGTGCCTCGGTGGGCAGCCCGCCGGGAACGACGTGCTTCGGTGCATCGCCCTGCGTTGCGAAAAGCTCTCAACTCCTCGAAAGCCTTCGCCGATCTGGCTTGCGCTATGGCATGGGTAAACCAGATGCAGACGCCGCCTCAGTGGCCAATCTAATAGGCTCTCGTCGTCCATGCTGGCCTCTTTCACCAGTATGGGATCTGAACCATGGTCCGATGAAAATGGGAAGCCCCATTCGATTCAGTCAAAGACTGAGCTGCTTTGACTTGACGGTGCCGTTTTCTGTTGCGCATCGGCAGACACAGACTTGCTCAACTCAATTGGGTTTATCCTGCTCGATGATGTCCAGCTTTCTTGAAACGGCGACTGACGATACGCCTTCATCCCTCTCGAGGTCTTCCAGCACGTCCGGGTCGAATTCGGCGGTGAACATCTCGTCGTCGATCCGCTTGCGCAATTCGACATCCTTGGGAACATAGCCCTCGACATTGACCTTCACGATGGCGCGCAGCCTGCTGTGCTCCGCCTTGTCGAGGTCGGATTCCGAGACCCCGCTGACTTTACGGAACCGGTTCCTTTGAATCTCGAAGCTGCTCATGCCTGTCTCCCGCACTCAGGGTGCATCCTTTCAACATAGGCATTCCTCGGCCTCACGGCGAGTCTTCTTGATGTCAGGTCTTCTTTTTCCTGGGCGTCGATCTCGTTTTGCCCGCAGATGCCACCAGAGGCGCAGGGCTGCGCTTATGTATCTCACCGATCGCCTTTGCGGCGTCGATTCGTCCGCGACCGTAACGCGCATCCCACCCCCCGGAAGGTGTCGGCGGAGATGAGTTGACGGATGCGGCGATAACGTCGTGGAGCTCTGTGATCGTGAGGTCGGTGCCTTGTTTCCTGGCCTCGGCGAAGATCAGGGATATGATTCCCGCCATCGCGGGCGCCGCCATGCTGGTGCCGCTTTTAGACACGACACCGGTCCGGGTTCGCGAATGGGCGGCCTCGACCGCATGCCCCGGTGCCGATACCTCCGGCTTGCGCCGACCGTCGCGGGTTGGCCCCTCGCTGGAAAACCATGAGATCGGTTTCTCCGATTTATGGGCATCGTAGGATCCCACGACGATCGTGTTTCGCCCGCAGGAGATAGAACCGATCGTGTGGCTGTTATCGTGCGGCGGGGCAAAGGAAGAGGGCGCGGCGTTGTCGCGCTCGATCCAGGCGTGAAAGTTGCCGTCGGTGACCGATCGTCCCAGCAGGCGGACCGTCCAGGCCCCCGATGCGACCGTGTCTTCCAGAAAGATGCCGATCTGGTTGTCGCCGTTGTTCGGGTCGCGCAACCGGTTGGCGGCAAATATCTCGACATTGCCCGCGGCGTCGAGCAACTGACCGTTGCTGCCGGCAGGGATCGTGCCGAGGCTGTTGCCCGAGGGATCGATCAGTTCAACGTCGAAGGCGTCGGAACCGGGATACCAGACGTCAAGCTCATTGTGCGAAAAGTCGTTGGTCGGCACACGCCAGATCAGGTCGATGAAGCCATCCTGCGCGATCTGCCCGGCGGCATGAATGCCGTCCTTGTGCGAATTGGACGCCGCAATGGTCACGGCGCGGTTTGGCGCTTCGCTCAGAAGCCGGTCAATCCCGTCCTCGACCAGGGTCGAGCCGTCATGCGGCCCACCGTTCGTTCCGAGGCTGATGTTGACGACACATGGCCGGTCACCGGCCTTGTCGAATATGTACTGAACCGCCTCCAGCAGCATGACCGAATCTCCGAACGAGGTCTCGACGACGCTTGGCCCGGAAAACGGGATGTCGGCGTGGGAAACGTCGACGAAGATCAAGGTGGCGTTCGGGGCGAAACCCGCGACGCCCGAACCAAAGCCGTTTCCTGCGGCGATATCCATCACATGTGTGCCATGCGTGCCGACACTGTTGGGGGTATCGAGGTCGGGCGCATATCCGAGCGCAGCATAGGGATCCGCCAGGGCGAGCGCGGCGTTGATCTCGGCGGCGGTGTATTCGCGGCCATAGCTAACGGCAGTCGACGTCGGGATCCTTGCGCCAGCCTGGTGCCAGATCGCTTCGATCCTTGTCCTGCCGGCACCGTCCCTGAAGTTGCGATGCGCATAGTCACATCCGTAGTCGATGACGCCCACGACGACACCCTCTCCGCCATTTGCCAGCGTGTCGGGTGGTAGCAGATCGGGCCTGGCCGAAGTTTCCGCGATCCCTGCGGCGAGCGTCAGCTGGACCGGCTGTGCGGCCTTGAGGCTCTCGACAAAATCCAGTTCGCGGATGAATTCGATCCTGTCGAGCGGCACCCGACCGGTCACGATGGTCGTCTCGTCTTCGGCATCCTGACTGGCAATGGTCATCGGGTTTCGCACTTCGCTCAAACCGTGCCATTTGACGGCGTTCCTGACCTTGGCAATCACCGAGATCTCGCTCGGTGCCGACGAGGCTGTGGCACTCCGCAGAAAGCCGCGTTTTCGGTTGCTGACCGCCCATTGGAGGTGCGGGTCCATTGATGTTTCCGTGTCGGTCACGGTGAACTCGGTGCGTGTGGCGGTCTCTGTCATTTGATCCTCCGCTGTCAGGCGTTGGCGTTACCGGCGCGGGTCAGCCTGTCGGGTGAAATTGCGCCCACAAATCGCCGGCGTGGTCAATGCCGAAGCATCGGATTGCCAGTTCAGAGCGGCCGCGATCGGGCCAGGCGTTTCCGCCAGAGGAGCGCGGGGGGGCTGGCGTCGGATCACCTTAGCCCCAGGAACCTTCCGCTGACCTGTCGGCCGATCTGTTGTGCGGCCTCTCCGGCCATTGCGATGACATCCTCCAGCCTTGGGGCATCATAATCGTCGATCCGCTCGATATAGGGGCAGGTGAAGGCGGCAATGGCACAGCCCGAGGGGTCGAGGATCGGGAAAGACAGGTTGATGACCCCGGTCAATGTCTGGCTCGCCCCGCGTGAGAAGCCGACCTCTTTCACGTGATCGAGTGTTTTCAGAAAGGCGGCGTCGGGTATCCGGTCTTCACCTTTGACCAGGTGATGTTCGCCGATCATACGCTTGCGTGTTTGATCCGGCTGAAATGCCACCAGAACGAATCCGGAACCGGTATTGTACATTCCGACGGTTGCGCCGGGCCGGAGGGCAAGCCGCCAGTTTCCGGGCGCGGACATGGATGAGGAAATCACGACATTGCCGTCTTCCCAGAGCGCAAGATGGCTGGACTGTTCGCTTTTTTGCGTGAACTGCCGCATCAGCGGTTCGGCGATGTCCAGCAACCGACGCCGCGGCGGATGCGCGTTGGCGAGCATCAGCAGCTTGAGACTCAGCATGAATTTGTCCCCGCCCGGAGAGGAGGTGACATAGTTGCGCCGCTCCAGCGTGCTGAGCATACGGTAGATTTCATTGGCTGTGCGACCGAGTCCCTTGGCGATCTCGACCTTGGTCAACCCTTCGGGCGAGGCGGCAAGAAATTCAAGTATATCCAGCCCCTTATCGAGCGCGGGCGCCCGGTATTTTCCAGTCTCTTCGTCCAATACATCATCGCCTTTCCAACACTGGCGAAACACTAGCCGCAAGTTTTCATTGACACAATCAATCAATTCATTGATGAAGCAACAACTCATATGTGAATTTTGGGTGGAGGCGCGACCTCGACCCATCGCCTTCCCGGCGTCGCCGGGCCAGTTTCGAAGGGGTAGGCATGACCGACAAGATCACCGAGCGACTCTCGACCTGCTATTCGGGCGTTGTGCATGACATATTGCGCGCTATGGGGCTGCGAAATTTCACGTTGCCTCATGACATCACGCCCCTGATGCCGGAACGGACCCTGTGCGGACCCGCCTTCACCATCGAGGGGCGCCCCGATGATACTGCCGACGGGCATCAGACCCTGCTGGCCTGGACCGGTCTTTTGTCCAAGGCCCGGGCGGGCCATGTCTGGGTCAGCCAGCCGCACACGCACGACCTGGCACAGATGGGCGAGCTGACGGCCGAAACGCTCCAGAAGAAGGGTGTTCTGGGTTGCGTTCTTGACGGTCTGGCGCGGGACACGAACTTTTTGCTCGACATCGGATTTCAGACCTGGCGGCGGGGACATACCCCCAAGGATGTCGTCGGGCGCTGGATACCGACCGCGACGGATGTTCCGATTCAGATCGAAGACGTGCGGATCGAGCCGGGTGATTATATGCTTGGTGATCGGGATGGTATGGTACGTGTACCGCGCGCCCTTGCCGAAGACGTGACGATGAAAAGCGTCGAGGCGATGCAGACCGAAAGCAAGGTGCGGACCGCGATCATGAACGGCACCGATCCACAGGAAGCCTATCTGACTTACGGCAAGTTCTGATGCGCATCAGGAGGCTGGACATTCGCGCGTGCCGGATTGCCGGCGATGCCGCTTCTGGCGACCTGCTCCGGGGTGCGAAACGGGCCGAGGGGATCGAGTTTCTGGTCTACACGATGGAAACCGATTGCGGGCATCGGGCATCGATCTTCGGCTTTGCGGGTGCGAGCGCGCTTGGCTCTGCCCATCTGGCCGCGTCCCTGAAGCACTTCGTCGAGGGAAGGGACGCGCGCGACCGCGAGGCACTCTGGCATGATTTTCGAACCCAGGATCGATTCTGGAGCCACCTGCCGATCTATATCTACGGGCCGCTGGACACATGTCTCTGGCTGTTGGCGGCGCAGGCGGCGGGCCAGCCACTCTACAAGTTTCTGGGCGGCGTTCGGGACGAGGTGCCGGTATACCTGAGTTCGATGTTTCATGACGATGCCGACGTCTATATCGCCGAGGCGATGGCCGCGCGGGACAACGGGTTTGCAGCCTACAAGCTGCACCCGCCTGGCAAGTCGATTACCGATGATCTGGATATTCATGCCGATGTGCGCGCGGCGGTCGGGCGCGAGTTCACGCTGGCCTCGGATCCCGTCGCGCTCATGACCCTGCCCGAGGCGCTGCGCTATGGCCGGGGTCTTGAAGAGCTTGGATTTGCCTGGTTCGAGGAACCCATGGCGGATGAAAGCCTGTCTTCCCTGCGCGAGTTGACCCGCGCGCTGGATATACCGGTCTGGGGAACCGAGGTCATCGCGAAACATCCATACAGTATCGCGGAATGTCTTTCGACACATGTGGTGGATGCGGTGCGCGCCGACGTAAGCTGGTCGGGCGGTGTGACCGCAGTCATGAAGACGGCGCATCTGGCCGAGGCGTTCAACGTCAATTGCGAGTTGCATTCGACCATCTTCCATCCGCTCGAACTGGTGAATCTGCATCTGTGCGCGGCGATCCGCAACTGTTCCTATCTGGAGCTGCTGTGCCCGGTTGAGGATTTCGCCTTTGGTCTGACCGAGCCGTTGCCCGTTCAAGACGGTATCGCCCGCCTTCCCGACACGCCCGGCCTGGGCCGCGATCTCGACTGGGATCTGATCGAGAATGCAACCGTCCTCAAAATCTGACGAAAGCCCCGCATGACCACTCCGAACACACACAAGCTGTTGCTGCTCTCCGATACTGATAATGTTCTTGTGGCGCTCGGACCGGTCGATGCCGGCCCGAACCCTGTATCTGACGGCACGTTCGTCGATGTGAAACAACCGGTGACGCTGGGCCAGAAGATCGCGCGCGTCGCCATCGCCCGGGGCGAGAAAATCCGCAAATACGGGGTGCCGATCGGCTCGGCCTCGGTCGATATCTCACCGGGCGACCATGTGCATGTGCACAATATCCAGAGCGACTATACCGCCACGCATTCGCTGACGGAAACCGCAGGAGGCACCCATGCTTGAAGGCTATCTGCGCCGTGACGGCCGCAAGGGCATCCGCAATGTGACCGCTGTGGTCTATCTGGTGGAATGCGCGCGCCATGTCGCCACCGAAATCGTGATGCCTTATCGCGATCAGGGCGCACAGGTGATCGGCTTTCCGGGGTGCTATCCGAACGACTATGCCCAGACCATGATGGAGCGGCTGTGTACGCATCCCAATGTGGGCGCGGTGCTTTTGATTTCGCTTGGATGCGAGAGCTTCAATCGCTTCCGGCTGGAAAAGGTCGTTGCCGAGAGTGGCCGTCCCGTCACCTCTATCGTGATCCAGCGCGCCGGGGGAACCCGGTCCTCGGTCGATCAGGGCCGGTCCTGGGTTGCCGAGCAGATCGAGGCGCTGCGCGTCACACCCCGCGTTCCCATGGACATGTCGGATCTGGTGGTCGGTACGATCTGCGGCGGATCGGATGCTACCAGCGGGATCACCGGCAATCCGGCGGTCGGTCGCGCCTTTGACCGGATGGGCGCCGCCGGTGCCGCATGCATCTTTGAGGAAACCGGCGAGCTTATCGGATGCGAGCAGATCATGGCCGCCCGCGCCGCCACCCCGGAGCTCGCGCGCGCGCTTGTGCAATCGGTGAACAAGGCCGCCGAATACTATGCCACGCTGGGCTATGGCAGCTTTGCGGCGGGCAATGCCGAAGGCGGGCTGTCGACCATCGAGGAAAAATCGATGGGCGCTTATGCCAAATCCGGCGCCGCGCCGATTGTCGGTCTGATCAAACCGGGTGACATTCCGCCAACCGGCGGCCTGTATCTGCTGGATGTGGTCCCCGATGGCGAGGTGCGGTTCGGCTTTCCCAACATCAACGACAATGCCGAGATCGCCGAGCTTATCGCCTGCGGAGCGCATGTGATCCTGTTCGTGACAGGGCGCGGCTCGGTGGTGGGCTCGGCGATTTCGCCGGTCATCAAGGTCTGTGCCAACCCGGATACCTATGCGCGGCTCTCCGAGGATATGGACGTCAATGCCGGGCGTATCCTTCAGGGGGACGGGCTTGATGCGGTGGCCGACGAAATCCACGACCTGGTGATTGATGTGGCGGCCGGGGCGCCGACCAAATCCGAAGAGCTCGGCCACGCCGAGTTCATTCTGACCTATAAGAGTTTCGACCCGATCGGGCCTGCCTGCCTGCCAGGCTGACTTGCAGTCACCCGCACAATAAGATCTCGGTTTACAGGAGGAAAAGATGAGATTTTTGACCACGCTGAGCGCCGTCGCAACCGCGGCCACATTGTCCTTGATGTCGCAGGTCCAGGCGGAGGAATGGCGTCTGGGGCATGTCTTGCCGCCGTCGCATCCGACCAATCTGGCGCTGGAAAAGGCTGCTGCGCAAGTTCTCGAAAAAACGGACGGTCGTGTTGACATAAAGGTATTCCCTTCGGGACAGATCGGCGGCGCCAAAGAGATCCTGACGGGCATGACACTTGGCACGCATCAGATGGCCTTTGACGGTGCCGGCATCCTGAGCCAGTGGACGCCCAGCATGGGGGTTTTCGAGGCACCGTTTCTCGCCAAGGACTTCGCCCATGTCGAGCGCATGTTCGCAAGCGAGCAGGGCCGGAAGATCGTCGAGGAACTGCGCGCCGATCATGACTTTCGGATGCTCGATATCTGGTACTACGGCACTCGCCATCTGACCAACAACCTCGGCCCGGTCAATTCGGTTGCGGATATGGCGGACATGAAGGTGCGCGTTCCCGAGGTGGCGCTGAGCCTGTCGTTCATGAAGGCGCTTGGCGCGACGCCGACACCGATGGCCTTTTCCGAATTGTACCTGGGCCTGCAAACCGGCGTCGTCGACGGCCAGGAAAACCCGCTGCCCACCATCGATGCGGCCAAGTTCTATGAAGTCCAGGAACATCTGGCTCTGACCGGGCATCTGGTCCAGTTCGTGGCGCCCATCGTGTCTGAAATGGCCTGGAATTCGTTGTCCGAGGAAGATCAGGCCATCCTGATCGAAGCCTTCAGCGAGGTAGGCGACGCATATAACCAGAGCATCGTGGACGTCGAGGCAGACCTGGTTGCGACGCTGAAGGACAAGGGCATGAAGGTGACAGAACCCGATCGCGCCGAGATGGCTGCGGCCATGGCCCCGGTCTATGCCGAATTCGAAGATGTCTGGGGCGCTGGCGTCTTTGATGCCATGGCCGCTGTCGAGTGACCTGAGTCCGCGCTGGGCCGCCACCAACCGGCCCGGCGCAATTATGCAGCCGAGCGAGGATTCATGACATGCGCATGTTCGAAAAACTGGAAGAGATTCTTCTGGTGATTCTGTTTCTGACGGCCTTTGGGGTGCTTGTCCTGCAAATCCTCAGCCGCCATTTCTTTCCCTATCCCCTGGCCTGGTCGGAAGAGGCCGCGCGCTTCCTGTTTCTGTGGATCGTGTTTCTGGGGGCGGCTTATCTGGTCCGGCTGAACGGGCATATCTCGATCACATTGCTGACCAACCGGTTTCCCAGCCGACTGCGCACCACGGTTTACATGGCCATGCAGCTTCTTGTCCTCGGCTTTGCCGTAGCGCTTTGCTGGCATGGCACTGATGTTGCCTGGAAGGTCCGCAAGCTGCCCACGATTGCGATGGGTATCAGTTCATCCTGGGAATATGCCGCCGTGCCCGTTTCCGCCGCACTTATCGCCGTGCGCACCGCAGCGAACCTCATGCGCGCGGCGCGGCACGGTGCCCCGAAAGATGCCGATGGCTCGTTGATCTGAAGGCCCTGACACAATGTTTGCAATGATATTCCTTTGGCTGGCGCTTCTGCTTCTCGGTATGGGTGTGGCCTTTACCCTTGGCATTTCGGCGATGATCCAGCTCTGGTCCGATGGCACGCCGCTGGCTGTCATGGCGCAACGAATGACCAAATCCATATCGGACAGCTTCCCGCTGCTGGCGGTGCCCTTTTTCATCTTCGCGGGCAATCTGATGAATGCAGGCGGCATTACCGAGCGCGTCTTTGTCTTCGCCAGATCGCTCGTCGGTCATTTCCGGGGCGGGCTGGCCCATGTGAATGTGGTGGCGTCGATCATCTTTTCGGGCATGTCGGGGTCGGCGCTGGCCGATGCCGGGGGACTCGGGAACATGGAAATCCGGGCGATGCGAAAGGCCGGATACACCGACGGGTTTGCCGGTGCCGTCACGGCCTCGTCTTCGGTGATCGGGCCGCTGATTCCGCCATCGATCCCCATGGTGATCTATGGCGTGCTGGCGGATGCCTCGATCGGGCGGCTGTTCCTGGGCGGGGTGGTGCCCGGACTTCTGACCGCGGTGGCGCTCATGATCCTGATTGGCATCGTTGCCCGTCGCCGCAACTTTCCGCGCGACGATGTACCAACGCTTGGTCATGTCTGCCGCAGCTTCCTGCGTGCGGTTCTGCCGTTGCTCACCCCGGCGATCATCATCGCGGGAATCGTGGGCGGGCTGTTCTCGCCGACCGAGGCCGCTGTCGGCGCCTCGGCCTATGCCATCGTGCTGTCGATGCTCGTCTATCGCGAGATCGGATTCAGGGAACTGTACGACGTCATCCTCGACACCATACGCACCACGGCGATGGTCTGTTTCATCGTGGCGACGGCCAGCGTTTTTGCCTGGGTTCTTGCCGCGCATGAGGCGCCCAAGAACCTGTCGATCTGGCTGACATCGCTGACCGAAAATCCGCTGTTGCTGCTGCTCATCATCAACCTGTTCCTGTTCATCGCCGGATTCTTTGTCGAGGGTCTCGCGATCATGATCCTGGCGGTGCCGGCCCTGGCGCCGACAGTCGCGGCGGTCGGCATAGATCCGGTGCATTTCGGGGTGGTCTTCATCTTCAATCTGATGATCGGTCTGATGACGCCGCCCATGGGGATAGGGCTTTTCGTGATCTCGGGCGTGTCGGGGATCAGCCTCAGCGTGCTGACCCGCGCAATCCTGCCCTTCCTCATCCCGCTGATCGTGGTGCTGTTGCTGCTGATCTTCTTCCCCACGCTGGTGACTTTCCTGCCGGATCTGTTGCTTGGAAAGGCCGGCGCATGACCACATTCCCAAATCAGGAGACCGATATGACAGCACTTTCAGGCAAGACCTGTCTCATCACAGCCGCCGGACAGGGAATAGGTCGCGCAACCGCCGAAGCCTTTGTCGCGGCGGGGGCGACGGTCTGGGCCACCGACCTGAATGCCGAAGCGGTCACGCAGATCGATGGCACGACGTCCCGGCGTCTCGATGTCACCGATGCCGCCGCCATTACGGCACTTGCCGAAGAGACCGGGCCGATCGACGTGCTGTTCAATTGCGCGGGCGTCGTCCATGCCGGCACAGTGATGGAGTGCGCTGCCAGTGATTGGGACTTCGCTTTTGATCTGAATGCGAAGGCCCAATACCGGATGATCCGCGCCTATCTGCCCGGCATGCTGGTAAAGGGGTCGGGTTCGATCATCAATATGGCTTCGGTTGCATCCAGCGTGAAAGGCGTGCCGAACCGCTTTGCCTATTGTGCGTCAAAAGCGGCGGTGATCGGGCTGACGAAATCGGTTGCCGCCGATTTTGTCACGGACGGAATCCGTTGCAACGCGATCTGTCCCGGGACCGTCGAAAGCCCGTCGTTGCACGACCGCCTTCGGGCGACCGGGGATTACGACAAGGCGATGGGCGATTTCATCGCCCGTCAGCCCATGGGGCGTATCGGTACACCGCAAGAGATCGCTGCGCTTGCGCTGTATCTCGCCAGCGATGCAAGTGCATTTACGACCGGCCAATGCCATATCGTGGATGGCGGCTGGGCTATCTGAAGGAGAGTGAGATGAAGTTTGTGCGATTTGGCGCCCAGGGCGCGGAAAAACCGGGTGTCCTGGACGTTGATGGCAACATCAGGGATCTGTCCGGCCTCATTCCGGACCTGTCCGGCGCGGTGCTTGAAAACCTCGCCGCCCTGAAGGGGATGGATGTTTCGGCTCTGCCGCTTGTGGAAGGCGCGCCACGTCTCGGGCCGCCGGTCGCCGGCACCGGAAAGTTCATCTGCATTGGTCTGAACTATGCCGACCATGCCGCCGAAAGCGGTATGGACGTGCCACCCGAACCGGTGATTTTCATGAAGGCAAGTTCGGCCATTTGCGGGCCGAACGATCCGATCGTGATCCCGCGCGGATCAACCAAGACCGATTGGGAGGTTGAACTGGCGGTGATCATCGGCAAACCCGCGAAATACGTATCCGAAGCCGATGCCATGCAGCATGTGGCGGGCTATGCCGTGACCAACGATGTATCGGAACGCGATTTTCAGCTGCAGCGCGCCGGGCAGTGGACCAAGGGCAAATCGTGCGACAATTATGGCCAGATCGGACCCTGGCTCGTGACCCCGGACGAGATTGCCAGCCCGCAGGAACTTGGAATGTGGCTGACGGTGAATGGCGAAACCAAACAGGATGGATCGACCAGAACGATGGTCTATGGCGTTGCCTATCTCGTGTCCTACCTCAGCCAGTTCATGACCCTGCAACCGGGCGATGTGATTTCGACGGGGACACCTCCGGGCGTCGGTATGGGGCAGACGCCGCCGCAATATCTGAAAGAAGGCGACATTGTCGAACTGGGTATCGAAGGCCTTGGTGTCCAGCGACAGAGCGTCGTCGCGGACTGATATCAAACCCGGCGCGGCTCACTGGTCAGCCCGCCGGGCTCCTGATCAGGCTGCTGGCCCGATGCCGTCCCGACCGCCGCGCCCACCCGGATGCCTCAGGTCACGCAAATGTGGGTGTCGCTTAAAACGGAATGTCGAAGTTTGTGAGCGTTGTGCGGCTATGATCCCGACCGTAGATTCGGTTTATCGTTTCATGGATACAACGCGCATGTTCGACTGCCTTGTCGCGGACGCGGTATAAAGGCCCTGCAACGGTGACGCTGTAGGTCCGATGACCGTCCACCAAGGGCACGGCCACGCCACCAAGGTCAGGTGAATAGTTCGAGGCGGACTCGAACCATCCACGCCGACGCCCGGCCTCGATTTGATCCAGAACCTCGGAGATGCTCATCGGGGTATTGGCACCATATCGCTCAAAGTTGACTTTTCGCAGCAACACGCTGCGATCCTGTTCTGGAAGTTGTGAAAGCAGCGCCTGCCCGGACGCCGTTGCATGGATGGGAACCCGCTTGCCCGCCTTGGCGGTGTAGCGAATGTTGGCCATCGATTCGACAATGTCGATAAATACAGCAAACAGCCCACTGGATGCAGAGATCCAGATTGTTTCCCCGGTCTGGGTGGCCAGTTCGGTCATCACCTGGCGAAGCTTTTCGGAGATTGGCTCACCTTCCGCAATTGATTGAGCCAGTTGCAGCCATCTGGGTGATGGATAGAATCCCGAGCGCGCCTTGGGTTCGTAGAGATATCCGTTTTCCACCAGCGTCGTCAGAATGTTGAAGGCGCTGGACCGCGCCCAGCCGAAATGCGCCACAACATCGGCCAATGTGGCGGGACTCTTACGTTCAGCGAAAAATTCCAGCAATCCCAATAGGTTTTCGACTTGCTTGACTGCCATTGAGCGGCTCCGGCTGGTGATCTCACTTTGCTTATTCTCTCTCTTTAGCGCCCTGCCGGCAACAACCCCCGGCGGTCTTCAGAGTCCAGAATCCTATTGACAAAGCGGATCGCGTTTCGATTAATGATCCATATGGTGAATATATTGTTCATATATATGGACAAAATGGAAGGAAAGCAATGAGCCTGTTAAAGGGGTTGCGCATTTTGGACCTGTCTACGGTGTTGATGGGTCCCTACGCCTCTCAGATTCTGGGGGACTACGGGGCAGATGTGATCAAGGTCGAGTCGCCTGAGGGCGATGTCGTCCGCCAGATCGGCCCGTCGCGACATGCGGATATGGGACCCTTGTTCCTGAACGTGAACCGCTCGAAACGGGACATTGCTCTGAACCTGAAACAGCCGGAAGGCCGCGCCGCGATCCTCGAACTGGTAAAGACGGTTGATGTGCTCGTTACCAATATCCGTCCTCGGGCGATGGCCCGGCTGGGTCTGTCGTATGAAGACCTCGCCGGTCTGAACCCGCGCCTGATCTATGCTGCACTTGTGGGTTACGGGCAGTCAGGGCCTTATGCGAACCGGCCGGCCTATGATGATCTGATCCAGGGCGGTTCCTGCATTTCACATGGCTTTGTTCGAGCCGGAGGCAAACCCGCCTATGTGCCGGCAGCCATTGCGGACCGTATCGTCGGAATGGCCGGCGTTAACGCGATCCTGGCTGCGGTGGTTGAGAGAACCACCTCAGGCAAAGGGCAGAAAATCGAAATTCCGATGTTTGAAACCATGATCTCGATGATCATGGGCGATCACATGGGCGGGCTGACATACGACCCTCCACTGGACGAAGGCGGCTATGCCCGGCATCTGTCTCCGGATCGTCGTCCTTATCAGACCCAGGACGGTTATGTTTGTGCTCTGATCTACACCGACGGTCACTGGCGTCGCTTCTTCGAGGCAATCGGGCGCACGGATATTCCCGAAACGGATGAACGTTTCGCTAGTTTTGCGAACCGCATGGCGAATATTGATTTCGTTTACGCGACATTGGGTCAGATCGTTCGCACAAAGACCACCGCAAAATGGCTGGAGATCTTTGAACGTGCAGACGTGCCGGCAATGCCGATGCACAGCTATGAATCCGTATTTGAGGACCCGCATCTAAAGGCAACCGGCTTTTTCGAGACCGTGGACCATCCCACTGAAGGCAGACTTCGGCAGATGGCTGTCCCGGTCAGTTTTTCACGTACCCCGGTCAAGCCGCAGCGCCTTGCACCACGCCTGGGCGAGCACGGTCCCGAAATATTGGCCGAGGCCGGGTTTACCGACAGCGAAATCGCCGCGTTGCAGGACAACGGCGCATTGCGTGTGGCAATAGAGGACTGACAGATGGATTTCTCCCTGACCGAAGATCAAAGAGCGATCCGCGACGCAGTGAGCCGGATCTGCGAAAGATTCGATGCCGAATACTGGTTGAAGCGCGATCGGGAGGGAGGATTTCCCTTGGATTTCTACGATGCGCTGGCCGTCGAGGGATGGCTCGGAATATGCACCGACGAAGCGCAGGGTGGTGCGGGCCTGGGTATTACCGAAGCGGCCCTGATGATGCGCACCATTTCGGAGTCCGGAGCCGGGCTATCGGGCGCTTCCGCCGTACATATCAACATTTTCGGTCTCAATCCCGTGGCCGTGTACGGAACAGAAGAACAGAAAGAGCGGATGATCCGCCCTATGGTCGAGGGGCGTGAGAAAGCCTGTTTCGCTGTTACCGAACCCAATACCGGGCTGAACACGACCCAATTGAAATTGCGGGCCGAGAAGCAAGGCGACAAATACGTGGTGAATGGTCAGAAGGTCTGGATCTCCACCGCGCAGGAAGCCGACAACCTATTGGTCCTGGCGCGTACGACACCGCTGGAGGAGGTCAGATCGCCAACGCACGGGCTGTCCTTGTTTTATACGCCGTTTGACCGAGCCCGCATCAAGGTTTCGGAAATCGACAAGATGGGTCGTAAGGCTGTGGACTCGAATGAACTGTTTTTCGAGGATTTCGAGATTCCTGAAACCGACCGGATCGGTGAGGAAGGGCGCGGCTTTGAGTACATCCTGCACGGACTTAATCCGGAACGTATCCTGATCGCGGCAGAAGCAGTAGGGCTTGGCTTTGCGGCGCTGAAGCGCGCAACCGAATATGCTCGTGAACGGGTGGTTTTCAATCGCCCGATTGGCAAAAATCAGTCGATTCAGCATCCGCTTGCAATCTGTCACGCGGAACTGGAAGCGGCTTGGTTGATGATCATGAAGGCGGCTTGGGAATATGACAATGGGCTGCCGTGCGGTGCTTCTGCGAATACCGCGAAATATCTTGCGGGCGAGGCAGGATTCAGCGCGTGCCAGACGGCGGTAATGACCCACGGCGGTTTCGGCTACGCCAAGGAATATCATGTCGAAAGATATCTGCGTGAAAGTCTGATCCCGCGGATCGCGCCGGTTTCTCCACAACTCGCCCTTTGCTTCATCGCCGAGAAAGTACTTGGCCTACCGAAATCCTACTGACGAACAGGCCCATGCCCAGAACAGATTACGAAGTTTCAGACAAGGATCGGTCATGCTCCTTCAGTTCGACCATACGCAGGTCGGAAAACAGAACGGACGCACGGTTCGCAAGATTCTGAGTGCAAGCTACCAAACCCAGTCAGGAGGAAACTATGGGAGGAGTAAGGGAGGAGAACAAACCGGCAAATGCGGTCTCTGCGCTGTTGGGGCGCGCAGAGACCGTTCTGATCGGCATATCCGGACTGGCCATGGCGGCCATCATGCTGATCGTGGTGATCGATGTCTGCCTGCGCTATGTTCTGTCAGCGCCATTAAGCTGGTCATACAGTCTGATCGGATTGTACTTGATTGGTGCAGTGTTCTTTCTGGCGTTGTCCGACAGCCTGAACCATCACGGTCATATTGCGCTCGATGTCTTCGTGCCGTTTCTGCCCAGACCGGTGCGGCATCTCACACAGGGCCTGGGATACGGCGCCTCGACGCTCTTCATTGCCATCATGACTTGGCTTGGCATCAGCCAGGCACGTGACGCTTTCTTGTCGGACGATCGCATAGCCGAGGTTGTAGCCTGGCCGACATGGATCGCTTATGCGCTTCTCGCGACGGGCATGGCCACGCTTTGCTTGCGATGCGGATATCGGGCCGTGCTCCATCTGGCCTCGGTTTTTTCCGAGCGGGACCTGGTCGAGGTGCCGGCGCCTGCAAATACCGACGCCAAAACCGCGGAGCATGGCGAATGACCGTGACAATTGTTCTCGTGCTTCTGTTTCTCTTGCTAGTGACGGGCCTGCCCGTGGCCCTTGCGATGGGCGTATCAGGGGCCGTAGGGCTGTACATGTTCGGGGGCTGGCCGATCCTTCAAGGCATCCTCAAGACCACACCCCTCTCTACCGCCAGCGATTACGAGATAATCACGATACCGATGTTTATCCTGATGGCGGAATTCATCATCATTTCAGGTGTCGCAAACGATCTGTTTCGCGCCGCGACGGTCTGGGTCGGCCGTCTGCGCGGTGGGGTCGCGATGGCGACGGCACTGGCCGGGGCCGGTTTCGGCGCGATTTCGGGGTCATCCACTGCGGCAGCGGCGACGCTTGCCTCTACTTCGATACCGGCGATGTTGAAAGAGGGGTACGACCCGAAACTGGCTGGAGGCGTTGTCGCGATTTCGGGAACTCTGGCCATGCTTATTCCGCCATCGATCGCCTTGATCCTCTATGGAATTATTGCGGATATCCCCGTTTCAGCGCTGCTGGTGGGGGGCGTTTTCCCCGGAATCCTTGTCACAGCAACGATCATGCTGACCATCGCTTTTCTGGTTTGGCGCGATCCCGAGGCGGCCCCCAAGGGGCAAGCCTATGGTTTCGCCCAGAAGTTCGGCTCGCTCAAAAGAGTGGGCCCGGTGTTGATCCTGTTCTTTGCCGTTACCGGTACGATCTATTCCGGCATAGCAACGCCGACCGAGGCCGCAGGTATCGGGGCCTTCTGTGCCATGCTGATCGCAGCTTGGGAGCGCAAGCTTACTCTCTCGAACAGCTGGCAGGCATTGCGTTCGGCCGCTCAAACAACCTGCATGATCCTTTTCATCATTCTGGGGGCCCATGTTTTCGGCTATTTCTTTACGCTGACCCGTGTCACCAATGATCTTGCAGACTGGGTCGGGACCCTTGAGGTATCCCGTTGGATCATCCTTGCCGTCATATTGGTGGGATACCTGATCCTTGGTTTCTTCATGGATCAGATCGCCATTCTCATCCTGACGGTACCTGTGGCCCTGCCGCTCATTTCTCAGTTGGGCTTTGACCCGGTTTGGTTCGGCGTCCTGATCGTCGTTACCGCAGAAGTTGGTATGGTCACGCCTCCGATGGGAATGAATGTTTTCGTCGTGGCCCGGTACACTCGTCGCCCCTTGGGCGAACTGTTCCGGGGAGTCATGCCCCATTTCTGGGCGCATCTGATTGTGATCGCCCTGCTGGCAGCCTTTCCCCAGATCATTCTATGGCTGCCCTCGACTATGCAATGACACGTCTTTCAAGGAGGAGAAAGTACATGAAAAACAATAAGATATGCCTGATCGCGAGCCTTGCCCTCGGTGTCGGTGCCAGCGCCGCGATGGCCCAGGACGTCACGCTACGCGTGGCGGACAGTCTTCCCGTAGGACACTATATAGCGGAAAACCTGCTGAAGCCATTCGTCGAGGATGTGGAGGAAAACACCAGCGGCGCAGTCGGCATCGAGTATTTCCCGGCGCAGCAGCTGGGCAAAGCAAAGGACATGCTTTCGCTGACCCAGACCGGTGTTGCAGACATCGGATATATCGGGGCGTCCTATCTGGCGGACAAGTTGCCGCTCAGTTCGGTGGCCCAGTTGCCTGGCACTTTCGACAGTTCATGCGAAGGGACAATGGCCTATTGGGAACTCGCGAAGCCCGGCGGCGTTCTGGATGAGGTGGAGTACGCCCCGGAAGGCCTTCGTGCCCTGATGGTGCTCGCCCTGCCACCCTATCAGCTGTTTTCGGCCAAAGAGCTTACGGGGATTGAGAGCATCAGTGGCCAGAAAATCCGTACCAGCGGCGGGTCTCAGGCGCTTGCCATGACCAAATTGGGTGGAGTCCCTGTGCAGATGTCAGCGCCCGAGGCTCGCGAAGCTCTGTCGCGTGGAACTGTGGACGCGATCGTGTTTCCGTATGGGTCCATATTTCCCTATGATCTGGCTCCGCACCTGAAAACGGCGACACAGGGTTTGAACCTTGGGTCTTTTGTAACCGCATACATGATCAGCCAATCCAAATATGACAGTCTCTCGCCTGACGTTCAGCAGGCCCTGACCGAAGCTGGCGAACGCGCCACCCGGCACGCCTGTGCCGTGATTGATGATCTGGTGGAAGGTGACAAGCAGAAGATTTCCGATGCCGGGGTGAGATTTGTAACACTGCCCGATGCCGATGTTACCGAAATCCGTAACTCGCTTGAATCCGTCGGGGTAGAATGGGCTGCGGAACTGGATTCCCGTGGCAAACCGGGAACCGTCGTGATGAAGGCTTTCATGAACGAATTGAACTGACCCGGCCTTTTATCGGGCTGCAGGTCCCGGCACAGCCGGGGCCTGTAGCAAGTACCAGCAAGCATGTGTGAGGCGCGAAATATGCTTTTGTGCAGACGTGGAAGTACGACATAATGTTGAGTCCCTTATCTCTCTCGAACGTGCCGGCAGAAGATGAAGCGGTACGTGCCGAGGTCCGTGCCTTTGCGCAGCAGGAGACCGCGAATCTACCTGCTGTTGTCCGAGCGCGCTCATGGATGGGGTTCTCTGCGGAATTCAGCCGGAAGATGGCAGAAAAGGGCTGGCTTGGGCTCTCGATTGAAAAGAAGTATGGAGGCCAGGAAGCCGGTTTCTTTCGCCGCTATGTCATCGTCGAGGAGCTATTGGCCGCAGGTGCGCCGGTATCTGCTCATTGGATTGCGGACCGGCAAAGCGGTCCTTTGATCCAGCGCTATGGCTCGGAAGAGCAGAAGCAACGCTATCTCCCCGGCATTTGCGCTGGACAGAGCTTCTTCTGTATCGGGATGAGCGAACCAAACGCGGGGTCCGATCTTGCGAGCGTGCGCAGTCGCGCTAAAAAGACCGATGGCGGCTGGCTGTTGAACGGACAGAAGATCTGGACCACCAATGCCACGCGGTCACATTACATGATTGCGCTGGTGCGCACGTCAGGCAACGCTGCTGACCGGCACCAAGGGCTATCTCAGTTTGTAATCGACCTGTCCGCTCCGCGGGTGGAAATTCGTGAGATTAAGGACCTGAACGGGGACGCCCATTTTTCCGAAGTTTTTTTCAAGGATGTTTTCCTGCCCGACAATACGCTGATTGGCGATGAGGGCTGCGGATGGGAACAGGTCACTGCCGAACTTGCATTTGAACGTTCCGGGCCCGAACGGATCCTCAGTAGCATCGTTCTGCTCGACGGGTGGCTGAACTGGCTGCGCGCCACGCCGCAGTCGCATGATGAGAAACTGGGCAGGGCGATCGCCCATCTTGCCACCTTGCGCGAACTGAGCATTGCGGTCACCGCTCGCCTGGCCGCCGGCGAAAGCCCGATTGTCCAGGCCGCAATGGTGAAGGATCTTGGCACCAGTTTCGAACAGGAACTCCCGGTTATGATCGCGGACGCGCTGAGTGCTGATCCGCGATTGCAGCCACCGCGCTCTTTGATGGAAACCACGGTATTTGTCGCACGTGCAGCTCCCAGCTACTCGCTCCGCGGCGGCACCAGAGAGATTCTGCGCGGCATGATCGCGCGCGGTCTGGGATTGCGATAGGCACCAAGGACAACAAAATGCTGGAAGAAAGCTCCAAACAGCTCTTTGCAACCCACTGCAATGCTGAATACGTCCGCAAGGCAGAGCAGACGGGTGAAATTGAAACGCTTTTGAACGAGCTGGTTGATGCCGGTTTTGTCGACGCCATGGTCCCCGAGGCTGACGGAGGGGCGGGGCTGAGCCTGATTGATTTGGCTCCGGTCTTGTTTCAGGCGGGCGCACACGCTGCCCCGCTGCCACTGGGTGACACGATAGTGGCTCGCACGGCATCGGCGGTCCCGTCGGGTTCCGGTGCCGTCGCCATTGCGCCGGGGCCTCTGCACACCACGGCGGAAGGCAGGATGCTGTCTAACGTACCGTTTGGCCGTGTCGTCAGCTTCGTGATCGCGCGCAACCCAATGGATTGGAATCTCTTGTCTCTTGACGAGGCAACCGTGCTTGCATCCCCCTCGTCAGGCATTCTGGGTGCAGATCTGCTCTGGCCTCATGATGCTCCCGATGGTCTGGCCTTAGAGCGACAAGACTGGTTCCGGATAGGCGCCCTGATGCGAGCTGTCGAAATGGCGGGTGCCATGGGCCGTCTGCTTGAGATGACCGTTTCCCACGCGATGGAACGCGAACAGTTCGGTCGGGCGATCGCGAAGCAACAGGCGATACAGCAGCAGATCGGCGAAATGGCAGAACACTGTTACGCTGCGCGCATGTCTGCCGAATTAGGGTTGGCTGGCTTTGCGGATCCCTCGGCCAGCGCCATTGCCAAATCCCGCGTCAGCGAAGCGGCCGTTCGTGTCGGCGCCATCGCCCACGCGGTCCACGGTGCCATTGGCATAACAGAGGAACATGATCTGCAACTTTACACCCGTCGTCTGGTTGAGGCGCGTATCGCTTATGGCGGGGAAAGTTACTGGAACCGAAAACTGGGGCAATCCCTTTTGAACACCACGGAATCGTCGTTGGAATTCGTGCTGTCTGTCTCAGCCCGAAAAAAAATGCCGATTGAATTGTAGATGAAAGGATCACCATGACCAATTTCCTGAAGTACGATCAGGCCGGGCCAGTCGTCACCTTGACGATGAACGACCCTGACAGGCGGAATCCTCTGACCGGAAACTCTGCTGTTGAAGAGTTCGTCGAAGCGACAGCCAGGATAGAGAGGGACCCTTCGGTTCGCGTTGTCATCGTGACTGGCTCAGGCGCAGCTTTTTCCGCCGGCGGCGATGTAAGGGACATGAAGAAATACGAGGATGACGCGCTCAGGCCGATGCCGATACGCACCGAGTACCAGCAGGGGATCCAGCGGCTGACACTGGCCATGTACAATCTTGAAGTTCCAATGATCGCGGCGGTGAACGGCTATGCCATAGGGGCGGGCTGTGACCTGAGTTGCATGTGCGACATTCGGATCGCGGGCGAAAGCGCGAAATTCGCAGAGAGCTTCATCAAGTTGGGTCTGATCCCAGGAGACGGCGGAGCCTGGTTGCTGCCCCGGGTGGTTGGAATGTCCAAGGCGGCGGAAATGGCGTTTACCGGGGAAATGCTTGATGCGCAGGCGGCACTGGATTGCGGGCTGGTCAGCCGCGTGGTGCCCGACGATCAGCTCATGGATGAGACTCGGGCCCTGGCCAACAGAATAGCCGCCAATCCAGGCCCAACTCTTCGGCTTACCAAACGGCTGCTGCGCGAGGGCCAGATGAGCAGCCTGAGCAGTTTGCTTGAGTTGTCTGCTGCCTATCAGGCACTTGCACACAAGACGGCAGAGCACGCAGAAGCTGTGAATGCCTTTCTCGCCAAGCGAAAGCCCGATGGGGGCTGATCCGGGAAGTATAATCGTCCAGCGCCGGGTCCGTTCAATTCCCTGACGAAGGCTGCTCGTCGATGAGCACGCGCCTGCCGGGCGTCGCCCCGTTCTGTCACCGGACACGCCGACCTTCATCGCCGCGCTGCATCATGACCGGATCGACGCGCCCGGGGCTTTGACGGGCCAGTGAACGGTGATATCTACCGTATATACGTCAAGAGCCTCTTGGTGCCGACGCTCGCACCCGGCGACGTGGTGGCGATGGATGACAAGCGGTAAGTCCTCCGCAGCGTCATACGCGCGGCAAGAACAGAAGGTGCGCACCTGCTGTTCCGTTGCTCAATTGAAGCCGTAGTGATGTAGAAGGGCAAAACCGCCGCAACATACCTCAAAATAGCTGAATTTGATTTGTCAGGGGAGGGCAGCGGCCGGATCAACGGGAATTGACGATCCATTCGTGCCAACGAAAGCGGGCAACACGGAACGCGTCCATGAATGCGATGGCGTGGATCATGAAGCCGCCGGCGTATCGGCCGACAAAGCTGTGGTCCGGCGTCGTCAGGTTGTAGCTGACCCAGGCAAGGGACAATGCGGTGAACGCCATCATCAGGCCCCGGTTGGGCTGCCCGTTCATGACCTGCCCCATGCCGGTAAGGAAGGCCGACACGACCATGACCAGCGCCGGGTGGTATGGGGGGCGGTCCTGTTCGCTCATTGCAAAGATCCTTCTACAATATCACCGATAGCCTTGGCCTGCGCCAGCAGGCGGTCGGCTGTTTCCCGGTCCACGGTTCCGTTTTCGAATTTGGGCAGTCGGGTCACGAGGTAGTGCCCCCGGTCGCTCTCATCAATGCGGTAGATCAGTCTGATACCTTTCGGCGTAATCAGAATTTCCTTGCCGCGCGCTTCTTCGTTGAAATATTCGACCTGCGCCTTGAGGCGATCGAGCAGGGGGGCCACAGCCTCTGCGTTATCGCTGCGGATGGTCATTTGATCGTTCCATCCCTCGGGCAACGGGATTGTTTCGTCCAGTTCACCGTGGGGAGAGTAATATTCCGTGTTGTTCGCCCGAAGCATCATGTCCAACACGCCGGGTATCGGCAGCGGTCTCCGAACTGTCACGATCAGCCACAGGACGGGCAACTTGCGCAACTGGATGGTGTCGGCCAAGAGCTTGAGCTCGGCTTCATATCCGTCCCGCTTGCCTGAAAGAACGGGATATCCGTTTTGTTCCAACGTGATCTCTGGCCGCGAGATCAGATCAAGACAGTTGTCCAGCAGAATAGCCCGGCGCGATCTCTCGTGCCGAGCTCCCTTGATATAGAGGGCACCAAGCGCCGCGGTCCCGACCACTGCAAAAGCGGCGGCGACGCTCATCATACGACCGTTACTGGCGGATGCTTGCGCTTCAATACATCATCGACGACAGACCCGGTGAGCAACCGGCCAAAGGCGGTGTGACCGGTCGATCCCATGACGATGTGGTCAAAACCCTCATGCAACGCATAGCCGACGATGGCCGCAGCCACATCACGACCGTGCACGGTGGCGCAGGTCGCGTTGACGGATGTGGCAGCGGCATGTTCGAGCGCATCTGAAAGCTCTTTCCTGATCAGGTCTTCGCCCGCATTGAACAGCTTGGTATCCCAAAACGGGCTGTCGGCGGCGCTTGCCTGGGACACGGTCGATACGGTGATGAACCGGATTTCCGCTCCGCATTTCTCTGCAAGGGCAACGCCGAAATCGACCGCTCTCTGCGCCGCTTTCGACCCGTCGATCGCACATAGAATTCTGTCCATCATGACGCCGACTCCTCAGTAACCCAGCGGTTTTGGCCAGTTCATCGTGAACTGATCGGCGCGCCGGACATATTTGTAACGATGCATCGAGAACCACAAGGACACGATGATGTAGAAGCACATCATGGCCAGCAACTGTGTCCCGAAGCCCAGATAGGTCGCGAAGAACGTGGTGATGCACAGCACCATGAGCACAATCGCCGGCAGCGGGTGGAACGGATGCACATAGCCCCGGTGGATGCTGCCCAGCGGCCACTTCTTGCGGAACATGATCATGTTGATCGGCATGAAAGTATAGCCCAGAAGGCCCGACAGGATCGAGAAGGTGATCACCTGGTCGAGAAGGCCGGTAAACGCGAAGGATACGGCAATCGGGATCAGGAACAGGATCGACCTGTAAGGCGTGCGGTACCGTGGGTGCACGGCGCCGAACCAAAGCGGCATATAACGGTCACGGCCCATCGAGAACCACGCGCGGGACGCATCGTTGATACAACCGTTTGCCGATGCGGTGGCCGCAAACATGGTGCCGACGAACAGGAATACCTGCAGGGTCGTGCTTCCGGTCATGCGGGCCGCGTCATAGAGCGGCACGGTTGCCTGGCCGAGATATTCCCAGGGCAGCAGCCCCGAACAGACATACCATGTCAACGTCGCCGCAATCAGCAGCGTCATGATCCCGGTCATCGTTCCCAGCGGCAATGAACGGCTGGGCGAGCGCACTTCTTCGGCGGCCTGACAGGTGCCTTCAATCCCGAGATAGTACCAGATGCCGAACTGGAATGCCGCAATCACACCGATCCAGCCATATGGCAGATCCGTCAAAAGCCCCTGATGCTGAAGGATTGCCCCCGGCTGCCATGGTTGCACGCCGATGAACAGGATGATGATCGAGACGAAGGCCGCCGCCGTAATCACGAAGTTCAGTGTCAGCGTCATGAACACGCCGCGATAATTCATGAAGGCCAGAAAGGCGATGATCATGATCACAAAGGGTTTCGGGTCGAGATCCGTATAGCCTGTCTGTTCGGCCAGGATGACAAGAAGGTCGCCGACGATCAGCGCGTCTGCGGCCTCAAGCATCGTATAGGCCATCACCAGATACAGGCCGACATTGAACGCCATCAGCGGTCCCATGATGTGCTTGGCCTGCGCATATTGTCCGCCGGCAGCGGCAACCGTCGAGGTGACCTCGGAATCGATCATCGCGACGCAGGTATATAGCAGTCCGATGATCCAGCAGGCGATCAGGGCACCCAGTGCCCCGCCTTTTCCGACCGAAAAGTTCCAGCCCATGAATTCACCGACAAGCACGATGCCCACGCCAAGCGCCCAGACATGCACCGGCCCCAGAACACGCAGCAGGCCGACGCGTTCGTCACCGCTTGCAGCAGCCCCGCTTGCAGCCGCTCCGTTGGCAGTTCCATCAGTCATTTTTCGACCCCTCCGCTTCCGGCACTTCCCCGTGCTCGATCAGCTCATCGACCCCCTCGCGTGACGACAACAGCACGTCCTCGTCGAATTCGCGATTAACCCTTGCCGCGTCGGCCAACATCCAAAGGAGCAATCCTCCCGATATCGCCCAGGCCGCGTATTCCAGAATGATCCACATTTTTGTCCCTTTCCCGTTCGACACATTTCAGGAGTCGAACTTCTCCCTGATGACGTCGCGGTACTCCTTGTCCGAAACTTTGACGAGGAAGACGAAGTAGCCGATGATCACGACCGCAGTGATGATCAGAAGAACCGGATTGATCGAGTAGTCGAATTTGGTCGTGATGATTTCTGCGGCGGTCTCCGGGGTGTAGCCCAGCTTCTCCCATTGGGCCTGCATGACCTCGTTCTGATCCAGCGTTTCCCAACTGATCGTTTCGGGCACGTCATTTGTACTGCCCGCACCTGTCAGTCCGAGAATCAGCGGAACGAACAGGGCGACATAGACCAGTACCAAGAGAAAGGCAGAATCGAAGAATTGCCCGATACCGCTTTGTTTGGGGGGCTCGTAAAATTTTTTCATATCCGTTTTCCTCAACCCTGACGCTTTACCTGCTTCATCTCGTCGAGATGGCGGATATCTAGGCCGTAGATGAAATCCTTGTCATGCGCGTAGTGCCGGATCATCGCGATGATGGCGGCCGTATTGAAAAGCAGCACAAGGGCTGCGCCCAGCAGTAGGACATTGGAAATCGCTCCGCCCCCGATCAGTGACACGACACTGAGGAAGACGAAAATCACCACAGCCCAAAGTACGACGACGAAACCGAAGGCGAAGAAAACGTCGCCCATATACATTCGGTTGATTCTGGATTTCATGCTGTCTGTCATTGATGATCCTCCCTGTGCTGTTCTCTAAAATTCAATTTTTTTTCCACTCAGTATACAAAATTATTAACGAAATAGCAGTTTTTCTTGAACGAGAGACCCAAATACATGAATTCAAAAGAAATATTTTCCTCGTCCTCGCTCCGGTGGATTCGTGCGGTGCGGGGAAGTCACCGCAGCTATTTTGGGCGGCTCGAAAGGTGGACGGATTGAAAAGACGAACCGGGTCATCACGGCCAAAGAACAGTCTATAGAGTTGATTTTATTTTGAAATTATGAGGGCCGTCGATCGGGAACCAGAAGGCACCGTCAGAGTTGTCAGCGATGCGGGGCTTTCATCTGACCCTGATCCGCATCTGCACAGAGGTTGTTCGCACACTTTATGCGGGTGTCCTTGAGAGGGGTGAATCGGACGTTTCATGCGCGACTCTGTCGCTCAATTCAGGTGGCACGCCCGCAGTTTCTTACCTTCGAAGACATATCGTATGCGGTCTCTGCCGCCATTGGGTCAGGCACGGCAAAACGGGCATCGCGACAACACGGATTCGAAGCTCCGCAACTTGACTGTCAGGGTGCAGCGCCTGTCGCGCTTGATGCGGTGCTTCGGGTTTTCGATATGGCATCGGCCAAACGACCCTCGGGCGCCGAGTCGTGCAGCAACGCGGTCTGGATGCGAATAAAACGCCCAATTCTTGTTCCAGTTTAGTGCCACTCCGCACGCCCTCGGGCGCAATCCAATTATCCTCATGCCCAGACTCGGGGGGTAGACAAGCCTGCCATCCCGGGCTCCGGACGAACAGCCTCAGGCGGGATTCGCACGGAAATTCAAATTGATCGGGGGAGACGGAATCCGATGCGCAGAGTGCCGACCGTTTTCGCCGTTCGCAAAGAGGACCACAGATGAAACAGCCAATCAAAACGCTTTTGGGTACAGTTGCCGTCAGCGCATTTGTCGCCAGCGGTGCCCTTGCACAATCCAATGACAAGACAGAAGAAACCGTTGTTCAGACCGAGGGCGGCCAGGTCGTCGTGGAGCAGGAAGACGCCACGGTTAACGTGACAGTGCCTGATCCCAATGTCGAAGTGACACAGGGCCAGCCGGTGGTCACGGTTGAACAGCCGCAACCCGAAATCACTGTCGTTGTCCCTGAACCCACCGTGCGCGTACGGCAGCAGGCCCCGATCATCACGGTCGAACAGGCTCAGCCACAGATCACTGTGCGGATCCCCGAACCCGTGGTGACGGTGATGGTCCCCAAGCCGCAGGTCGATGTAGAGACCGGTGAGCCGATCATCGACCTTGATCAGCCCGAACCGGTAGTACGTTTCATTCGCCCGGAACCGAGAATTACCATTCAGGAAGCACAGCCGCGCATCGAGTACCAGAAAGGCGAGGCACAGGTGAACATCTCCGACGCGCAGGAAGCGCAGGTCGACGTCACCCAGGAAGATGCACAGGTAAACGTCGAACAGGGTGACTCCGCGAATGTCTCGGTGACAAGCGAAGAACCCGAGGTCAACGTGGTCGATGGCGGCGAAGCGAATGTCGATGTCGAACAGATGCAGGCCCGCGTCGTGATGGAAAACTTCAATGCGGACGAAGCTGGCAATATGTCCAACGAAGATCGCGCTCGCTATCAGGAATCCGTCAAGCCGCTGCCTATTTTCAACCGGCGGGCAGATGATCTGATCGGTCGTAGCGTTGCGACCGAAACCGGCGAGGATGTGGGCGAAGTCGACTTCATCGGCGTGCGCGGACAGACGATCGTCGCAATCATCGGCGTTGGCGGTTTTCTCGGAATGGGCGAGAACGAAGTCGCCGTTCCCGTGGAGAAGCTGATCCTCCGCGAAGATGAATTGATCCTGCCCGAGTTCACGCAATCCCAGCTGGAGAACATGCCGGAATACAACGAGAACGAGGTTCGCGTGCTTGATCCGGGCATGCGTCTTGCCGAACAACTCGGTCTCGACTGAAGCAAAACACTCAACATCGAGCGGAGCACTGAAACGGCTCCGCTCGCCATTCAGAGATTCAGGCGCCATTTATGCTCTGGACCCGGGTGAATGCCGCCGCGCTTTTTTTCGGCATGCGCCGTCTCGTTGCCGTCCTTGGGCCGGCAGAGAAGAGTTTTTTATTCAGGTCATGCTCCGAATTGCGAGGCGGCGTTCGTTAGGTCAGGAACCGCGATTCGTAGTCGGCGTAGCGAGACTTGATTTCAGAAACGGTCATCCCGAATTCCGACAGGTCGTAGTCATGCGCCCCATGCTTGCCTTTGGTGTTGTCTTGAAGATGCGCGGCGAGGGCGGTGCGTTGGGCATCCGAAAATACGATGTCCGCGTGGGCATAGATCTTTTCGACGCATTCGAGCGGATCCGCCGTCAGGTCGGCATATCGGATGTCGAGTATCTTTCCGGGGTGGCGCTGGCGGGCGGCCAGATTGCGGGTGATCGAACTGTCGGTGAGCCCAAGTATGGCCTCGACCTCGCGCGCGCTGTCGAGCGCCTTCACCGAGAGCTTGCGTGAGACACGGCCAAGGCTCATGTAGCTGCCGAATTGTTCCGACATGTCGCGGTGGGTCTGAACAATAATCGCTTCCGGAAACACGTCCAGCAATTCAGCGAGACCATCCACGTGATCGGGTGCTTTCAATACAAGCCGCTGGCCCGGGTACTGCGTCTGCAGGTAGGACAGCGCCTCAATGTATTCCACGTATTTACCGGTGCGGTCGGCCTGATTGTACCAATCCATGAACGAATAGACCGGCGCCAGGTTCCAGTAGAGCCGCGATTGCATCGAACTGGCGGTCATGAACATGCATTCTTCGGGGCGGTCGGCACGGATGAGATGCACGCCATCAAGCTCGGGCGTGATCTTGCGGCGCACATCCAGCACCGCTTTCGCCTCAGCGAGGCGCATTTCCGGCGTATCGCTTTCACCGCGCGAGAACGGGCGCATGAGCTGCCAGTACGGCAGAGAGGCGTGGTTCGGATCGGAGGCCAGAAGCCGGTGCAGAAAGGTCGTCCCGGTGCGCGGCAGGCCGGTCACGATAATGGGTGGGGTCGGACGCGGTCCAAGCGCGCCCGCCGCGCGAAGGCGTTGCATCAGCAGACGGTTTTCCAGCTGCGTCGTGATCATGCCGGCGAGCAGCATCCGCCCGTAGACGTTGAGATTGGCATCCCGGTTGACCGAGTTGCAGAGCCGTTCCAGCGGCTCTTCGAAGATGTCGGGGCCGAAATCGTCGAGGCCGATGTTCCGGCGGGCAGCCACCTTGAGCCAGCCCGGCGCAAATTCCTCGGGTACGGCGTTCATCTGTTCGACGAGTTGCGGGAAATGCGTGCGGATACGCTGTTCGATGTCGCTCATGTGCCTACCAGTCCTTTTGTGCCAGCGCCTCGGCGCGGTTGACCATGCTGCCGGGGGCCTGGGGGCCGGGAACGACCTTCACCCAGTTGATACGGCCCGGGTATTCGAAGGTGCCGCGACCCTCGCATTCGGCGGATACCTTGGTCTTGCGATCAAGGCCCACGTCGAAACCCTCGCCGTTGAGAAAAAGGATGCAGGGCGACATGTTCAGATCGCCATTCGCACCGTTCGCGAGTGAGATATGTGCCTCGCCCTGCAAGCGCCCCTTGGCCTTGTGCGAGATGGTCAGGCGCTGGTTTCCGTCGGTGATCGGCAGCCGCAGATCGCGTTTCACGAGGAAACCGCCGTTATAGTGAACGACCAGTTCGCCCTCTTTCACAAAGGCGCAAAAGCCGCGCAGGCTGTCGCCAAGCGCAAAGAGCACGCCTTCCATGCCGGTTGCATGGTCGAAGTCACAGGTCAGTTCATAGTCACGGTCGGCAAACAGCGCCGAGGCCTGAACGGCCTGCACGCTTTCCGTGCCCTGATAGAAGACATAGGGGCGATTCACATCCTTGATCCGGTGCGGATCATGGGTGAGCGCGCGCACAAGAGTGCGATTGTCGAGCGGATAGGCATAGTTCTCGAACGCGTCCTGATCAAAGCGCTCGATCAGGTTCCTGAGCACATCCGGATGCTCCGCCGCGAGATTGACGATTTCGGTCGGGTCGGCCTCGATGTCGAACAGGAGCCAGTTGTCGAGATCTATCTTTGTGCCCGGCGGTTGCAACGAGGCGATCTTCCATTTCCCGCTTATGTAGCCGCGGTTGCCTTCGAGTTCGTAATATTGCTCGGATCGTCTCGACGTGGCTGCGCCGTCCATGAGCACGTCGAGAAAGCTGACGCCGTTCAGCGTGCGGGTGCGGTAACCATTGTGCTGCGCAGGATAGTCGAGGCCCAGAAGGTCCAGCAGGGTGGGCATGACATCCGTAACATGCACCCATTCGCTGCGAATGGCGCCCTTGTCCTGCAATTTGGCGGGCCAGTGGGCGACAAGCGGAACGCGGATACCGCCGTTCATCGGGGTACGTTTGAAAAAGCGGAAGGGCGTATTTCCGGCATTGCCCCAACCCTTGGGGTAGGCGGGCGAGGTGTTGACCGCGCCCAATGCGCCGGTTTCCAGCATCCTGCGGGCAAGCTCGGGGTTTTCCTGCTGCGTGACGCGCTTTTCGGTGAAATTCGCTGCGCCGTCGTCGCCCCCGATCGAAGAGGCGCCGTTGTCGGATGTGATCAGGATCAGGGTGTTCTCAAGCTCGCCGATCTCTTCAAGCGCGTTTACGAGGCGACCGATGTTCTGGTCGGTATTGTCGACGAGCCCGGCATAGATTTCCATGTAGGCGGCCATGATGTCGAGCTGGTCTTCGGGCATGTCTTCCCATTTCGGCACGCCGGGCGACAAGTCCGGCAAATCCCAATCCCCGATCACGCCCATCTTCTTCTGGCGCGCATAGCGTTCGCGACGGATCGCATCCCAGCCCGCGTCATAGCGGCCCTTGTACTTGGCCATGTCCTCGGGCTTGGCGTGGTGTGGTGTATGCGGCGCGTTCGTGGCGAAATACATCAGAAAAGGTTTGTCGGGTGCAGCCGTCTTGTGCGCCTTGAGCATGGCGATGGCCTTGTCGGCGAAGTCATCGGTCGAAAAGTAGTTCTCGCCGTACTCCCCGATCGAGCAAAGTTCGTTCCCTTCGACGATCTGACCGGGGGCGTGGTAATTCGTCTCTGCACCTAGAAATCCGTAGAACCGGTCAAACCCGCGCTGCAAGGGCCATGAGGATTTGTCGGAGGCGGCGGAGACATTGTAATCAGCCGCGTTATGCCATTTGCCGACGGCATAGGTTGAATACCCGTTGTCGCGCAGCAGTTCGGGGAAGGTGGGCGCGTCCTTGGAAATTTCCCCTGCCTGAAAGCCGGGAAAACCGGGATTTGCATGGGTCAGCCAACCAACACCCACCGAATGCGGGTTTTTGCCAGTCATGATCGCCGCGCGGGCGGGCGCGCACATCGGAACGGTTGTGTAATTGTTGAAGCGCAGGCCATTTGCCGCGAGCCGGTCCATGTTCGGAGTCTCGATCTCGGAGCCAAAACAGCCCATTTCGGCAAAACCGAGATCGTCGAGCAGGATGACGACAATGTTTGGCGCGCCTTCCGGTGCGGCGACCGGGTCGGGCCAATGCGGTTCGGATTCAGCGAATGTCCGCCCCATCCTGCCTTTCCAGTTCGCCGCCGGATCGCCGTTCTTGAGCAGATCGTTGTCAGTCTTGGCCATGTCGTCCTCCACTTTCCACCCAGCCTTCAGGAGGCGGGCGTTTCACACTATCACTTGCGCGACAATTCATTGCGGCTAGGCTGGACACCTGAACGCAGGTGATCACATGGCATGGAGCGCGCAGGAGGTTACGAACCTCATCAGCGACAGCAAGATTCTCAAACGCCCCTTGCCGCAATCGGCGGTGGCGGCGCTGTTGAGCAGAGGCAGCATCAAGTCCTTTTCCAAGGGGGCGCTCATCCTGCAGCGCGGCGCTCAGGAGCCGCGGTTTTTCGTCTTGCTCAAGGGGACGGCGCGGCTTTCGGCGCATACGGTCTCGGGGCACGAGTTTGTGTCGATCTTTGTCGAGCCGGGCAATTTCTGGGGCGTTCATCCCTGCCTTGAAGGGGTCGCGGAAAGCCACGATGCGATTGCCGAGACGGATGTCGAGGTGCTGGCGGTGCCGGCCAAGGCGCTGCGCGATCTGATGTGGGAAAACCGCGACATTCAGGAAGCGCTGGTGAGCTTTCTATGCCAACGGTTCCGCATGGCCCTGGACGTGGCCGAACAATTTGCCACCTGGACACCTCGTGCGCGGCTGGCATGGCGGCTCTTGTCGATGGCCAAGTCACACGGCATCGCCAAACCCAGCAAGCGCGGCATGGAGATCCGGATCAGCCAGGAGTCGCTGGCCTCGATGATCAACCTCTCACGCCAGCGCACCAATATCCTGCTCAAGGAAATGGAGCGCGAGAAACTGGTCAGTCTTGAATATGGCCGCATCCGTGTACATGACCCCGACGCGATGCAACGGCTTCTGGATGATCCGACTTAACCTTCTGTCACAAGTGTGACAGTCAGCACGCCTCGAGTCGCGCCATCTTCTCTGAAACGAAGAGGGAGGATGCCGTTCATGGCAATTACCGACTATGCGATTCCCGCCAGCGTCCTGCACGATGCATTTCGTGCACAGGGTGTGGATGCGGTGACGACCGTTCCGGACTTCGTGCAATTCGCGCTGCACGATGCGATGAAATCCGACGAAGCGGTCCGCTATATCGAATGCAGCGCGGAGAATCAGGCGCTGACAACCGCGATGGGTCTCTATGTGGGCGGCATGTCACCCATGGTGATGATGCAGAACCAGGGGCTGCTCAACTGTCTCAACACGCTGCGCTCGGTCGGCCTTGATGCCGGTATTCCGCTGGTTCTCTCGGTGGGGGCCTTCGGTCGTGAATTCAGCAACCTCGGACAGCCGATCACCGAAAGCCGCCGCGCCTGTGTGAACCGTGTCGAGCCGGTCATGGCGGCGATGGATATTCCGTTCTTTCATCTCGAAACCAAAGACGATCTGCCAGCAGTGGCCGAGGCTTTTGCCGCCGCCAGAGAGCGAAAGCGTGCGGCAGTGGTTCATATCGGCCACTACCCGAGCTGGTCCTGAGGGGAGACGCATCATGAGCATCCAAGTTATCGAAGCCTGTTTCGTCATCTCCAAGATGCGCGGCGAGAACACCATCATCGTGCACACCATGTCGGCCATGCCGATGATCTCGGCGATCTCTCCCAGCCCGTTGAACATCTCGAGCGTGCCCCTGATGGGCGGTGCATCGGGCATTGGGCTTGGGCTTGCCATCGCGCAGCCCGACCGGAAAGTTGTGGTACTCGACGGGGACGCGAGCCTGTTGATGGAGCTGGGCGGGATGGCACAGATCGGCGACGAAGCCCCGGCCAATCTCATTCATGTGGTGTTCAACAACAACGCCCAGTTCGGCGGTGTCGCCAACCTTGACCGCCCGGGCGGCGCTGCGTTCGATTTCTGCGCCGTGGCAAAGGCGTCGGGATATGCCACGGCAAACCGGTATTCCGCCTTGCCCGACCTGATCGAGGGCGGGCCGGCGCTGATCGGAACGCCGGGGCCGCATTTTGTCGAACTCGAAATCGCCACGCCGCCAAAGTTCACCCGCGAAAGCCCGCAGCCCGAATTCCCAGACATGCAGTTCGAGCGCATGGGGACCGAGGCCCGCGCGATGATGGACGCATTGGGAGTGAGCAAATGAGCGCGAGCTTCGATTATATCGTCGTCGGCGCAGGCTCTGCCGGCTGCGTGCTCGCCAATCGTCTGAGCGAGAACGGAAAATACTCGGTCGCGCTCTTGGAGGCGGGCGGCAGCGACAAGCATTTCTGGGTCGACATGCCGCTGGGCGTGGGGCAGCTCTTGCAAAATCCGCGCTTTGCCTGGGATTACTGGACGGGCGCGGAAACGTCGCTCAAGGGGCAGCAGATATATTGGCCGCGCGGGCGGGTGCTGGGCGGGTCGTCTTCGATCAACGGGATGATCTTTGTGCGCGGCGAGCCTGCACGCTACAACGAATGGCGCGATGCGGGAAATGACGGCTGGGGCTTCGATGATCTTCTGCCATACTTCAAAAAGCTCGAAGACGCCCCGGAGGGTACGGGCGAGCGCCGCGGACGGGGCGGGCCCGTCACCTGTTCCTACGGCACATATCGTGACCCCGTCTCAAAGAGTTTCATTCAGGCGGCGCAGGGCATCGGCATCCCCTATAACGAAGATTACAACGGCGATCGCGCGGATGGCGTCGGCTGGCTGCAATTCTCGATCCGCAACGGACAGCGCTGTTCGACGGCCAAGGCCTATCTGCACCCTGTTGCCGGGCGGCCCAATCTGACGGTGATGACAGGCGCCCCCTGCGAGCGCCTCACCTTCGACGGCACACGCGCTACGGGCGTCGTGGTCGGCGGCGAAGGCGGGCAACGCGAACTGAAGGCGACCAAGGAGGTGATCCTTTCGGCAGGGCCGATCATCAGTCCGAAAATCCTCGAACTGAGCGGTGTCGGCGCGCCTGATCTGCTAAAGGAGCATGGTATCGAGGTGCGGCACGCGCTGCCGGGCGTCGGAGAGAACCTTGTCGATCACCTGCACACCCGGTTCAACTACAAGATCAACAAGAAGATCACCGTCAACGACCTGATGTCGAACAAGCTGCGCGGCGCCTTTGCCCTGCTCAAATATCTCGTCACGCGGCAGGGGTTGATGGCCATCCCCTCGGTCACGGCACATGCGATGACCAAAAGCCACGAGGCCGCGCCCTATGCCGACCTCAAGTTGCAGATCGCGATGTACAGCGCCAAGGACCGCTATCTGGACGGCAGCAAAGGTTCGCCCACGGATCTGTTCTCAGGTATCGGACTGGGGCAATTCCACATCTATCCCGAAAGCCGCGGCTCGGTGCACATCAAATCGGCCGATGCGGGCGATTACCCCGAGATGAACGCCAATTACTTCTCGGCGCAGGGCGATGCGGAAGCCGCCCTCAAGGGCATGCGCAAACTGCGCGAGATCGCCCGGCATCCGGCGATGGCCGAGCACATCATCGACGAGAGCGAGCCGGGGTTTGACATCGACAGCGATGCCGAGATCATCGAGTTCATGAAGGCGACGGGCCAGACATCATGGCACCCGGTCAGCACATGCCGCATGGGATCGGGACCGATGGATGTCGTCGATGCGCGGCTGCGGGTACACGGGCTTCGGGGGCTGCGGGTGATCGACAGTTCGATCATGCCGACACTGCCCGCCACCAACACGAATGTTCCCACGATCGCCATTGGCGAAAAAGGCGCGGACATGGTCCTCGCCGACGCGGGATAAGGGAGGACGAAAAATGAACAAGCCTTGGCTGGAAAAATACGGGGACATCCCGCACGAGATTGACGCGACCCGGACGGGTACAGTGGTTGATCTGCTCAAGGAGACGGTGGCGACCTACGGTGACAAGCACGCGTTTCACGCGCTGCACACCAACCTGACATTCAACGAGGTCGACCGCCTGAGCACCGCCTTTGCCGCCTGGCTGCAAAACAGCCTCGGACTCAAAAAGGGCGACCGGGTTGCGCTGATGATGCCGAACCTGCTGGCCTTTCCTGTCGTCAGCTTCGGGATCATCCGGGCCGGTGGCGTACAGGTGAATGTCAACCCGCTCTACACGGCGCGCGAACTGAAGCACCAGCTCAATGACAGCGGTGCCGAAACCATGGTGATCTTCTCGATGGCCACACCTACCCTGGCCGAGGTGATCGAGGACACTCCGGTCAAGAATGTCATCACTTTGGGAATCGATGACCTTTGCGGGCTGCAACAACCCAGTCCGCCGGTGCACGAAAGCCTGCGCGCCACCGCTGTGCCGCTGCCGCGCGCTCTGGCCGAGGGTTTGCAGATGGAATTCAAAGAGCCCGGGATTACGCAGGACGATCTGATTTTTCTGCAATACACCGGCGGAACGACCGGCCTGTCAAAGGGCGCGATGCTCACCCATGGCAACATGACCGCCAATATCGAGCAGTTCACGCTCTGGCTTGGCGACGAGATCAAGCCGGGCGAAGACACGATCGTGACGGCACTGCCGCTCTATCACATCATGGGGCTGATGGTGAATTTCCTGACCTACTTCAGGGCTGGTGCGTTCAATGTCTTTATCCCCAATCCGCGCGACATGCCTGCCTTTGTCGCCGAGTGGTCCAAGTGGCGTGTCTCGGCCTTTGTCGGGGTCAACACGCTCTTTGTCGGGCTGATGATGACGCCGGGGTTCGAAAAATGCGATTTCTCCGCACTGCGCCTTGCGATGGGCGGCGGCGCACCGGTGCAGAAGGCGGTTTCGGACAAGTGGAAAGCGATGACGGGCCTGCATATCACCGAAGGATATGGCCTGTCCGAGACATCGCCGGTGCTGACCGCCAACCTGATGAGCGAAACCGATGCAACTGCGTCGATCGGCCTGCCCCTGCCTTCGACCGAAATCTCCATTCGCGGAGAAGACGGCAACGAAGTCGCGCGTGGCGAGCCGGGAGAACTCTGCGCCAGGGGACCACAGGTCATGCAGGGATACTGGAACCACGACAACGAGGGCACCTTTACCGAAGATGGATATTTCCGCACGGGCGATATCGCGACCTACGAGCAAGACGGCTATTTCCGCATCGTCGATCGCCTGAAGGACATGATCATCGTCTCCGGTTTCAATGTGTTTCCGAACGAGATCGAGGACACGCTGGCGCGCATGGATCAACTGGTCGAGAGTGCATGCGTTGGCGTGCCGGACGACAAGTCTGGCGAGGCCGTCAAGGTCTTCTGCGTGCGCAAGGACGACAGCGTCAGCAAGGACGATGTGATTGCCTTCTGCCGCGCCGAACTGACCGCTTACAAGGTGCCAAAGCAGGTGGTCTTCGTGCCGGAACTGCCGAAATCGACCGTTGGCAAGATCCTGCGGCGTGAACTTAGGGATGCATGACAGGGCAGGGGCGGCAAATTGTAACTTGGGTGACAGACTCGCGCGGTTACCGCTTCCTAGCATTGGATAGAGAACGAGCGGCTTCAGACGCGGAGCCGAAGGGAGGAAAAATGAAACACGTCACGAAACTGGCAGGCGCAGGCCTTGCGGCGGCGCTCGCCTTTGGCTCCGCGCTCGAGGCCAAGGAGCTTCGCCTTGGTACGATCACACCCGACAACACGATCTGGGCCGAGCAGGCACGGGGCTTTGTTGCAAAGGTCGAGGAAATGTCGGGCGGCGATCTGACGATTTCCTATTTCGGCAATGCCGAACTCGGCACGATGGCCGACACGATGAAGATGACACTGACCGGTCGTCTGGACATGTGGCTCGGGGCCGTGCCTGCGCTTGGGGCTGTCGTGCCCGAAATGTCCCTGCTGTCGCTGCCATATGTCTTTGCCTCGCCGACGCAGGCGGCCTGTGCCGTACCCAAGCTGATGGATCGCACCCGCGAGGCGGCTGGCAAGAAGTTTCATCTTCTGGGTTTCACGGCGGTCGGCACGCAGAGCATAGGTTCGCGTGAGGAAATCCGCACGCCGGCCGATCTGACCAATGTAAAGCTGCGCACCGCACCGCTGAAAACGACCATGACGTTCTTTGGCACGGTCGGTGCCAACCCGGTCCCGATGGCAGCGGCCGAGTCGACGGCTGCGCTTGGCACCGGTCTCGTGGACGCGGTCGACTTTGCGCCGACCTATTATGTCGCCACGGGTGTCAACAAGCCGGCACCTTATTTTACACCGACCGAGCATACCTACAATCTGGGCGGGTTCGCAGTATCGACCAGGACCTGGATGGGGTTGAGCGATGAAGAGCGGAAAATCCTGACTGACGCATGGGCGGAAACCATGCCTATTGACCAGAATATCGCCCAAGTCGCAGACTTCGAAGCCAAGATGCTGGCGGCTCATAAAAAGGGCGGCGGCACGGTTGTCGAGCTGACCGACGATGAAAGAGCCGCCTGGAAAGAGGCCGGTCTGGCAAGTTGGGAAGCCATCCTGCCTGAAATCCGCGGTGACGCGGATGGTTTTCTCGCCGCGATCCAGTCGGCCAAAGAAGGCTGCGCGCCGTAAGGCTCTGTCCCAAGTGGCGGTCCGCTGATGGTTCCGGACCGCCTGAACTGATCCCGCATCGAGGCCCGCCCCGTGAAGTCCTTTGCTAAATCTCTGATCGAATGGATCGTCCGGATAGAAAAGGCGATTGCGTTCGCCGCTTTCGTGCTCATGCTCGGGGCGCTGGCGGCCGATGTAATCGGGCGCGAGGTCTTCGGCCATGGCGTATTCGGTGCCGTAAAATTCGCGGTTTACGTGCTGATCTACTGTGCCATGGCGGGCTTTGGCATCGCAACGGCCACGGGAAGTCACCTGCGTCCCAAGTTCCTTGACGACGCAATTCCTGCGTCACTGTCTTCCGTGGCGGTGCGTCTCGGGCAATTCGCGTCGGCGGCGATTTTGCTGACGCTTGCCTGGGCGGGGCTGACCTTTGTCGAATCCGGGATGCTGCTCGAAGAGCGGGATGTGACGCTCGACGTGCTGATATGGCCCGTGCAGATGGCGATCCCGATCGGATTCAGCCTCTCGGGCCTGCGCCACATCATCTATGGGATCTGGCCTGACCTCCTGCCAGCAGAAAGCGCGGTGGCCGAATGATGGGGTATCTCCTGATCGCAGCGATTGTCGTTCTGCTCGCGTTGCGGGTGAACCTCATTCTCATCCTGATGTTCGTTGCGGGCTATACCCATATGGTTTGGGGCGCAGGCCAGCTTGACTATTTCATTCAGGACATCTGGTCGGCGATGGACCGGGAACTGGTTGTCGCCGTTCCGCTCTTCATCCTCGTTGGCTCGGTCATGAGCCGCGGATCGATTGCGCAACGGCTCGTCGATGTCATGACGGCCCTTACACGCCCCATTCCCGGCGGGCTTGCCGTGGCCACGATCCTGAGCTGCGCGGTATTTTCCGCGATCTCCGGATCCTCCATCGTGACGATGCTGGCGGTTGGCTCGGTGCTTCATCCCGCGCTGACGGCCAATGGATATTCCTCGCGTTTCGCGATCGGTGCGCTGATGGCCGGCGGTACGCTTGGGATCATCATACCACCGTCGATACCGATGATCATCTACGGCATCATCACCGAAACATCGATCAGCGCCCTGTTCCTTGCGGGGGTCGGGCCGGGGCTGCTGCTGACCATGGTTTTCTCGGTCTACGCAATCGGCATGAACCTGCACATCCCGCGTCAACGCTTTGCCCTGGCCGAACTCGGGACGACGCTCTACAAGGGGCTTCCGGCCCTGATGATGCCCGTCATTCTGCTGGGCGGGATCTATTCGGGATATTTCTCGCCGACCGAAGCCGCCGCAGTTGCTCTGGTTTATGCGCTCGGGATCGAGACGTTGTTCTTTCGTGAACTGAAATTCACTCAGTATTTCGACATGACGATCGACGCCGCCAAGCTGGTTGGGGCCTTGTTTCCGCTGATTGCCATCGCGGTGAGCATGAATCTCCTGATCACCGAACAACGCATCCCGCACGAGGTGATCGCGTATCTGACCGAACGGATCGAAAGCCCAACGGGGTTCATCCTGCTGACCAACGTGATCCTGCTGGTGATGGGGTGTTTCATGGATACGGCCTCGGCGATCACCATCTCCTCGCCGCTCCTGAAGCCGATTGCAGAGGCGTATGGAATCGGCCCGACCCATCTCGGGATCATCGTGATCCTGAACCTCGAAATCGGCATCCTGACACCACCGCTCGGGCTGAACCTCATCGTGGCGATGACCGCGTTCAGAGAGGGGTTTGGCGCGGTCTGTCGTGCGGCGTTGCCCTGGGTCGCTCTGATGATCCTGTGTTTGCTGCTGGTATCGTTTCAGCCGTGGATCGCGATGTGGCTCGTCAACGGTTGATCGGCCGGCCCGGCGACGACATCCGCGTGCGTTCGTCACGGTCACTGAACTCCGCTTTCCGCAAGGATCCCATCCGCGTCCCGAGAATGGGGCGCGCACAGGCCGGGACGCGCCGACGCGACCGCATCTGCGCGCTTTCTATGCCAGATACAGCGACTTGTTGTTCAGGGCGTGGCGGACTGCCAATACCCTGGCCTGTTTGCCTGACACGATGGTTCTGACCGGCGGCGCGTCGTAATCCACTTCGGCAAGGTCCGGAAACAACGCCAGAATCTCGTCACGTGCCTCGGGTCCGACGGCCTTGAGCGCCTGAGGTCCGGTATAAAGGGATTCCGTCTCTGCGGCGTTCGCATAGACCAGTTCATGCTGGTCAAATAGGAAATGCACGTAAGTCACCTCGTCACATTCGGTCACCATGTCGATTCCCTCGATGTCGAGCAGTTTGTTGGCCGGAACGAGAACCTCATCATCGCCGATCATGCGCCGCGCAATTCTGGATTTTATCAGGATACGATGCTGCTGCGATACATAGAGATCGCGTTTGGGCATCCCCCTGCCCAGGGCACCTGCCCGTATGCGAACGGGTTGGAACCGGTTCGGGTCTTGCAGTGATCGCAAATCAACCGTCTGGTGCCTGATCCACCTGATCGGCTGAAACCCATTGTCCCTGGTCTTTACCAGGTCGCCGATTGCGAGCTCCTCCACAGATTTCTCGCCGCTTTCGGTCTCTATCCTTGTCCCGTAGGCAAAACAGACGACAAGGGTTGCATAGCTGGCAGATTGTTCTTCGGCATCCGTGCGATTTACGTTGTCACCTCCCGGCGTGCCGTCGTTTAAGATATTGTCATAGCTTTCGCCGGGTTGAAGTTCATTCGTACTAACCAGGACGGAAGACCCATCGGCAAAGCTGATCGTGATCACCTGGAACCGATTGCCGTTGGCATCTTCCACCACTCGGATCGCTTCCGCCTGATAAATCTGTCCGGTTGCGGACACGGATCCGACCGATGCGTCCCCGATCTGGTCGGTATCATTTCTGGTATCGGAATAATTCGCGATTCCGTCGGAAAAGTAGTTATCATTGTCGTAGGTCGTGAAAGTTCCCGCGACGGCGGTGGAGGCCAGCGTCCATTGCCCTGAATTGAGGGTAAAATCAGCAGGATCCCACGCCCGATAGGTCAGGTATCCGAGCGCGTTCTCCGACGGTGCGCCCGGCGTCGTGACATCCGAGATCAGAAGCCAGTTCAGATTCTGGGGCCCGATTGCGCCGTTGGGGCTATCGTAATCCGATGTGCTGGAGGTCCTGAAACCAGCAGTCGTATCATGTCCGACCAGATCAAGCGCAACATTCTCCTCGAAGGAATAGTTGGTCAGGTAGAGCGACTGGCCATCCTGGACGATCTCGGAAATCCAGTATTGTGCCCCGTCCGAGCCGGTAAAGTCCCAGACATTGACCGGTTCGAATGACGATGACCCGTCAAACGTGACCGTTTCGTTGGTGCTGCTCACCGTCCCGGTTCCCGTCATCGTCGGCTCGCCTTCGACAAGGTTCGGTGTATCGGGCGCTTCCACGTCGAGTTCGCCGGGCGCTTCGCCTGTCTTCAATGCAATCGTTTCAGCACCGGTATAACCGGACGACGACGTTCCCCCGGTCGGGAAGGAGGAGATGGTTGCCCCCCCGGCATCGGTGAAGGTGAACATGTCCAGCGTGTAAGCGTATACCGTGCCGCTGAAATTTATTCCTGTAGGATCGGGCATCGTTAAAATGTGTCCTCGTTACTGAATGTTCGATCAAACCTGTTACTGTGCGACCCTATCAAAAAAAATTAACGGACGATAGTATCGCCATGTTCACTGCGGTCCTTGCGTTACAGATCGGGCACGCAGCCCCGAACGTTCGGCGTTTGATGGAAACGTCAAGCTATTGAAATTGCATTAACAGATGTCCGATCCCCGAGCGATCCCGGTTCATCCGGCAAGACAACATTGCTCTCGTTGTCGCTTTCAGTAGTGACAAGCGACCGGTCAGTCGGGCGTACGCTCGCCAAAAATGGCCGATCCGACCCGTATATGGGTTGCGCCAAGGGCGATTGCGGTTTCGAAATCCGCGCTCATGCCCATCGATAGCCCCTCAAGGCCGTTCCGCGCCGCAATCTTGGCCAGAAGGGCAAAATGCAACGCTGGTTCCTCATCTACCGGTGGGATGCACATCACGCCACGGACCGGCAGGTCCAGCGCGCGGCAATCGGCGATAAAACCGTCGGCGTCAGCCGGCAATATGCCCGCCTTCTGTTCTTCTTCACCGGTGTTCACCTGAACGAAAAGGTCCGGACAGTGTCCGATCTCCTGCGCCAGCCGCGCGAGGGTCTTGGCGAGCTTGGGGCGATCGAGCGAATGAATGGCATTGCACAATTCCATGGCCTGTCGCGCCTTGTTGGTCTGTAACGGGCCGATCAGATGCAGGTCGATGCCGTCGAACCGCTCGCGGAACATGGGCCATTTTCCCGCCGCTTCCTGAACCCGGTTTTCGCCGAAACAACGGTGCCCCTGGTTCAGCACATCCTCGACCCGTTCATTCGGCTGCACCTTGGACACCGCGATCAGCGTCGTGGAACCGGGTATCCGCCCGGCAGCGGCTTCGGCGGCGGAAATACGTGTCTTGATGTCGGAAAGGGGCATCTGGTCCTCGCAGCGGTTTCCCCGACAGAAACACCAGTCCGCCCAAAAAGAAAAGGGCGAGCCACGAGGGCCCGCCCAAAATTCAGGTCAAACCTGAGTTCAGCTTAGAAGCTGAAGTAAACACCGGCCTGGAACTGGCTGTTGTTGTCATCAGCAGCAGACTGGGCATAACCAGCGACGAAGGTTGCGCCACCGCCGAGGTCATACTGGTAGTTGATGCCGAAGGCAGTGCCATCGATTTCGCTGATCGCGTCAGCAAAGCCGACAATGCTTTCGTTCGCCGGATCAAGCAGAGCGCTTTCAACTTCGGTGTTGTTGACCCAGACCAGGATGTTGCTGGCGGCGCCGATGTCCATGTTGCCTTCCAGCGTCACGGAGTCAGCCACGTCGTTGGAGCCGTAGGCGAGCTTGGCACCGAAGTTGCCCCACTGGCCGCCGACTGCCAGGAAGTACAGGCCATCTTCTTGGTCCCAAACGGTTCCGTTTGCGTCGGTGTAGGTGAGCGGGTTGTCGTCAACCGACTGGTATGCACCGGTGACATAGTAGTCGCCGAAGCTGTAGGTCAGCATGACAGCAAGACGATCTTCACCGGTTACGCCGGGAGCGTAATCGTTGTCCTGGCTGAACGAGATGTGTCCGGTGAAACCACCCACAGTGTAGAGTGCTTCGACACCGTTGGCGCCAGAACCGGTCGAGCTGTACGCATCCCAGCCAAAGCTTGTGCCGGGTGTCAGGAAGTTGCTCGAGGTCGGATCAACGTTGATACCTTTGAGCGGCAGCGACATGAAGTCCATACCGTCGATACCGGTGCCGGACGAACGTGTGCCGGTGGTGTAGAGGCCGGGCGCGTTTTCAATGGCACCGATGATGTTGCCGACGTTAACGATCAGACCGCCATAGGTCACGCCGAAACGGGCACCGTTGAAGGTCGCGCCGCCTGCGTTACCGTCGCGGCTTTCGGCCTGAGCACGGAAACGAGCGTTGAAGCCAACACCGCCATCGGTTTCGGTCGACATGTCAACCTGCAGACGCAGACGCGAGGTGATGTTGGTCTCGCTGATGCCGTTGTAATCGGGGTTGTTACCGTCGTTGTAGTCGTTGTCGTTAGCCTGGTTGAAGTCCAAGCCGAAACGGCCGTAACCGCTCAGGCGAACGTCTGCTGCTGCCATGCTGCCAAGAGCGATCAGCGCAGTCGTTGCGAAGAGAACCTTTTTCATCGTTTTTCCCTCGGTTTTCAAATCATACGCCCAAACCGGGGAATCCGGCGTGGGTATGCAAAGGGGTTTCGCTCTTTCGGGGCCGTTTTGGCAAGTGCTCGCAGCAGGTGCGCATCAAAGCGGTCGCGGATGGTGCAGCTTTGCCACAGTTGCCTTGCCCCGCCGCATCACATCCGAAGATACTCTGATTATACGTGTGCGCAGGGCAGCGCATGAAAACCGGCACCTTACGGCGACAAGTCCGCGATTTGCGCGGCTCTGACACCTCTACACGCGGTAAAGCCTTGCTCCACCTTGCCTGCTTGGGTAGGAACCTTGCCAACACTGTTCGGGATTTGACGATGAACGCTACTGGATTCTTCAAGGCGACGCTGATCATTCTGGTTTGCCTGGGCCTGACCGCATGCGGCAACCGGCGCTCGGCCAACCGCGCCGTGCCGGCAACGGTTCCACCGTCGGAATATATGGCCAACAACCCCGAAACAGCGGGATTTACCGATTCTGACGGGTCTACAATCTGGGATATCTTCGGCCCCAACAAGACCGACCAGACGGTCAACGTGAACAAGTATCTCTGGGCGGCCTCGCTCGACGTGCTCTCGTTTCTGCCGGTGACCGACGTCGATCCGTTCACCGGCGTCATCGTGACCGGATATGGTACCCCGCCCGGTGGCGGCCGATCCTATCGGGCCACCGTTCTGATCGACGATCCGGCTCTGGATGCGCGGTCGCTCAAGGTCTCGCTGCACACGTCGGGTGGCGGAACGGTCAGTGCCGCGACAACCCGCGCCGTCGAGGATGCGATCCTGTCCCGCGCTCGCCAGCTTCGCGTGCAGGACAGCCGTATCTGACCGTCACGCATAGACAATCATCAGGGCGCCGGGTTCATGCCCGGCGTTTTCAGTCAAAGGACCGCTTTCATGTCGCGCTACTCCGCCGCAGAAATCGAATCAAAGTGGCAAGAGGCCTGGAACAAGACCGGTGTCTTTACCGCAAGCCACAAGACCGACCGCCCCAAATACTATGTGCTGGAAATGTTCCCCTATCCCTCCGGGCGGATCCACATGGGGCATGTGCGCAACTACACGATGGGCGACGTGATCGCGCGTTACAAGATTTCGACCGGCCACAACGTCCTGCACCCGATGGGGTGGGATGCCTTTGGAATGCCTGCGGAAAACGCCGCCATGGCCATCGGCGGTCATCCCAAGACATGGACCTATGACAACATCGCCGACATGCGTGGCCAGATGAAACCGCTGGGCCTGTCGATCGACTGGTCCCGCGAGTTCGCCACCTGCGATCCGGAATATTACGGCCAGCAACAGGCGCTGTTTCTCGACATGCTTCAGGCCGGTCTGGTCTATCGCAAGAATGCGGTGGTCAACTGGGATCCCGTCGACATGACGGTGCTGGCCAACGAACAGGTGATCGACGGCAAGGGCTGGCGCTCGGGCGCGGATGTGGAGCGCCGCGAACTGACGCAATGGTTCTTCAGGATATCCGACATGGCCGAGGAACTGCTCGAGGCGCTGGACGGGCTCGAGAACTGGCCCGCCAAGGTGCGGCTGATGCAGGAAAACTGGATCGGCAAGTCGCGCGGCCTTCAGATGACATTCGACCTTACGGCACCCGCCCACGGGCAGGACGGGATCGAAGTTTACACCACCCGTCCCGACACGCTGGCCGGCGCGAGCTTCATGGCGCTGTCAACCGACCATCCGCTGTCGCGGGCGCTTGAGGCGGACAATCCCGACCTCGCCGCGTTCAACGCCGCCTGCCGCAAGATGGGCACCTCGGAAGTCGAGCTTGAAAAGGCCGAGAAGCGCGGATTCGACACCGGACTGACCGTCCAGCATCCGCTTTACCCGGATCAGACATTGCCGGTCTGGGTTGCCAATTTCGTGCTGATGGATTATGGCACCGGTGCGATCTTTGGGTGTCCGGCTCACGATCAACGGGACCTCGATTTCGCGCGCAAATACGATTTGAACGTGATCGACACCTTTGTGGCCCTGGACGATGACAGCCGGGTTCAGAACACGGCATTCGTTCCCCCCAAGACGGAAAAGGTGCGCTGGATCGACCAGCCGGCGGGCCTGGACGTCGCCACCGGCCAGGAAGCCATAGACGCCACCATCGACTGGGCAGAGGCCAGAGGGCTGGGAACCGGAAAGACGCAGTTCCGCCTGCGCGATTGGGGCCTGTCGCGCCAGCGTTACTGGGGCTGCCCGATCCCGGTGGTGCATTGCGAGACATGCGGCGTGGTGCCGGAGAAAAAGGAAAACCTGCCGGTACGCCTGCCCGACGATGTCAGCTTTGACATTCCGGGCAACCCGCTCGACCGGCACCCGACATGGCGCGACTGTGCCTGCCCGTCCTGCGGTGCCCCCGCCAGGCGCGAAACCGACACGATGGATACCTTTGTCGATTCGTCATGGTATTTCGCCCGCTTCACGGCACCCCGTGCAGAAACGCCGACCGATATGGAAGAAGCGGACTACTGGATGAACGTCGATCAGTATATCGGCGGCATCGAACACGCGATCCTGCACCTGCTCTATTCCCGCTTTTTCGCGCGCGCGATGCAGATCACCGGTCACCTGCCGAAAAAGGCGATCGAACCTTTTGACGCGCTGTTCACCCAGGGCATGGTCACGCACGAGATCTACCAGACGCGCGACGAACGCGGCCGCCCCGTTTATCACCTGCCCGAGGATGTCACCGATGGCAGGCTCGCGGACGGCACCGAGGTCGAGATCATCCCCTCGGCCAAGATGTCGAAATCCAAGAAGAACGTGGTCGATCCGGTCAGCATCATTTCGGCCTATGGGGCCGATACCGCACGCTGGTTTGTTCTGTCCGACAGCCCGCCGGAACGCGACGTGGAATGGACCGCCGCCGGGGCCGAGGCCGCGCACAGGCATCTTGCCCGGGTTTATCGCATCGCCGATGAGATCGCCGGCGCGGATACCGGCCCGCAAGCGGACGACGAGACCCTGTTGCGCGAAATGCACAAGGCGATCAACGATGTGACCCTTGGCGTCGAGTCCTTCGGGTTCAACGCCGCGATCGCCCGTCTTTACGCCTTTACCAATACGCTGGCCAAATCCGGCGCCGGCAAGGCGGCCAAGCTGCAAGCGGCCAGGGCGCTGGCGCAGCTCATGTCTCCCATGACCCCGCATCTGAGCGAGGAGATCTGGAGCCGTCTGGGAGGCGAAGGGCTGGTCGCGACCACGCCGTGGCCGGTTGCTGATCCGACCATGCTGATCGATGACACGGTGACTTTGCCGATCCAGATCAACGGCAAGCGCCGCGCGGAAATCAGCGTGCCCAAGGACATGCCAAAGGATGAGGTTGAAAAAACCGCACTGGCGGTAGACGCTGTGAAAAAGGCGTTGGACGGGGCGGCGCCGAAAAAGATCATCGTGGTCCCCGGCCGGATCGTGAATGTCGTTGTTTGACCGACGCTCTCTGCTGTTGATGCCGCTGGCGCTCGCCGCCTGCGGCTTTGAACCGGTCTATGGCCCGGGCGGAGGGGGGAAGGCGCTCTACGGCAAGGTCCGCGTCGATGCGCCCGATGGTGTAAACACCTATTACCTCGTTCGCAGGCTGGAAGAACAGTTGGGGCGCGCGGCTGACCCGGTCTATCGCCTTGCGATGGTGCTGGAAATTACAATCCAGGGCCAGGCCATCACGGCCTCCGGAGACATAACCTATTACAGCGTTGTCGGGAGCATCAATTACGATCTCATCGAGATCGGCAGCGGGCGCTCTGTCGAAACCGGGAGCGTGACCAACTTTACCGGTTACTCCGCAACCGGCAACACCGCCGAAACACTGGCGGCCCAGCGGGACGCGCGGGAACGGTTGATGGTGATTCTGGCGGATCAGGTCACCCGCCAGTTGAACGCGACCGTGGATCTTGCGTCGTGAAGCTCGCCGGGCGCGATGCGGAAAAATACTTTGCCAAACCCGATCCGGATCGGACTGGATTGCTTATTTACGGAGCGGATGCCATGCGCGTCGCGCTCAAGCGGCAACAGGTGATTGCCGCGTTGCTCGGCGAGGGTGCCGAGGAAGAGATGCGGCTGACCCGGATGCCCGGCGCGGACCTGCGAAGCGATCCGGCGTTGTTGCTGGATGCGGTCAAGGCGGTCGGCTTTTTCCCCGGTCCGCGTGCCGTATTCGTAGAGGCGGCCAGCGACGCCGCCACGCCGGCGATCCAGAGCGCGGTTCAGGAGTGGCAGCCGGGCGATGCCCAGATCATCGTGACCGCCAATCAGCTCAAGGCCGGTTCGAAGCTGCGAAAGCTGTTCGAAAATCATAGAAACACGCTTGCCGTCGGTCTTTATGACGATCCGCCCAGCCGGGCCGAGGTCGAGCGTATCCTGACCGCCGCGGGTCTGCGCAAGGTGCCCGCCGACAGCATGACGGCGCTCTCCGATCTCGCGGCGGCACTCGGTCCCGGCGATTTTGCACGCACCGTCGAAAAACTCTCGCTCTACAAGCATGGTGACGAGACGGATTTGAGCCTTGATGACATTGCCGCCTGCGCCCCGCAATCGACCGAAGCGGCGCTGGACGACATCCTGAACGTGGTCGCGGAACAACGGGACGCCGAAATCGGACCATTGCTCAACCGCTTGCAGGCACAGGGAACCACTGCGGTGACGCTCTGCATCGGGGCGGCGCGACATTTCCGCATGCTCTATACCGCCGCCGCCGACCCGGGCGGTCCGGCCTCCGGTGTCGGACGCTTGCGCCCTCCGGTCTACGGACCGCGCCGCGACCGGATCATCCGGCAGGCCAAGGCCTGGGGTCCGATCGAGTTGCAAAAGGCGCTGACGCGGCTCACCGACACCGATCTGCAACTGCGCTCTGCTGGTCAGACCGCACCGGCGATGGCGATCATGGAGCGTACGCTGATCTGGCTGGCGATGCGGCTGCGGCCGCGATAGCCGGCATTGACGTCGCGCAACTCAACCCTTTCCATACCGCAAACAACATCCGGAGAATGGCATGTACAAGGTCTTTGGCAGCATCAACAGCCGCACGTTTCGCGTGTTATGGATGCTGGAAGAACTCGACCAAACCTACGAGTTGATCCAGGCGCCGCCGCGCAGTGAGGTGGTGATGGCGCTCAGTCCGCTGGGCAAGATCCCGGTGTTTCAGGTTGACGATGTCACGATCACCGACTCGACCGCGATCATGACCTATCTCGCGGACAGGCATGGCAAGCTCACCTTCCCGGCGGGCAGCATCGAGCGCGCCCGACAGGATGCGCTGAGCAACATGATCCTGGATGAACTGGACGCGGTCTTATGGACCGCAGCGCGCCACAGCTTTGTCTTGCCCGAAGACAAGCGCGTGCCCGAGGCCAAACCCAGCCTTGCCTGGGAGTTCGGACGCAATGTCGATCGTCTGGCCGGCCTGCTTGAGGGACCGTTCCTGATGGGCGACAGGATGACGATTGCGGATATTATCGCGGTCCATTGCCTGAACTGGGCGCATGCCGCCAAATTCCCCGTCGAAAACGAGGCCATCCTTGGCTATGCCAAATCCATGCGCGCCCGCGACGCTTTCCAGCGGGTCAAGGCGCTGGTCGAGGGTTAAGTGCTGGGCCGTGCAGGATCGGCCAGCGCCATCCGCGCGGCCGACCGCCCCGCCCATCGCCCCGTTGCCAGGCAGGCCGTCAGCAGATAGCCGCCGGTCGGCGCGTCCCAGTCGAGCATTTCTCCGGCGCAAAACACACCGGGCAACGCGCGCAGCATCAACCCGTCATCCAGCGCCGCCTGCCTGACGCCACCGGCTGTCGAGATCGCCTCGTCGATCGGGCGCAGACCGGTCAGACGCAGTGGCAGGGATTTCAACGTCTTGACCCATGTTTCGCGCGGCAGCGGTTGCGCACCCTGGGTCATTTCAAAAAACAATGCGACCTTGGCCGGCGGCAGCCGCAACCCGTTCCTGAGCCAATGCGACAACCGGGCCTTGTCCCCCCTGGATGACAGCCGCCTGTTCAGCGCGTCATGCGCCAGATCGGGCAGCAGGTCGACCCGCAGTTCCGCCCCTTCGCGCAGCGCGGGCGTCAGCGAATAGATGCCGCCGCCTTCCAGCCCGCGCTCCGAAATCGTCGCCTCTCCGCGCGACGACAGGTTCCCGGCGTGCCAGCGGACGGATTTGATTGCCGCGCCAAAATGGGGCGCCATATGCGGACTCCATTTCACGTCCAGCGCGGCGTTGGAGGGGGCGAATGTGGCGATGTCCACGCCGCGTTCGGCCAGACCCTGCGCCCATGCACCGTCCGACCCCAAACGCGCCCAGCTTGCCCCGCCCAAGGCCAGGACCGTCACATCGGCAAAGAGCTCTTCAAAGCCATCCGGGGTCTCAAACCGCGCCATGCCCTCCGCGCTCCATCCGGTCCAGCGCCAGCGCGTGTGCCGCGTCACCCCCAACGCGTCCAGCCGGGCCAGCCAGGCGCGCAGCAGGGGGCTGGCCTTCATCGCGACCGGGAAAACCCGTCCGCTGCTGCCGGTGAACACGTCCTGCTCTAACCCGCGCGCCCAGGCCTGCACCGCTGACGGGCCAAACGCATCCAGCATCGGTGCGAGCCAGTCTGCGGACGCACCATAGGACGTCAGAAACGCCGCCTCGGGTTCATCCTTGGTCAGGTTCAGACCCGATTTGCCAGCCATGAGGAACTTGCGCCCGACCGAAGGCCTGGCCTCGGCCACCGTCACCCGGCAACCGGCCTGCGCCAGCTCCTGCGCGGCCATCAGCCCGGCAGGGCCCGCTCCGATGACAAGGGCGCCGGGCCGGCTCATTCCGTAGCAGCCGGCACGCCGCCCTTGATCTCGACAACCCGGTGGGGATACGGAATTTGAATATCGTTGTCACGCAGCGCGTTCCACACGGCAAAGAGCACCTGCGGCGTGAACTTGTTGCGCCCATCGTCGATGCCGTTAACCCAGAATTCCACCGCAAAATCGACGCCGCTGTCACCAAAGCCGCGCAATTCGCAATCCGGCCCGTCCGGCTTGTCCAGCACGAAGGGCAGTTTGGCCACGGCGGTCTCGATGATTTCGGGCACCTTGTTGATATCGGTGTCGTAGCTGACGGAAAACGGTGCTTCGTAGCGGTTGGCCGATCCGCTGTCGGAGTAGTTCACGACGCGGGTTGTGATGAAATCTTCGTTCGGCACGACGATCCAGCGCCCGTCGAAGGTTTCCAGAATGGCCGCCCGCGCCGTCATCTTGACGATGGTGCCCGCCTCGCCACCGTCGAGTTCCACGTAGTCGCCCACCGTGGCTTGCCCTTCCAGCAGCAGGATCACCCCGGAGATGAAGTTCGACGCGATCTTTTGCAGGCCGAAACCGAGGCCGACGCCAATGGCACCGCCCAGAACCGCAAGGGTCGACAGGTTCACCCCCATGATGTTCATCAGCAGGATGAAGGCGAGGCCGAAGATCGCGATTTCCGCCGCCTTGATCGCAAGTTCGCGGGTCGCAGGGCGCATTTGCTCCTGTTTCTTGAGAAACGCCGCCGATTGATCGTTCGACCATCGTCCGAACCAGAACAGCAAGCTGCCCGCGATCAGACCACGCACCAGCGCCATGAGGGAAAAGCGGATATTGCCCAGCCCCACGGTGGTTTCGCTCAGCCACAGGTTGACCTCGTCCAGAAGCCCGAACGCGTAGAGCGCAGCAATGGGCAGCACCACCAGTCGCCCGAGCATGTTGAGAAACGGCTCGTCGATGACCTCCTTGACCAGAATGCGGGCCGCAAGGAATAGGAACACCCGCTTGCCAAACGCGATGACCTCGCCACTGTCAAAGATGGAGCGCACGACACCTTCGCCGATGCCGGTGAACAGATATGCCATGAGCGGAAGGATCAGCGGGAGGAAGGCCAGAACCGCGCGCCGTGCGGTGGCGATCATGCCGTCCTGGCCCTCGGCCGGCGTCAGAAGCCGGGTCAGCGCCGGCCGCACCTTGCGGGTAACCAGCAGCGCCAGCACAAAGGCCGCGACCAGCAGGGCAAACTGTGTCCAGGCCGCGGGGCTGAGCAACCACTCTTTCGCCAGCTCCCAGCCCTGCAGCCCGAGATCAACTGCCCGCCGCACGATTTCGGGTTGGTTCTCCAGGTCGAAATCCATCACAATAGCCCATGCTCGTTTCACGTATTGCGCCAAGACCCTTGCCTGTCCGGCGCAGGAGGATCAAGCACGATGTCTGACGAGACGCCTCCGATTTGCGCCCTGTGCGGTCGCCCGATCCCTGCGGACGTGCCGCAGAGCCTGCACCACCTGATCCCGCGCTTGCGGGGCGGCAAGTGTAGGGCGACAGTGCTTCTGCATGACATCTGCCATCGCGAGATACACGCAACCCTGTCGGAAACCGAACTGGCCCGCAGCTACTGCACCATCGCGGCGTTGCAGGCACATCCGCGTCTGGCGAAATTCATCTCCTGGGTCCGCAACCGTCCGCCCGGTTTCAGATCGCGTGTACCCGGCAGGCGACGCGCCGGCCGCTAGCCCACCGCCTTGCCACAGAGTCGCGCGATCCCCGCCGCAATGTCGGGGGCGGCGGCGCATGAATCCGCCGCGAGATCACGTGCCGTCGCCAGCAGGGCACCCGGTTCCACCAGCCGATCGACCAGCCCGAATTGCAAGGCATCCTGCGCGGTAATCCGCTGACCCGCCATCAGGATCAACCTGGTTCGCGCGGGACCGACCAGCGCGGCGAGCCGAATGGGATCGGATGGTTGCGGCAGAAAGCCGAGCTTCATAACAGGGTAAAAGAACCTGGCATCCGGCACCGCGATGCGCAGGTCACAGGCCAGCGCCATGCCCATGGCTCCCCCGGCCAGTGTTCCGTTCAGAGCCGCGATCGTCAGGCATGGCAAGCGTGCGATGGCACCCGAGAGACGTTCCCAGACATCCGATGTGGCCAGACCGGCCCGCGCCTCGTCGAGATCGGCACCCGCGCTGAAGACCCGGCCCGCCCCGGTCAGGATCAGCGCCCGCGCCCCGGTCGCTTCCTCGGCAATCCCCGCCAGTTCGTCCAGCATCGCCGCCGTAAGCGAATTGGCCTTGTCCGGCCGGTTCAGCGTGACCGTCCACAACCCGTCATCCCGATGCAGGTCGATCATGTCAGGCCAACGCGTTTCAGAATGGCCTCGTCGCGCAGTGAAATCTCGGAGCCGATGAACTCGTCCGCATCCGGCGAACACATCCACAGCAATGTCCGCGCCGGCCAGTCGGGGGGAATATGATCTTCCCAGTCAAGCTGGCTTACCGGGTTGATGCCGCTGGCCTTGATCTCGCGCTGCATCTGGGTGGCCACGGTTCCGGGTGACAGGCCCATCGCGCGGATGCCGGCGTGACGGTTTTCCTGATCGAGCGAGCGGGTCAGCATCGCGGCCCCCGCCTTTGACGCGCAATAATGGCTCCATGCCTCGATCGGGGCATGTGCCGCGCCCGAACTGATTGTCAGGATGCTGCCCCCGCCCGCCTTGCTCATCACCGGCAGGGCAGCGCGCATGCCATAGAACACGCCTTTCAGGTTGATGTCGATGACATGGCCCCAGGCTGCCGGATCGGCGCTGGCCAGATGTGAGACCGGTTCGATCACGCCGGCATTATTGATCAGCACATCCAGCCCGCCAAAGCGATCGACACAGGCCTGCACCGCAGCCTCGACCTGTGCGTAATCACTGACGTCGCAGGCTATGCCGAAGGCGCGCGCGCCAAGGTCGTCCGCAAGACTGGCCACGCGTGCCTCGCTGCGCGCCAACAGGCCCACATTCGCCCCCGCAAGGGCAAAGACCCGCGCCGCTTCCGCACCGATCCCGCGGCTGGCGCCCGTGATCAGTACCGTCTTTCCCGTCATGTCCATGTGCACGTTCCCTCACAATGCCACCTGGGACAGGTGGTAATGCCACGAATTGATCGGGTCCACCCCTTGACGCCCGATTGCCAAGCGCAGACGATGCGCCGAAAATTGTTTTGGAAGGGTTAGCCCATGAACGCTCGCTTCGCACGGGGCTTTGGTGCCGCGTTTTTCTATGTCCTCGCAACTCAGGCGGCCCATGCCGACCTGACAGCCGCAGATGTCTGGGCGGACTGGCAGGATTACCTGACATCCACCGGCTATTCGGTATCAGGTGACGCGAGCGGGTCCGGCGGGGTCCTGACCGTCAGTGACGTATCGATCGAAATGCCCCTCGCGGAAGAGGAGGGCACAGTTACGATCACCATGGGCACCCTGACGTTCTCCGAGAATGGCGATGGCACCGTTGACATCGCTGTACCCGACAACATACCGATGAACTTTGCCACTGTGGATGAAACCGGCAAGCCGGTCACGGGCGCTCTAGCGTTTTCGCACAACGATAGCAGCATGACCGCCTCGGGCGACCGGGGCGACGTGACCTATGACTATTCTTCCGCATTGGCTAAAATGGAACTGGCATCACTTTCGATTGCAGACGAACCGATGCCCGAGAACATGCTCAGCGTCCTTTTGACGATCGAGAATGTCAATTCGAGCACCCGCACACTGACAGGCGATCTTCGCACCTACAGCCAGCAGTTGACGGCGGATGCCGTGCGCTATGATATCGGTTTTGACGATCCCGAGTCCGACGACATGGGCAGCTTCAAGGGCGCGATTGCCGATGTTCGGACCGAGGGAACCGGAGCGATGCCACCGGGCATGGACCCGGACGATTTCGATGCTGCGCTGGAAAATGGTCTGGCATTCGACGGTACCCTGACATACGGATCCGGAAGCTCGGATTTCCAGGGCGTGGGCGATGGCGAGTCCTTTGCCTTTGCCAGCACATCGCAAGGCGGCCGTTTCAGCTTCACGATGGATGCCGACCATCTCGGCTATGACCTGGAGCAAAAGCAGATTGGGGTCTCGATGCAGGCCGACGAACTGCCGGTTCCGGTCGAGATTTCCGCTGCGGTTTCCGGTTTCAACCTCAGCATCCCGGTTCGCGAGTCGGACGAGGATCAGGATTTCGCCATCGGTCTGAACCTGGGTGATTTCACGATGTCCGAAGTGCTGTGGTCGATGATCGACCCAGCCGCGCAATTGCCGCGCGACCCGGCCAACGTGGTGCTGGACGCGGTCGGCAAGGGCAAGTTGCTCTTCAACCTTCTGGACCCAGAAGAGGCCGCGATGATGCAGATCGGCGCCACGCCGCCCGCCGAAATCAGCGCCCTGACCATCAACAAGCTTCTGGTCTCGCTCGTCGGTGCCAGTCTGTCGGGCACCGGTGATTTCACCTTTGACAATGACGACACCACCACAATGAACGGCTATCCCCGCCCGGCCGGCTATATCGACCTCACGATGGTCGGAGCCAACGCGTTGCTCGAAAAGCTCAGCGGCATGGGGCTCGTCGCCAACGAAGAGGCAATGGGCGCGCGTTTGATGATGGGGCTTCTGGCGGTTCCGGGCGATGCGCCCGACACCCTGAAGTCAAGGATCGAGATCAACGACCAGGGCCATATCATAGCCAACGGCCAGCGCATCAAGTAACGCGAATTTCACCGGGCGGCGTTACCAACCGCCCGGTGCCCCTTGCAGGCCAAGATCGTCTGGCATAGCTGCATGCAACATCTGCGATCCAACCCGGAGTAACAGCGCATGTCCGACTCGTTGCCAGATCTCGCCGGCGCCCTTCTGCGTGCAGCCCGTGACGCCGGAGCCGACGCCGCCGAGGCACTCATCCTCCGGGGAACGTCGCTGTCCATCGACGTGCGCAATGGCAAGCTTGAGATCGCGGAACGGTCAGAGGCGACCGATCTCGGCCTGCGGGTCTTTATCGGCCAACGCTCGGCCATCAGCTCGGCATCGGACAGCAGCGCGACAACGATTGCGGCCATGGCCGAGCGCGCGGTGGCAATGGCGCGCGAGGCGCCCGAAGACCCTCATGCCGGGCTTGCGCAGCCGGATCAACTCGCCACCGACCGGGATGCGGCGGTGCTGGAACTGGCGGATGCGACACCGGAACCGGAGCCCGCCGCGCTGGAGCGCGACGCGCTCGAGGCCGAAGCCGCCGGGCGCGCGGTGGTCGGCGTGTCGCAAGTGCAGTCGGCCAATGCCTCTTACGGGGCGCAAAGCATGTATATGGCGGCAACCAACGGGTTTTCCGGCGGTTTTGATCGCACCAGCCGCTCGGTCAGCTGTGTCGCCATTGCAGGCACCGGTACGGATATGGAGCGCGATTATGACGGTGACGCGAGAGTGTTCCAGTCAGACCTGCGCAGCGCAACCGACATCGGCCGGATCGCGGGCGAGCGGGCCGTCGAACGGCTGAACCCGCGCAAGCCCGCCACCGGGACGTATCCGGTGCTGTTTGATGAGCGGATATCCTCGTCATTGATCGGGCATTTGCTGTCCGCCGCCAACGGTGCCGCGATTGCGCGGGGGTCATCCTGGCTGGAAGGGTGTCTGGGCGAACAGGTGCTGCCCGAGCATCTTTCGCTTGTCGAAGACCCCCACCGCGCGCGGGTTTCAGGGTCTCGACCGTTCGATGCCGAGGGCCTGCCCACCGCCCGCCGCGCCATTGTCGAAAACGGGGTGCTGACGGGCTGGACACTGGATCTCGCCAGTGCCCGCAAGCTTGGCATGGCATCCACCGCAAACGCCGCGCGTGGCGTGTCCGGACCCCCTTCGCCTGCCACGTGGAACACCGCCCTGACGCAGGGCGCGCAGAGCAGGGCCGACCTGATCGCCGCGATGGGAACCGGGCTGCTCGTCACGTCGATGATCGGCAGCACCATCAACCCCAATACCGGCGACTATTCGCGCGGTGCGTCGGGATTCTGGGTCGAGAACGGCGAGATCACCCATCCGGTCAATGAATGCACCATCGCAGGGAACCTGCGCGACATGTTGCGCCGGATCATTCCCGCCAATGATGCACGCCCCTGGCTGTCGCGCGTGGTTCCTTCGCTGCTGATCGAAGGGATGACCCTTGCCGGCGACTGATCTCGATCTGCTTGTCGATGCCGCCCGCGCGGCGGGCGAAATCGCGACGGGCTTTGCCGGACCAAGCACGCGCCGCTGGGACAAGCCCGATGGCGCTGGGCCAGTCACCGAAGCCGACCTCGCGGTCAATGACCTGTTGCACGACATTTTGCGCAGGGCGCGGCCCGATTACGGCTGGCTCTCGGAAGAGAGCGAGGACAGCGCCGAGCGATTGTCGCGCGATCGGGTGTTCATCGTCGACCCCATCGACGGAACCCGCAGCTTTGCCGAAGGCAGCGCGACATGGGCGCATTCCATCGCTGTGGCGGAACGGGGCATCGTGACGGCGGGCGTGATCTATTTGCCGCAGCGTGATCTGATGTATGTCGCGGCCAAAGGCGCAGGCGCGCGGGTCAATGGCACCCCGATTTCGCCATCCGTCGCCAGCGTCCTGAAAGGTTCGAAAGTGCTGGCCAACCGGCCTAGCATGGCAGAGGGCAACTGGCAGGGCGGGACCGTTCCCGCGTTCACCCGCGCCTATCGTCCGTCGCTGGCCTATCGTATGGCAACTGTGGCACAGGGCCGGTTTGACGCGATGATCACGCTGCATCCGTGCTGGGAATGGGACGTGGCCGCCGGCACGTTGATCCTGCACGAGGCGGGCGCGATCTGTACCGACAAGACCGGCACGCCCCCACGTTTCAACAACCCGCACCCGACAATCAACGGACTGATCGCCGGCGGCCGGGCCATGCATCGCCTGCTGAGGGCGGCGCTGCGCCCGTCTTGACGCGACCTGCCCATCGCGTAGGCTGCGAAGGTTCCGGATCCCGCCGCTGCGCAAAGGAAATCGAACATGGCACAAACTCTTTGCCGCCAGCGACGCCACCCGGCGATGATACCGCCCGGGCGAGCGGGCTGAGCGCATGAGCCGGTCTTTCGGTCTCGCGGCGTATCGCGCCCTGACGCGGCGGCAACCCGTCGGCAGCAGCGCGCCGCAACCACCACGCCCCCGGGGCGAACTTATCTGGGCCCATGCCACCAATGAACAACGCTATTCCGCGCTGTGTGATCTCAGCCTGCGGTTGCGCATCATGCGGCCGGATCTGCATCTGCTCGTCACCATCGAAACCGCACGTTTCGATCCGCCGCCCGCACCACAAAACGGCTGCGATCATATTGTGCCGCTCGAGTCCGATCACCCTGACGGGGCGCGGCACTTTCTCGAACACTGGCTGCCGGACCTCTGTCTCTGGACCGGAGGCAACCTCATGCCCAACCTGATCGCCGCCGCGTCAGAAGCCGAGGTGCCGATGATCCTGCTGGATGTTGGCGAAACCGACTTCCCGGCGCGGAGATACAGCTGGTTTCCCGACCTGACCGGACCCAGCCTGGCCTGTTTCACCACCATTCTCGCCAATTCCGATGCCGCCGCGCAGATGATCCGCAATGTCGGCGTGCCCAATTCTCAGATCCGCGTTGCTGCGCGCCTGCGCAGCTGCGCCACGCCGCCGCCCTGTTCCGACGACGAGCTGGCCAGTGTCACAAGCGAGTTTTCCGGCAGACCGGTCTGGCTTGCCGCGCATGTCACCGAAGCCGAATTCGGCGCGGTTCTGGACGCGCACCGGGCGGCGTTGCGGCTTTTGCACCGTCTGGTACTGGTGCTCGTAACCCATGCGGATGCGGATGTCGGGGCGCTCAAGCGGGGCATTGAGGCAAGAAACCTGCGCAGCGTCGATTGGGACACTGGCGACATGATCGACGAGAATACCCAACTCATCCTGTCGCGCGACGCCGACAATCTCGGGCTCTGGTATCGCCTCGCCCCGCTGACCTTCATGGCGAATTCGCTGCCGTCCGGTGCAAATGGCTGCTCGCCACTGGATGCTGCGGCTCTGGGGTCGGCGATACTCTATGGCAGTCATGTGGGTGGACATAAGGACATTTATGCCCGGCTGGCGGCGGCAGGTGCCGCGCGTTTTGTGCATGACGGCGAGTCATTGGGCAGCGCGGTGGTACAATTGTCGGCTCCCGACCGTGCGGCTACCATGGCATTGGCCGGGTGGAGAATCGTGACCGAGGGCGCACACATGACCGATGAGCTGGTCGACATGATCCTCGATCAGCTGGATGGCGGAGGCGCAGATCATGCGCCAGCCTGATTTCTGGTTCACCCGCGCCGATGCGCCGAATTGGCGCGCGAGGTTGCTCGCGCCGCTTGGTCACCTTTACGCCGCCGCAACCGCACGCCGGGTTGCGCGTGCGCCGGTGGCGCGACCGGATGTTCCGGTGATCTGCGTGGGCAATCTGAACGCGGGCGGAACGGGCAAGACTCCCACCGTGATCTGGCTGGTCGAACGGTTGCGCGATGCCGGGCACGACCCCTTTGTCGTCACGCGGGGTTATGGCGGGCGGCTGACCGGGCCGGTGTCGGTCGATCCGTCGGCCCATACCGCCGCGGATACGGGGGACGAACCCCTGCTGCTTGCGGCGTTTGCACAGGTCTGGGTGGCCAATGACCGCGCCGCCGGTGTTCAGGCCGCCACCTTGGCCGGCGCGACGGTGATCGTACTCGATGACGGGTTTCAGAACCCCGCCGTCGCCAAGGACCTCTCGATCATCGTTGTCGATGCCGAGCAGGGGTTCGGCAATGGCCGGTGTTTGCCCGCTGGCCCGCTGCGCGAACCTGTAGCGGTCGGATTGCAGCGTGCCGACGTGGTCCTGTCGCTGGGCAAGCCGGAAGCGCAGAAAAAATTCAGCCGCGACTGGGGCGCAGCACTGACCGTGCCACGGTACGAGGGCAGTGTCGAACCCTTGCAGACCGGGATGGATTGGACGGACACGCCGGTTCTGGCATTTGCAGGCATCGGCATGCCGGAAAAGTTCTTTGCCACATTGCGCGAACTGGGGGCCGACCTGCGCCGCTGCGAGCCGCTGGACGATCATCAACCGCTGACAGGCGCGCTCATGTCGCGGATGGAGACCGAGGCGCGCGCGCTCGGGGCGCAGATGGTCACGACGGAAAAGGACGCCGTCCGGCTGCCCCCGGCGTTTCGCAGCAAGGTCATCACGCTGCCCGTGCGCTTGAATGTCGAGCGTGTGGATAGCCTGGTTTCCGAGCTTTCACGGGTCGCGCCGCCGCCGTGACACGGAAATATTCCGGTTTGGCGGATTTTTTTCCAGTATAACAAATTCCCCTATTTCGGAATTTAATCCGCTATGGTAGAAGCCGACTCGAACGGAGGTCCATCATGTCTCAAGCATTTCTGTCACATATTTCCGAAACGCTCGCCCAGATCGATGCCGAAGGTATGACCAAGCGCGAGCGCATGATCACCTCGCCACAAGGCGGCGAAATCGAAGTCGGAGACCGCCAGGTCATCAACCTGTGTGCCAACAACTATCTTGGGCTGGCCGACCATCCCAACCTGATTTCGGCCGCCCGCGCGGCGATGGAACCGCGCGGGTTCGGCATGGCGAGCGTACGGTTCATCTGTGGCACGCAGGATTTGCACCGTGATCTCGAAAAACGTCTGGCCGGCTTCATTGAAACCGACGATTCGATCCTGTTCGCCGCTTGCTTCGATGCGAATGGCGGGGTTTTCGAACCTCTGCTCGGGCCGGAAGACGCGGTGATTTCCGATGCGCTGAACCATGCGTCGATCATCGACGGCATTCGCCTCTGCAAGGCCAGGCGGTATCGCTATGCCAACTCGGACATGACCGATCTCGAAACCAAGTTGAAAGCCGCGCGCGATGATGGTGCGCGTCACGTCATGATCGCCACCGACGGCGTATTCAGCATGGATGGCTACCTTGCAAAGCTGCCCGAAATCCGCGCCCTGGCCGATCGGTATGATGCGATCCTGATGGTCGATGACTGTCATGCCACCGGCTTCATGGGTCCGAACGGCGCGGGCACGCCGGACCATTTCGGGGTTCGGGCCGACATCCTGACGGGTACTTTGGGCAAGGCGCTTGGCGGAGCCATCGGCGGCTATGTGGCGGGTCCGCAGCCGGTGATCGACCTGTTGCGCCAGCGCGCACGGCCCTACCTGTTCTCGAATTCGTTGCCTCCGGCAATTGTCGCTGCCGGGATCGAGGCGATCCGGCTGGTGGAAAACGGTGGCGACCTGCGCGCACGGCTGTTTGAAAACGCGCGTTATTGGCGCGCAGGGCTTGAAGAGCTGGGTTTTGACCTTTTGCCGGGAGAGCATCCCATCGTCCCCGTGATGCTGGGCGAGGCGCAACTGGCACAGGACATGGCCGCCCGCCTGTTTGATGACGGCGTTTATGTTTCCGGCTTTTTCTTTCCGGTGGTTCCGCGTGGACAGGCCCGCATCCGCACCCAGATGAACGCGGCGCTGACGCGCGATGAGCTCGACCGGGCGCTGGCTGCCTTTGGTACTGTCGGCAGGGATCTTGGAGTGATATCATGAAGAACACGATGAAAGCGCTCGAAAAATCCCGGGCCGCCGAAGGGCTGTGGATGGTCGATGCCGCTGTTCCCGAAATCGGCCCGGATGACGTGCTGATCAGGATCAACAAGACCGGCATTTGCGGCACCGATGTGCATATCTGGAACTGGGATGAATGGGCGGAAAAGACCGTGCCTGTCCCGCTGATCACCGGCCACGAATTCGCTGGCGAGATTGTCGAGATCGGCCGGAATGTCGAAGATCTCGAGATCGGCCAGCGATGCAGCGGCGAAGGCCACCTGATCGGGCACCAATCGCGACAGGTGCGCGCGGGCAAGTTTCACCTTGATCCCGAAACCCGTGGCATCGGCGTCAACGAACAGGGCGCATTTGCGCAATACCTTCGGCTCCCGGCATTCAATGTCGTTCCCCTGCCGGACGAAATCAGCGACGATATCGGGGCCATTCTCGACCCGCTGGGCAACGCCGTGCACACCGCGCTGAGCTTTGATCTGGTGGGCGAGGACGTCCTGATCACGGGGGCGGGGCCGATTGGCATCATGGCCGCCGCCGTTGCCCGCCACGTGGGCGCGCGTCATGTGGCGATCACCGACATCAATCAGGCGCGGCTGGATCTGGCGGCAAGGGTTGCCGATGTGGTGCCGGTCAATGTGGCAAACGAGGATCTCGACGCGGTGATCGGGCGGCTGGGCATGAAACAGGGCTTTGACGTCGGCATGGAAATGTCGGGCAACCAGCGGGCGCTGGACCAGATGATCGAGGCAATGACCATGGGCGGGCGCATCGCGATGCTGGGCATTCCGCCGGGTAAATCGCCGGTGGACTGGTCGCGTATCGTGTTCAAGGCGATCACCATCAAGGGAGTCTATGGTCGCGAGATCTTTGAAACCTGGTACAAGATGATCGCCATGTTGCAGAACGGCCTGGATGTAAGCGGCGTGATCACCCACCGCTTTGCCGCCGAGAATTTCGCCGAAGGGTTCGCGGCGATGAAATCCGGGCAGAGCGGCAAAGTGGTGCTCGACTGGACATGAGCGCGAGCGATTCGATACTCGGGGCAATCGGGCGAACGCCATCTGTCTGGCTGGACCGGATGGTTGAATCCCGCGGGCTCAGGGGACGCATCCTGGCCAAGCTGGACTATCTCAATCCCGGCTTTTCCAAGAAAGACCGCGCCGCACGCGGCATTATCGACGCGGCACGCGCGGACGGTTCCCTTGCGCCGGGGCAAACCGTGGTCGAGTTGACCAGCGGCAACATGGGCACCGGGCTGGCGATTGTCTGTTCGGTGCTGGGCCATCCGTTCGTCGCGGTGATGAGCCGGGGCAATTCCCCCGAGCGGGCACGGATGATGGCCGCGCTTGGCGCCGAGGTCGTGCTGGTCGATCAGGCCGAGAACAGCATTGCCGGCGAGGTATCCGGCGCCGATCTGGCGCTGGTCGAGGACGCGGCGCAACGCATCACCGCCGAGCGCGGGGCATTTCGCGCCAACCAGTTCGCACATCCGGGCAACGCGCAGGCCCATTTCGACACCACCGGACCCGAACTCTGGGCGGACAGCGATTGCAGCCTGACCGCGTTTGCAGATTTTGCAGGCTCCGGCGGCACCTTTGGCGGTACGATGCGGGCTTTGCGGCAACGCAACGGGGCATTGCGTGGCTATGTGGTCGAACCCGAGGGCGCGGCGGCGCTCGCCGGGCAGAAAGTGACCCATCCCGGCCACCCGATCCAGGGCGGTGGTTACGCCATGCCGGACCTGTCTTTGCTGGATGCCAAGCTGGTGCACGGTTTCTGCACGATCAGCGGCGAAACCGCGCGCGAGACTGCACGGGCACTGGCGCGCGAAGAGGGCATTTTCGCAGGGTTTTCTGCCGGCGCAAACGTGGCGGCGGCGCTTGACCTGCTGGCCGGGTCAGAGGCTGGTGGCCGCATCGGTGTGATCATCTGCGACAGCGGTCTGAAGTACCTCTCAACCGATCTCTGGGGCGAAGATTAAGGCGTCAACCGCACCCGCCCGCCCTTGCTCAGCAACCAGCAATCGCGGCCTTCGAACACTGCCGGGATGATCGGGCGACCATAGCCGGCACCGCCATCCAGATCGACGCGATTGCCGAAATGCAACGGGAAATCCAGCGCCGTGTGCCCATGCACCACCAGCCACGGATGGCTGTCGGTATTCTTGAGAAACGGGTCCCGGATCCAAATCAGGTCATCTTCGGCCTGATCCTGCAACGCCACGCCCGGTGCGATGCCCGCATGCACGAAGAGCAGATCATCGCGCTCAAGATACAGCGGCAGATGCTTTAGATAGTCCAGATGCGCCTGTGGCACCGCGCGCTGCGCTTCGCCGTGAAGGCGCGGTAGGGACAGATCCGTTTCGACATCGACCCCATAGGACGCAAGCGTGGCAGGTCCGCCCAAGCGCGGGTGCAGCCAGCCGATCCCGGACAGGATGCGATCATCATGCTCGTGTCCCTCGGTCACGAAACGATGGAACATCCGGTCATGATTGCCCTTGATGACGTGCCAGTTCTTTCCGGCCGCCTGTCCCTGCATCAGACGCTCAATCACACCCCGCGCATCGGGGCCGCGATCCACGAGATCGCCGAGAAACACGATCTCCGCGTCATCGCCCCCGTCAGCCGCGATAAGATCGAGAGCCGTTTCGAGAAAGCCGAGTTGGCCGTGAATGTCGCCGATAGCGTAAACAGGTTGTGTCATGTGCGTGGGCTAGCGCAGCGCGGTGCCGATGAAAAGTACAGATTTGCGATGCGGCGCCCGCCGCAAAATCAAAACGCCGTCCGCCCGGCCAGGCAGACGGCGCAAAATGCGGTTTCCCGCGTCGGTCGCGATCAGGCGACGTCGAATTGCAGCGGTTTGATCTGGCGGAACATGCCCGTGCCGGCCAGCTTTTCGCGCACAGGGGCGGGCACCTCGGCGTCGACATAGAGAAGCGCGATCGCCTCGCCGCCCTTGTCAGAGCGACCCAGTGTAAAGTTGGCGATGTTCACGCCGTTCTCGCCCATGGTCTGACCCAGCGTGCCGATGATGCCCGGTACGTCGTCATTGGTGGTATAGAGCATGTGCGCGCCCACCTCGGCATCGATATTGATACCCTTGATCTGGATAAAGCGGGGTTTGCCGTCCGAAAACACCGTGCCCGCGATCGAGCGTTCGCGTTTTTCGGTCACCACGGTCACCTTGATGTAACCGTCAAAGGCGCCCGACTTGTCCTGATTGGTGGTGCTGATCTTGATGCCGCGCTCTTTGGCAATGACTTGCGCGCTGACCATATTGACCTCGGGGTTGGCGCGTTTCATGATTCCGGCCACCACGGCACAGTTCAGCGCCTCGAGGTTCATTTCGGACACAACACCGTCATAGAGGATGTTGATCGCCTTCATCGGCTCGTCTGTCATCTGTCCGATGAATGCGCCGAGATGCCCCGCCAGCTTGACCCACGGACCCATCACCTTGGCCTCTTCGGCGGTAACGCTCGGCATGTTCAGCGCGTTTTCGACCGCACCGGTCAGCAGGTAGTTCGACATCTGCTCGGCAACCTGCAGGGCTACGTTTTCCTGTGCCTCGGTCGTCGCCGCGCCCAGATGTGGTGTGCAGACCACATTGGGAAGGTTGAACAGCGGGTTTTCCGTGGCAGGCTCCTCGGCAAACACATCGAACGCGGCCCCGGCGACATGTCCGGACTTCAGCAGTTCGGCCAGCGCGGCCTCGTCCACCAGCCCACCGCGGGCGCAGTTGATGATACGCACCCCCTTCTTTGTCCTGGCGAGGTTTTCGGCGGACAGGATGTTGCGGGTCTGATCGGTCAACGGAACATGCAGCGTGATGAAATCGGCGCGGGCCAGAAGCGCGTCGAGTTCGACTTTCTCGACACCCATCTTCTGCGCCTTTTCCTCGCTCAGGAACGGGTCATAGGCGATGACTTTCATTTTCAGTCCGCGCGCACGGTCGCAGACGATGCCACCGATATTGCCGGCCCCGATCACGCCCAGCGTCTTGCCGGTCAGTTCGACCCCCATGAACTTGGATTTCTCCCACTTGCCGGCATGGGTGCTGGCCGAGGCTTCGGGGATCTGGCGCGCGACGGCAAACATCATTGCGATGGCGTGTTCGGCGGTGGTGATCATGTTGCCGAACGGCGTGTTCATCACGATCACGCCCTTCTTGGAGGCGGCTTCCTTGTCGACATTGTCGGTACCGATCCCGGCACGCCCCACGACGCGCAGCCTGTCGGCGTGGCGCAGGATGGTTTCCGTCACCTTGGTGGCGCTGCGAATGGCAAGACCGTCATATTGGCCGATCACTTCGGCCAGCCTGTCCTTGTCCTTGCCAAGATCGGGTTCGAAATCCACATCGATGCCGCGATCACGGAAAATCTGCACGGCGGTCGGGGACAGTTTGTCGGAAACGAGTACTTTGGGTTTGGTCATTGTTGAATTTTCCGGAACAGAGCCGGATTCTCCTGACTGGGGAATTGGGAAGGTGGCCCCGGACACATCCGGAGCCGGAATATCGTGAATCAGGCGGCCTGGCTCAGGGCAGCGATCTCGACCTCGAAGGCCCATGCCAGCCAGGGCAGCATCGCCTCGATATCCGCCGTTTCGACCGTGCTGCCGCACCAGATGCGCAGGCCCGCAGGTGCATCCCGGTAGGCACCGATATCCAGCGCGATACCCTCGATTTCCAACCGCTTGGCCACGGCCTTGGCAAAGCCCGCGCCATCGGTGATCCGGGCATCGGTAAACTTGAGGCAGACCGACGTGTTCGAACGTGTCGCCGGGTCGGTTGCCAGGAAATCGATCCAGTCATGCGCCTGAACAAAGTCGGTCACGGCGGCGGTATTGGCGTCCGCGCGGGCAATCATGCCCTTCAGGCCGCCTTCGGAACGTGCCCAGTCAAGCGCCAGCAGATAATCTTCGACACAGAGCATCGACGGCGTGTTGATCGTCTCGCCGCTGAAGATGCCATCGATCAGCTTGCCGCTCTTGGTCAGACGAAAAATCTTGGGCAGCGGCCATGAAGGCGTATAGCTCTCGAGGCGTTCCACTGCGCGGGGGCCCAGGATCAGCATGCCATGTGCCGCTTCGCCGCCCAGAACCTTCTGCCAGGAAAATGTCGTCACATCCAGCTTGTCCCACGGCAGGTCCATTGCAAAGGCGGCCGAGGTGGCGTCGCACAGGGTCAGGCCGGCACGATCCGCCGGGATCGCATCGCCGCCGGGAACCCGGACACCGGACGTGGTGCCGTTCCAGGTAAAGCAGACATCCTTGTCGAAATCGACGCCCGCCAGATCAACGATCTCGCCGTACTCGGCGATCTTGACCACCGCATTGAGCCCGAGTTGCTTGGTCACATCCGTGACCCAGCCCGCGCCGAAGCTCTCCCAGGCCAGCATCTCGACCGCGCGCGCGCCCAGCAGGTTCCACATCGCCATTTCAAAGGCGCCGGTATCCGAGGCGGGAACAATGCCGATCTTGTAGTCTGCGGGAATACCCAGCATGTCGCGGGTTTCCTCGATCGCCGCCTTGAGCTTTGCCTTGCCGATCGCGGCACGGTGCGAGCGGCCCAAAGGCGCATCCGCAAGCTTGCCAAGGTCGAAGGTGGGGGGCTTGGCGCAGGGGCCAGAAGAAAAACGCGGATTGGCCGGCCGCGTCGCCGGTTGTGCAATAGCCATTTTGCTACCCTTCCAGATAAAGCGCCCCTCGTTGGGGAGGGGTGTCCCAAGGCAGGGATTACTCGCAACCAGGAAAAACAGCAATAGGTACATGGCCGGGGATGCAGAAAATACGGCCCAATGTGTAACATTGCCGGAACGGAAGTTTCCGATTGGCACAAATCTGACACAAAGCGCGACAGGCCGGGTGCCCATCAAAACATTCTGACGGTCGCTGAGCCGTGTCGTCTAGAGTATTTTGCATTTAAGGCGTCCCGCCGAAAACCTGAATCGTGGGATTCCTATATGGTTGGGAATGTGATTTATCCTGTTTGGGAGGATGGATCATGTCAGCACCTTTACCAAACGCGCTTCGTTTGCGGTTTCAGAGATTGACTGAAGAAGGGTTAAGCGTGCGGGGGCTTTGCGCCTGAAACTTTCGCCGGCGACAGGCGCCAGATGGAAGCATGCGATCCGGCTCAGGGGGCGGGCCAGCATCATGCCGCAGTGGCGGCCAAAGGGCAACGGCAAGCTCGATCCGTACCGGTTCTTCTTCGCCGAGATCATCGCGCAGGACGGCGACATCACGATGCCGGAACTGGCCTCGGCCTTGCAGGACGCGACCGTCGTGCGCGCGCATCCGAACGCGATTGGCAAGTTCCTTCGCAAGCTGGGGTATACGCACAAATAACTGAGGAAGATCTGGAAAGGCCCCGGTGGGGCGTTTCCCTGACGAAGGCTGGTTGCCACCGAACCCGGTCGCGCCAAGGTAAGGCGGCAGCGCGAGGAGTGGCTTGCGCATTGCGTTCCTGACGTGGCCGAGCACCTCGAACACGTTGTCTTCCTTGACGAAACCTCGGTGAAGACGAAACTGATCCGCCTGCGCGGTTGGGCGCCGCGCGGGGATCGTCTGGTGATGGACGCGCCGTTTGGCTCCTGGGCACACAGACGTTCATCGCAGGGCTGATCCCCGGCCTTGGCCCGGTCGTGACGGCGGCGATCCTCGCCTTCCTGCCCGAGATCGGCACGCTGGCGCGGAAACAGGCGGGAAGCCTGGCCGGGCTCGTTCCTCACAGTCGGGAATCCGGCCAGTGGAAGGGCAAGTCCTTCATCAGGGGCGGGAGAAAACCCCTGCGCGATGCGCTCTACATGCCGGCGCTCGTCGTCATGCGCTTCAACCAGGACTTGAAGGCCAAATACATCGCGCTTCGCGACGCCGGAAAACCTGCAAAGGTCGCCCTCGTCGCGCTCATGCGCAAGCTGATCGAAACCGCAAATGCGCTCGCCAAGGCCGATCGCTTCTGGATCGAAAATCGCTCTTCTGCATGGCGGATACTCAGAAGGTGCTGCGCCAGGATATCCACCTACATGTTCGACACAATCGCCGAGGTCTGCGACCTCTACTCACCCGACGAGTACTGGAAATTCTTCAAGGCTGCAGGGTATGTCTCTGGTTAAAGGCGGGACGCTTTAGGTGCCTTGTGCCGCCGAACCTGATCTTCGAGAAACCGGCGCTCTTCTTCGCTCAGCACCACCGCGCCTGCTACCCGTCCAACCATCGCATCACCTCAGGAAGCTCAGTTCAGATTATGATACGAATTACAGTTCCAGGTGGCTAGAAACAACCTGCGCAAGCAGGTCAATTTCGGGGTCTTCACCGGTTCAAGTTCGATCCTGACAGATACCGATGGATCGCTCAAAGCATAGATCGTTGCAAATCCACCTTAGCACACAGGTGCCCGGAATCATCGGGGCCAAACAAAGGCCTCCAAAGTTCTGTAATTGATTAGTGCTCAGTAGGACGGCGGTGAAATGGCCCAGATTATCACCGTTTCTTCGTCGCTCTCATTGGTATAGCGGTGCGGAATCTGATCCTGCCCCCGTTTCACCGGACACCTAAGCGGTTTGGGTTTTAGCTCTGATGAACTCGCGAGGCGATTTCCATTTCAGGCGGCTGTGTGGGTGGTTCTCGTTATAGTCTTCGATCCAGTCACCTATCAATGACATCACGGTTTCGGCGTTGGGCAATGGGTTCACGCGGACGTAGTCGCGCTTTAGCGTCTTCACAAAAGCCTCTGACATGCCGTTGGATTGCGGGCTTTTGACCGGCGTGAAGCAGGATTCCAGGCCGAGTTGTTGCGCGAAGATGCGGGTTTCTTTGGCAGTGTAGGCGCTTCCGTTATCAGACATCACCTCTACCTGTTCCGGGGCGCGGTGTGTGCCGAACCTCCGTTCGACAGCCTCAAGCAGCATGTCGCGCACGTCCGATCCGCTGATCCCGGTATTACCCACAGCCCGCCATGAGATGATCTCGCGGTCGTGGGCGTCGATGAGGAAAGCCAGACGGATGACATCGCCGTTCCAGCAAGCGAACTCCAGGCCATCGCTGCACCAACGCAGGTTTGAGCGCATCATGATTTCGCTCGGGTCGATCGAAGCCGGATCGCTGGAGAAGCAAGTTGTTGCGCTCCATGATCCGGCAAACCCGCTTGTGATTAGTGCAGCAAGGCCTTCAGAACGCAACTGCCGGTTCAGAATGGCCGTAATTCGGCGGTACCCATAGGTCGGGCGCTTCGCCACCAACGTCTGGATACGTGGCAGGACCACCGCGTCTTGGGCTTTATGATAGCCCGACGCGGCTTTGCGCTACCGTTCACCCGGTCATGCAGGTTGGAACGGGAGACCTCCAAAACATCGGCAACGGTCTTCATGGCAAATCGTTCCGTTTCAACGACTGCGCAAGCAAGGTCGTTTTTTGCCCGTGACTTGTCGAGGGCCTCTTTCAGGACCTCCACTTCCATCGTCTTGCGCCCAAGCTGGCGTTCAAGTTCTCGGATGCGGGCTTCCATATCACGGTCCGTCTTGTTGCCGGTGACGCTGTCATCTGCGGCCACGGCGATGCTTCCTCCTTCGAGCATGAGCTTGCGCCAACGATACAGCAGATTGGGAGCCACGCCATTGCGACGCGCAACGGCGGAAATGCTCTCCCCCTCAAACATCGTCTCTTCCACGATCCGAAGCTTATCTGCCGCAGACCAGCGCCGACGGCGGCCGCCATCGGTAATGATTTCAATCTCAGGCATGAGCATGTGCTCAAGGCTATCCTTAAGCCTCCTTGGTCAAGCCAAGGTGTTCGGTCGAAATGGGGGCCAGTTCAGAATCGAACTCTCGAAGGCAAAGCTGTCACCAGACTCGAGAGAGATCTCCTTACCATCAAGCCAAAGAGTAAGTTTGCCAGAAACTACAAATCCGGCCTCTTCGCCCTTGTGACTGTAGTCTTCCTTTCCGCTGATTGAATGAGGGCGAAAAGTGCACCGCAACAATTCAATTCCCCGCGCCAAATTCGGAGAAAGAAGCTCGTCCCGTATGCCGCTCTCGAAATCCAGTTTGCGGCGCCGATCCCGACGCACGACGAACTTGTCCCATAAGGCATCCTTCCATTCCTGCGAAAGGATCACACCATTAAACCGTGGGATCAAACACATAGTCACGCGGAACTGTAGTTCGTATCATTGATCCGAGCGATGTGGGGAGAGATGATACGATTGGCCGTGCCGCCGATGAAGTGGTCCTTAGTTCGCCGGAGCGCGACTTTCTTGAAGCTCAGGTTCGACGGCACAAGGCGGCGCGCTCGCTGTCGGACCGGTGCCGTATGATCCTGCTGTGTGCACAAGGGCTTCAAAGCAAGGAGGTTGGCGCGCAGCTTGGCGTGCACGAGCACACTGTCGGCAAGTGGCGCAGGCGGTTTGTCAGGAACCGGATTGAAGGGCTGACCGACGAGTATCGTCCAGGCCGCCCCCGCACGGTATCAGACGATCAGGTGGCCGGGGTGATTGAGCGGACGCTGAACAACAGGCCGAAGGACGCCACTCATTGGTCGATCCGCTCGATGGCCGCGACGACTGGTCTGTCGCACACCACCATCCGCCGGATCTGGGCCGCGTTTGGCCTGCAGCCGCATCGCAGCGAGACATTCAAGCTTTCCACCGATCCGCTGTTCGTCGACAGGGTGCAGGATATTGTCGGCCTTTACATGGCGCCGCCGAACCGCGCCATCGTGTTGTGCGTGGACGAGAAATCCCAAATCCAGGCGCTGGATCGCGAGCAGCCGGTGCTGCCGATGGCACCAGGTGTCGCAGAGCGCAGAACCCACACCTACATCCGTCACGGGACGACATCGCTGTTTGCCGCGCTCGACATCGCCACGGGCGCGGTGATTGGCAAATGTTACAAGCGCCACCGGGCAACTGAATTCCTCGATTTCCTGAAGCGGATCGACGCCGAGATGCCCAATGGACCGGACGTGCATCTGGTGATGGACAACTACGCCACGCACAAGACGCCGAGGATCAAGGCCTGGCTGGCGCGGCGTCCACATTGGCATGTCCGCTTCACACCCACCTCAGCGAGTTGGATCAACCGGGTTGAGCGCTGGTTTGCGGAATTGACGCGCAAGCAGCTGCAACGCGGTGTTCACCGTTCCACCGCAGAACTGGAAGCCGACATCGCCGCATTCATCGATGCCCACAATGAGAACCCCAAACTCTATAAATGGGTCAAATCCGCAGACGAAATCCCCGCATCCGTCAAACAATTCTGCCAAAAAACAAAAAAACGAAATTCGGATTCAGGTGACTAGCACTACTTTGGCAGATTTTTGCTGATGCGATAATCTCCAGATTCACGGGAGCGGTTTTGGATGATTTATAGAGAGCCCGCATTAAGGGAGACTGGCGGTTTATGGGAACCTGGCGGGACGATCTGGAAACCTGGCTGGCGCCGTTTATCGCGGCGCTTGGGCACAAGACGCGAGGGCGGATGTGTCCTGTTTATGTAGCGGGGCTGATCGGTCCGGGTGATCGCAAGAGCGTGCAGTCGATGGCGGCGCGGGGACGGGGCGGTCAGCTATGACCACTGCATCATTTCATCGCCGACGAGGTCTGGGACAGTGCGCCGCTGGAGGCGGCCTTGCTGGTCGAGGCCGACAGGCTGGTTGGCGGCGAGGAGGCCTTTCTGGTCATCGATGATACCTGTCTGCCGAAGAAGGGCAACGCTCGGTCGGGTTTGCGCCGCAATATGCGTCCTCGCTGGGCAAGACCGAGAATTGCCAGTCGCTGGTCTCGGTCACGCTGGCCCCGGGCGAGGTGCCGGTGGGGGTGGGGTTGCGGCTGTTCCTCCCAGATGTCTGGACCAACGATCCCGACCGCATGGCCCGGGCCCGGATGCCGGAAGATCGGCAAATGTCCTGAGCAAACCTGAGATTGTCCTCGAGTAGATCGACCGGGTGAGGGCGGCGCGCCGCCGCAAATATCACCTGCCGGATCGCGAGGCCGTGTCTGCCCTGCAAATGCTGGAAGGCGAAAAATGGTGGAAGGTCAGTTGGAGGCGAGTGACCAAAGGCAGGCTGAAGTGTCGCTTCGCCGCAACCCGTGTCCGCATCGCCGATGGCCACAAGAACCGATGGCGAATGGCCGTGTACAGGCCATGCCCGGCGATGCGGACGTCTGGCTGATCGGTGAACGCCGGGCAACCGACGGGCGGAAATACTATGCCTCGAACCTGCCCGCCGACATACTCCTCAAGGCGCTTGCCGCCGTCATCAAGGCCAGATGGATTTGCGAACAGGCGTACCAGAAACTCAAGGAAGAACGCGGTATCGACGACTTCTAGGGCTGATCCTGAAACGGCCTTCACCGACACGCACTGATGACGATGATCGCCTACGCATTCCTGCAATCCCGCCGCTTCAAGGCCGCTGGACGGGAAAAAAGAGTCCCCGGACCACCGCCGCAACCGACCATGCCAGCCGTCAGGCAAGCCATCCTAGACGCCTTCGCCAGACCCGATGATGCCCCACCACGACGCTGCCCTCATTGTGAAAGACTCATCGCAGAACGCTCAGATGAAAATTTGCCAAAGTAGTGCTAAGACTCACGGATGAATTTCGCTGTCCCCACAAAGCGCGGGATGAAGACGCTGCCGATGACAAGAGTGCTTCCGCCGCTTGCAGGCCCGGCTGCGGAAGGATGACGATCGCAAGGATCACTGACCTTACCGGTGCGGGGTCACTTCGGTAAAGCCATCTGGCGAGATTGCCGAAACCTCGCGCCGCACGCAGCGCATTGAAGCCTCCGATTTCAGGCAGCGCTGCGTGATGTGGATTGGATCAAAGCCTGACGTGATCCCTGGCGATCGCGTTGTAGATCACGCCACCGAGAAGGGCGCCGATCACCCAGTTGAAACCGGACAATACAGCGAACCAAGGGACCCAGACCGTTGCCACCGAAAAGACCGCCGCGATGCCGAAAGCTTTGACGGCGGCGCTGTTCCAGCCATCGTCGTAGTGATAGATGCCGCCATCCATATTGTAGAGATCCGCCAAGCGCAGCTGTTCCTTGCGATGCAGGTAATAGTCGACGATCATTATGCCGAAGATCGGGGCAAGCACGGCCCCCAAAGTGTTCACAAAGCCGCTGATTCCGAACTGGCTGATGAAGCTGGTCCAGAAACCGCCGATCACAAGCGCAAAGAACGAGGTGATCAGACCGGCCTTGCGAAAGCTGATCTTCTCGGGCGCGAGGTTGGCGATGCCGTTGACCGCCGGGATGAAGTTGGCGACGAGGTTGATGCCCACCGTCGCCGCAAAAAAGGTTATCGCGGCGATCACCCCCAGAAGAACACTGTCGGTCCGCTCGACAATCTGCGTGGGATTGATGATCTCCTCGCCAAAGACCACGGCAGCGCCGCCGGTCGTCAACAGGGCAAGTGCCGAGAACAGGATCATGTTGAACGGCAGCCCGACAAGGTTGCCCAGTTTCATTGACCGTTCATCCCGGGCATAGCGCGAGAAATCGCTGAAGTTGATCATCACGGCGGCGAAATAGGCCACCATGGTGCCGACGATGGCGACAAAGCCCTTGAGTTCGGTCCAGAGCGTGCTTTCGGGGTTGGCGAAAATGGTTGCCGTCGCAGACAGCAGCTGGCCGTCCGAGCGCTGCCAGAGCACCACGACAAGACCGATCATCACGAGATAGACAAAGGGTCCGGCAAAGTTCAGGAAACTTTCAACCCAGCTCATGCCGCGCCAGAAGATGACGATGTGGAATCCCCAGACGATCACGAAGGAGACCCAGTCAATCCCGGTCAGGCCAAGAAATTCGGTTCCGCCGGTGGCACCGGTCACCGAGCGGATCAGCAGGGCGACCGCGGTAGAGGCGAAATAGACCTGAACGCCGTACCAGAAGACGGCAACCGTGGCGCGCAGGATCGCGGGCAGCTTGGCCCCCTGTGTACCAAGGCTGGCGCGGGCCAGAACCGGGTAGGGAATCCCGTATTTCTCACCCGGCGCGCCCGAGAGGTTGACCATCCACATCACAAAGAGCCCGGCGGCGATCAGGGCGGCAAAGGCGGTCCAGCCGCCGACCCCGAACGAAATGAACAGCGAGGCCACGAGCGAATAGCCAAAGAGAGATTGCACGTCATTGGCCCAGATGTTGAAGATGGCGAACCATCCCCAGGTCTTTTCGTCGGCTGTCACCGGATTGAGCGTATTGCCCTCCGGATCAAGCGTGCCACCATGGGTGACATTCGATTCATCAATGGAAGCCATGCTTTCCTCCCTTCGCAGCCCAAAAGTGGCGGTTTGCGGCTATCGTGAATGTTATAGTTGATCTTGTAGCTAACATTTTAGATGTTGTATCAGATGATAGACTATCAGGAAATTCACATAACACTTTACGGTTTTGATTGAGAATGCCACGTGGGAGCAACAGTGAACCAAGCTAACGAAGTCAATCTGCTGGCGGACAAGGCGCAGGGCGCGCTCTGGGCCGCGTTGCGCAGCGGCCGGTTGCAGGCAGGCCAATTCCTGTCGATGACGCAGCTTGTCCAGTTGCTTGATTGCCCGATCGCCGCCATTCGCGATGCGGTCAAACATGCCAGTTCGCATGGTCTCTTGTCCACCTTGCCCAAGCGCGGCATCCAGGTGATGGAGGCGCGACCGGAAACCATTCGGGATTGTCTCGATTTCCGGATGGTCCTTGACCAGGAGGGTGCACGGCGGCGGATTGCGCGCAAAGCGTTCGACGGTTTGCGGGAACTGCGCGTGCAACATGCCGAGTTGCAGGCGGCGGCCCGCGAGGACAGCGAGAGCAATCTTTCACCAAGGGCAATCGACGTGGATTTGTCGCTGCATGACTTTCTGGCCGAAGGTCTCGGGAACAGTCAGCTGTGTGCCAGCTACGAGGCAAACCGCATGCGTATCGCGGTCATTCAGAACGCGCGACCGTTCCTGCAGGTACGGATCGTGTCGGCGATGGACGAGCATCTCGCGGTGATTGATGCGGTCCAGCAGCGCGACGCCAAAGCGGCGGTTGATGCGATCAGGTATCATTACGAGCAGACCCTGCGATGGTGGGGGGCTGTCTGATCGCAGGGCCTCGCAAGGCGCTTTTGCCAAGGGGATTTCCGGATCGATTATGCACCCGCAGAAACGGGCGCAAACGTCACAACCAACGTGGCTTTATCGGCACCCCGAACTTTCAATTTTTGCAACGCAAGCGGTTGTTTGGCCTATGGCGCGGAACGGATTCATCCGTCGAAGCCCGTGTCACTTGATCCCATAGCCGAAGGCAACGCCGGGGATGTTCCCCGACATGCGGTTTATGCCACCGCAGCGACCGGGTTCACCCCTGACGCCGTTTGCCGGCTTGGGTTCGGCTCAGGCCGTCAGGCCCTCGGGTTCCGGCAGCCCGTTGGCGCGGCAGCAGGCGGTCAGCGTGTTGGCCAGCAGGCAGGCAATGGTCATCGGGCCTACCCCGCCGGGCACCGGGGTGATCGCACCGGCAACGGCGGCGCAGCTGTCGAAATCCACGTCACCAACCAACCGTGTACCACCGTCCGGTTTGTCGATCCGGTTGATACCCACGTCGATGACGGTCGCGCCCGGTTTGATCCAGTCGCCGGGCACCATCTGTGGGCGACCGACAGCGGCAACCACGATATCGGCGCGGCGTACAACCTCGGGCAGGTCCCTGGTCCGGCTATGGGCAATGGTTACGGTGCAGCTGTCGCCGAGCAACAACTGCGCCATGGGTTTCCCGACAATGTTGCTGCGCCCCAGAACCACCGCATTCATGCCCGACAGCGACCCGTGGTGATCGCGCAACATCATCAGGCAGCCAAGCGGCGTGCACGGCACCATCGATTTCTGTCCGGTCCCCAGCAAGCCGACATTCGAAATATGGAACCCGTCCGCATCCTTGGCCGGATTGATCGCGTTGATCACCAGATCCGAGTTCATGTGATCGGGCAGGGGGAGCTGCACGAGTATCCCGTGTACCTTTGGATCGTTGTTGAGCGTTTCGATCAGGGCAAGCAGATCAGCCTCGGAGGTATCGGCCTCCAGCTTGTGTTCAAAGCTGGCCATTCCGACTTCGACCGTCATCTTGCCCTTCGAACGGACATAGACCTGCGAAGCCGGGTCTTCGCCAACAAGGACCACGGCGAGCCCCGGGATGATGTCATGGTCTGCCTTCAGTCGCGCGGTGTGCTCGGCGACCTTGGCGCGAACAGTTGCTGCAAAGGCTTTTCCGTCGATGATCTGGGCGGTCATGGTATCGCTCCTAAATGTCGGTGTCATGTCGGTTTCCTCGATCCCGGGCGCGCCGTCAATGCGCGCCCGGGTAGTGATGCCCCCTCTTCAGAAGAGTCCGTCGATTTGTCCCTTTTCGTTGAGCCTGATGGCTTCGGACGATGGGACGCGGGGGAGGCCGGGCATGGTCATGATTTCGCCGCAGATGACGACCACGAAACCGGCGCCGGCGGAGAGGCGCACTTCGCGGACCGGAACCGAGTGGCCGGTGGGGGCGCCGCGGCGGTTGGGGTCGGTGGTGAAGGAATACTGCGTCTTTGCCATGCAGATCGGCAGGTTGCCATAGCCCGCCTCTTCCCACTGTTTC
>NZ_JBGFGP010000073.1:0-915 GCF_041224545.1 Sedimentitalea sp. XS_ASV28 | reverse complement strand
GGGCGGCCAGGATGAAGCGTTCATGAAACGCCCACTCTTCGTCCGACATCAGGTCTCGTGCCAAGCTGGTCTCCATTGCAGATACCAGTTTGAATCACGTTCAGCCCGCCCTGTTAACACCTTTTGTCAACACGGCCTAAGGGTCGAAGCTTCGGCGGTAGACCTTGACATAAAAAGAAAATCGTCACCGAGATATCGCGCCACCTCGGCTTTGCCGCACCGTCCCATTGTACCCGATTCTGTCGCACCAATCTTGGCCTCACGCCAAGCCAGTATCGGCGCGCCGTGATCTTCTGGCCAGCCTCCAACTGTGAAGAGCAGTTAGCTGGTTAACGTGGTTCTGACCGAATTCGGAGTCAACTTGGCTATAGCCTTGGGGAAATTTCCCGGATTGAAGATGCCGATCAAGTTAATAATTTCACAATCGAAGGAAGAACAAATCATGTCAACCTTGGGATATGGAACGAACTGGGCGGCTGCTGCAGTATTAGCTGTTGCATCGACTTTTGCAGCCGGAGGTCCGGTGCAAGCACAAGAAGGCCCGGTTAATCTGACAGTTGCGTCCTTCCGGCAGGGCTCAAGTTGGTACGTCTACGCGGTCAATCTTGCTGAATTGTTTTCTAAAACTTTTCCCGAGGGATCGACGGTCGATTCGCCGCCTATTGCGGGGGGCTTGGGTAATCCTCCGCTCGTCGCTCAGAGCCGCGCGGATCTCGCCTTCGGTATGGCAGTTGTTGGAAACTGGGCCTTGGAGGGAAAGCACGCATTTGACGAGCTGACCTGCCCCCCGCGAAATCCCTCATCATGATGTAGAGTCTGCCCAACCTTGAAGGAGCAGACGAATGCGAAAGAGCCGTTTTACCGAGGCGCAGATTATCGGGATGATCAAGGAGCAAGAGGCGGGCATGCCGACGG
>NZ_JBGFGP010000072.1:0-5601 GCF_041224545.1 Sedimentitalea sp. XS_ASV28 | reverse complement strand
CCGTCGGCATGCCCGCCTCTTGCTCCTTGATCATCCCGATAATCTGCGCCTCGGTAAAACGGCTCTTTCGCATTCGTCTGCTCCTTCAAGGTTGGGCAGACTCTACATCATGATGAGGGATTTCGCGGGGGGCAGGTCATGTGCTATACGAAATGTTCGATGGAAACCGGCTCTACGATGACGCTGACGAAGAGCTAGACATCATTGCGCCCCGATCCAAACGGGCACAGTGGCGGCACCGTCGGGTGGGACCTCCCTTCCTGAAATTTGGTAGGCGCGTGAAATATCATGGTGCTGATCTGAACGCGTATGTTGAAGAGAACCGCGTTTCGCCAGGCGATATGGCCTAGGCTGGAAACGCAAAACCCCGCACCGGGCGGAGCCTTGCTTTGATTTCTTGCGCACCCGAAGTCTAAGCCCAAGCCGCCCCAATATTCAACCCTGTACCTGACGTCGTTCTCGGTATCGCCAGGCCGCATGGAGCGGGCTGATGGGAGAGGTTTGCCAAATGATGTACAAAAATGAGCATGACGCTGCACCTATAGCGCTCGCCCCTATCGAAGGCCGCCCGCATCTACATGGTCGCGTGCTGCCATATTCACTAGGAGCGGTGCCGGATCATGGTTTGCCCTCCGTTGCCAGCTTCCTGCGGCAATACTCGCTCACGGTCCCTTACGAGGGTGACGCGCCATGAGTTGGGAGGTCGCAAAGCGCTGCAATGAACGCAAATTTGGCAGCGCCTCACGCAAACAGGTCATCATGTTTTTGGCTGACAAGGCTTCTGATGATGGCGAGGGCGTCTACTGTTCAAAGCACAGCATCGCGAAGTTTACCGAACTTAGCTTGGCCATTGTCAAGCGCATCGTTCGTGACTTCACTGCTGAGGGTATCCTCGTTCAGACAGGGAAGCGCGAATGTGACTACGGGTACACAAACGAGTACCGCATATGCCTTGACGCCGTGTCCAAGCTGGATGACCCGACGAAGAAAAAATCGGACGCTCAAGGGGGGCGGCAGCAAACCGGGGTCACTAAGACCCCAGATGTGTATGACCCGGCCACCGAGGTCACCACGACCCCACCCCCGGGGTCATCACGACCCCCAAACCACCCTAAAACCACCCAGAAACCACCTACGCGCGCGGACACGCGCGAGGCGGAGGACCAGGATTTCGAGAAAGCATGGGGCGCGTATCCGGCGGATCGACGTCGGAACAAGACCACCTGTCGGCAGCAATTCGAGCGGGCCATCGAGGACGGCACGACTGCCAAGGAATTTATCTGCGCAGTCCGAGCCTATGCGGCCGAGACCGAGGGTTACACTCGCTCGAAGGTTTGTTTCTCGGACAACTGGTTTCGAGGGGAGCGTTGGCAGCGCTATGTCGAAGAGGCGCGCGAAGCGCAGATCGGCGCTGTCGAACTTGAGGAGAAGCACTATCGACAACTCGCTGGGTGGGTCAGGGAGCGGTACGGTTTGTGCAAGACCATCTCCCGCGCCCAAGCTCGCGAACTGCTATCGCGCGGTCTGGTTTCTGAATCGGAGCTTCGCCGTGCGGAGGTGGCGTGGTGACTTCGAACATCAAGCAGTCTGAGCAAAGAGCAAGGCGACCCGGTTCTAGGTCTTCGACCGTCGAACCGGGGCCTTGCGAGGGGCGGCAAGCCTCCCCTTCGAACCCCAACCGGACCGCGCAGGGCGCGGTCCCCTCGGACAAGCAGGAAGCCGTGTTCTTCTACTGCTCTTCCGAGGAAAAGGCGCTGATCCGGCAGGCGGCTGCGGATCGCGGGCTGTCAATGTCCGCCATGCTTCGGCAGCTCGCCACCGGCGCGGCTCCGAAGCGGCGCAAGCCCGCGCCCCGTGTCGATCCCGCGCTGGTTCTGGCTGTGTCACGCTATGGCGGGAACCTCAACCAGATCGCGCGGTGGCTCAACACGGCGACCCGCGCCGGCAGGGCCTGCGAGGTCGAGGCTCTGCACGTGGCGGCGGCTCTGGTCGGCATCGAGCGGCGGTTGGCGGAGATCCTTGCGCAGCATCGGAGGCCGCCCAGATGCTGATCAAGTTCTTCCCCAACGGCAAAGGCGGCGGCGCGGGGCCGGTCGAATATCTGACCGCCCGCACGGTGCTTGCTTATGACGACAATCGCGATCTGATCCGCGATGCGTCAGGCCGGCCGATGACCGTGACACGCGAACCGCTGCCGGAGGTCGTGCGCGGCGATCCCCAGGGCATAATCGACCTGATCGACGCCTGCCCGCACAAATGGACCTATCGCGCCGGCGTCGTCAGCTTCGCCCGCGAGGACGCCCCGACAGAGGACCAGCAGCAGGAGGTGATCGACCGTTTCGAGGAGATCGCCTTCGCTGGCCTCGATGCCGACCGCTACGCCTGTCTCTGGGTGCGCCACACCCATGAAGATCGCGTCGAGCTGCATTTTTGCACGCCGCGCATGGAGCTGCACAGCGGGCGCAGCCTCAACATTGCCCCGCCTGGCTATGAGCGCGCCTTCGACAGCCTGCGCGACCTGATGAACAAGACGCACGGTTGGGCCGACCCCATGGACGTGGGGCGTGTGGCCGAGGTCAAGCCTGTCTCGGAAGCCCCGAACCGTGCCGCCGGACGCGACGAGCTCCATGCCTGGATCGTCGACCAGATTTCCATGGGGCTGGTCGAGGATCGCGCCGGGATGCTCGCCGCCCTGACCGAAGCGGGCTTCGAGGTGCCCCGCGCTGGCAAGAATTACCTGACCGTCAAAGACCCCGAGACCGAAGAACGGTTTCGCCTGAAAGGAGAAATTTTCCATGAAGACTGGAGAGCCGAAGCAACGGCTGAGCGAGAAGCTGAACGCGGACATGGAGCGGATCAGGGCAGAGAATGTCGCCTCGATCGACGCACAGTTGCTGAGCTTCAGGACCGATTTGAAGACCATTGCCGAAAACGCGCTGGCTACAATCAAGACCGATACGGAAGGCTACCTGCTGCGCGTGAGGAAACACCTCGTGAGGCAGAGCGCAAACGCAGCGCGACCGGAATGGAAGGCGTTGATGTGGCCGATGCTGGTGGCCTGCTGCCTGATGATCAGCGCCGGGGTTTCGACCTGGACGGTGATGACCTGGCTGATGCCCAACCTGAACACGATGGGGCTCAGGATCATCGAGCGGCCCGTGGCGACGTTTCTGATCCCGCGCAGCGGCGGGGCAACGCTGGCCCGCTGTTCGCTGGCGGGGGAACCCGTGGACTGCCTGATGATCCCGAAGGAGTGAGCGATGGATGGTCTGACGCCGCTCGAACGCGAATTACTGGGCTACGTCGAGCAGTTGACGGAAGCCTCGAAGGCATCCGCGCAGGAATTGACCGCCTCCGGTCAGGACAGGCGAACGGAACTGGATGGGTTGCGCGGCTCCATGATCGCGTTGCTCAGGTCGCAGCTCTCATTGGTCGAAGCCTTGAACGGCTGGATGCAGGATGGCCCCGACACCACGCAGGCCCCGTCGAAGCTGAAGGACAGCCTGTCGCTCGCGCTGGAGGCGCAGAAGCGCCTCGGGAGGCGGTGAGCGACGAGATCGGGGAGGATGTTCATGGCCTGCGCCATTGATCGGCAAATCCGGCTCTCCGCCGGACACGCAAAACTGAACAAGCAACACGCGACACTGAACAGGGGACAGGCAACTCCGGACACTGAACACGCGACACGCGACACGCGACACGCGACACGCGACACGCGACACGCGACACGCGACACGCGACACGCGACACGCGACACGCGACCGTGGCCACTCAACACCGGACAGTCAACACGCAACAGGCGACACCGGACAAGCGACAGGCGACAGGCAACACACAACACCGAACAAGCAACACTGAACACTAAACACTGAACACTGAACACTGAACAAGTGACGGGAGTAACCGTATGAATTATCGAGCTATCTTGTTTCTCACTTTGACCGCCGCCCCGGCGATGGCGGATCGGATCGAGTTGAGCAATTCCATCCAACCCGCAGAGACCGACCGCTATGGCTGCGCGATCCGCCCGCGACCGGAACATCTGACCTTCCGCTCTTTTCGCGATGCTTGGCGCTCGGTCGCGGCGGACGACCTCTATAGCCTGAGACGGCACCAGTTGGCGCTGGAGGTCGGTTCCTGCGATTGCGAGACCCTGTGGCCGGATTGGTCCATCATCGCAGATGAGTTCGAGGAACTGGGCTTTTCCGCCCCGACCGGCACCGACAGCCTGCACATCGCATGGTCAGAGGAAGAATATTTCCCAATCATTTCCGACCTTCGGGATCGGTTGCGCATTCAGTGCCAGGGGAGTGAGTGATGGGTATCGTTAATTTTATTGTATCGGCCGCAGACGAGGGCCTCGAAACCGTGGCGACCTCTCAGTTTGCGGCGGTCGCGGAGGTTTCCGGCACGGTGGTCGTCGGAGCTGCGACCCTCGCGATGATTGCCTTGTTCGTCAACATGGCCTGGCAAATCCGTCCGATTGATGGGAGGGAGCTGCTGGTCTTGTCGTTCAAGATCGGCCTGATCAACACATTCGCGTTTAACTGGGCGAACTTCAACTTCGTCAGCGGTCACATCATCGACGGCCTCGATGAACTCGCGGGAAGCCTGATCGGCTCCGCCACCGGGGACGACGGTGCGGGGTCGAGGTATTTCGCTCTTCGCTTTGACCTCCAACTCGACAGGCTGGCCGAATACGGCAACTCGGCCACATCGCATATGGGGGCGGTCAGCAAGGCTATTATGGGTGTGTTCTTCATGGGGCTTCTGGCGGTGGTCGGCGGCGCAGCGGGTGCCGTTCTCGTCCTCGCAAAGATGATGATGACATTCCTGATCGGCATCGCTCCCATCATGATCCTCTGCTCGATGTTCCCAGTGACGAAGGACTATTTCCACCGCTGGCTGTCCTCGCTGGCGAGCTTTGCCCTTTACCCGGTCGTGATGGCTGGCATTTTCTCGATGGTCTTCGGCCTGGTGGGCCTATTGGTCGGCCAGATCGGAGCGGCGGATTCTGTCGAACAAGTCGGTGGGACCATCCCATTCCTGGCGGTGGTCATCCTCTCGCTTGCGATGGTGGTGGCGATCCCTTTCATCGTGCCGATGATCTCGGGCAACTTGCAGGCGGGCTGGGCCGCGGCGGCCGTCGGCGGCAGCATGCGGAGAATGATGCCGCAATCCCGCCCGCAGCAATCGAACCGCGCATCCTCGAACGCAACGAGCGATACGAGCCGGAGGTTGAATGCCGGGGCAGACACAGCCCGTTCCTCAACCGCCGCAACAGATCCCCGCCCTTCGACCGGGACGGGGGCCAAGATGCAACGCATGATGGACCGCGCGGAACGCTTGAGTGAAGACGCAAAGAAGAGGCGGTGATGCTTCATTGGCTGACAACTGGGCTGCGGCAAAGGATGCAATCCTTTGCCGCAGGGCGGTGAGCATTTCAGCGGCATTCAATCCCGCTAGGCCGTGTTGACAAAAGGGATTCACAATGCACCGTAGGCGTGATTCAAGCTAGTATCTGCTATGGAGACCAGCTTGGCACGAGACTTGATGACGGACGAGGAGTGGACGTTTTTCGAACATTTCATCCTCGCTGCC
>NZ_JBGFGP010000067.1:0-46074 GCF_041224545.1 Sedimentitalea sp. XS_ASV28 | reverse complement strand
GCCGTCGGCATGCCCGCCTCTTGCTCCTTGATCATCCCGATAATCTGCGCCTCGGTAAAACGGCTCTTTCGCATTCGTCTGCTCCTTCAAGGTTGGGCAGACTCTACATCATGATGAGGGATTTCGCGGGGGGCAGGTCATCCGGCGAAGTAGCTTTTGACCCGGTCCGGCCTGCTTGATCCGTCGCAATGGCATTTCGTGGCCTTCGAGGCAGGTGTAGCTGTCGCGCTCGGGGTCATATTGGAAATGGCTGAGGTCGTACTTGCCTTTGGTCTGATGCTGGCGGTCCAGGACCGGCACGTGGGGAGTGACTTCACGCTTCAGAAGCCAGGCCAGGAACGGACCCGTGCCATATGATCCATCTGCTGCCACCCTGTCCGGGCGGAAGTCATGCCGTTCCTTGCAGCGAGCCAGCATCGCCTTCGCCGCGACGATTTCCTGGCTGAGCCGGGCGGGGGTGGCTTCGACATCCATGATGATGCCGTGATCGGTATCGACCAAATAGTTGGTCTCGTAGCTGAACCGGCCTCGACCATCCTTCAGCGACCAAGCCGCTTCCGGATCGGTTTCCGAGATATACTTGGGCGACTTCCTCTTGGGGCCGGATTGTGCTGCCCCATCGACGTCAGCCAGCTGCGCCAGATAGTCAGCGACCGGGCGCTGCACCTGATCCTTCTGTGACCAGATTTTCTGAACCGCGTCAGGTGCATCCCTGCGATCCCGGTTGGCATCCGCCTCGATGGTACTGCCGTCGATGGCCGCGTCCGTGCCGCCAACAATGCCAAAGCCGATACACTTTTCCACGACATTCTCAAACAAGCGGCGCAGCACGTCGCCGTCAGCGAAACGCCCGTGCCTGTTCTTGGAAAAGGTCGAACGATCCGGCACCCGGCCTTCCAACCCAAGCTTGCAAAACCACCTGTACGCCAGATTGAGATGAACTTCCTCGACCAATCGGCGCTCGGATCGGATGCCGTGAAGATAGCCGATCAACAGCATGCGCAGCATCAGCTCGGGATCGACGGACGGACGGCCTGTGTGGCTGTAGAGTGCTGCCAGTTCCGCGCGGATTGCATCGAAATCCAGCAGCCAATCAATTCGGCGCAAGAGATGATCCTGGGGGACGTGATCCTCGATCCGAAACCGATAGAACAGGTTCTCCTGCATCTCCAGCCGTCCCATCATCGCTTGATCCTCCCCGCCAACATGGCAAGTGAATCAGCCGCTTGAGCCTCGATCAAGACCGGAGTTTTTCACCAGCATCGCTGGTTTCTGACAGTGGTAGAAGACGTTGGGTCTTGGCAAATCTCGCACAGTGTAGAAAGGGCGCAAAGCGAACTGTTTGAGCCGGGCTTCACCTTCGGGAAAGAACTGTTGGTAGAACAACACGCCAAGCAACGAAATATGTAACGAGCACCCAGAAAATAGGTATACCCATCATCGTTGTGGCTGCTAGTGCATCGTCAAGGTTTTCTGAGGAGAAGCGGGCCAAGCCGTCCGTGTCTTGCATCGTGACCGTGTACAGACGGAAGGGTATCGCTGGCAAAACGTCATTTGGAAAAAAGGGCTGATAGGGGTTATCAACATATATGAACCAAGAAGCCAATCTCCAGAAAACGGTACAAACTAAAAGGGTTGCCAATACTATTAGTCGGCCTTTCGTCTCATCGCTCTTTTCGATGAAGACCAACGCAGTGAATGAGAGTAAATACACCTCATAAATCACCTGAAGGTGTTGGAACTGGATGCCATGCTCTTGGCCTACAGGGGCCATGAAGGTCACGAACCCACCGAGAACAATCGCGGTCGATGCCAAACCCAACAGTATCGCACCGATATATTTCTTGATGTGAAAATCTGTGGATGGATGAGCAAAATCCAATGCCATTCCTACGATACCACCAAGTGGCACAGAGAACACTATTATAGGCAGCAACCTGCTCCACAGTGATCCGTATTCCATGGGCTCGAAACCGGGCATATGCATGTGCGTTGCTCCCGCATATCCCAACATACCCCCTACAAATCCAGCAACCAAACCTGCTGCCATTCCATCAATTAAACCTTTGGCAGGTCTAGTAGAAAATGCTCCAGAAACCAGACGTAAGACGATCGTAAGAATTCCAAACGCAAATAACATCCATGTGAGAGAGACAAAGAAAACTCTTACTACATCAGGAATTTTCTCTGTTGGTGCACTACCGATGAATCCGCCAATGACGGCGCTGATCGCTAAAAAGCTGGGACCAACCACGCCAAGTCGCTTAAATCGTTCCCCCAGAATTTTTCTAAGTTCATCTAGCATCAGAGCAGTCAGTCACTTCCAACATCAATATTTGCAAGGGTAGGGGCAATCGAAATAGCTGACAAGCTGAGTGTGTGTCATGGTCTTCTCGCTGCCTCGACGACATAGCTTTACCCAATTCACTTGTTTCGAGCTTTGCTCGTACGATTCGTCTGGGCTTTATTGGCCACCCTTCCAAGACCGGACATTCGCTACGCAGCAGAAACGTGGTAGGTTTGGGCTCAAGCCGATCTTTAGCTCTTATCAGGCAGTTATCGTCGCGCGGCGTGGTTGCGCGACCGGTGTCGGCAGGTTGTCGTCCGTCCTCGGCGGACAGAGCGTCTCCGAGCGGAGGCCGGGGCAGCGGGATATGCCCCGGTGCGGGGCGCGGTCGCTCAGGCCAGTTCGGCCAGACGTGCCAGCGCTTCCTTGATCTTGCCTTCTTCCGCTTCGCGCGCGGCGAGGTTGGCACGGGTTTCGGCAACCACGTCTTCCGGTGCGGAATTGGCAAAGTTCGGGTTGTTGAGGCGCCCGCGCAAGCCGCCCAGTTCCTTGGTCAGTTTGCCAAGCGTCTTTTCCAGACGGGCCTGTTCCTTTGCGATGTCGATGATCCCCGCCAGCGGCAGGCCGAAATTCGCGCCCTCTGCGGCAATCGTCACGGTGCCCTTGGGCAGACTCTCGGCTTCGCTCAGCTCTTCGATCCGCGCCAACCGCTTGATCAGCGCCTCGTTGCGCGCCCACGCGGCGCGGCCCTGTGCGTCGATCTCGGTGACCAGCATCGGCACGTAGAGACCGGCGGGCACGTGCATCTGCGCCCGGGCCGAGCGAACACTCTCGATCAGCGCGATCACCCAGTTCATTTCGTGATCCGCCGCCGCGTCCACCAGATCAGTGTCATAGGTCGGCCAGTCCGTCACCATGAGCATGCCATCGCGGTTGCCCGAGGTGCCCCACAGTTCTTCGGTGATGAACGGCATGATCGGATGCAACAGGATCAGGCATTGGTCGAGCACCCATTTCATCGTGGCGCGGGTTTCCTCGCGGGCCGGGTTATCTTCCTGCAAGAGCGGTTTGGAGAATTCCACATACCAGTCACAGACCTTGCCCCAGACAAAACCGTATAGCGCACCCGCGGCATCATTGAAGCGATAGTTCTCCAGCGCCTCGTCCACCTCGACACGCACCTTTGCGGTCTCGCCGACAATCCACTTGTTGAGCGCCTGTTCAGGCCGGGGCAGGCCATCGGTCGATACCTCGAAAACGCCGTTCATTTCGGCAAAGCGCATCGCGTTCCAGAGCTTGGTGCCAAAGTTGCGATAGCCCTTGATCCGTTCCATATCGAGCTTGAGCACGCCGCCGAGTGCAGCCATGGCCGCCGACGAGAACCGCAGCGCATCGGCGCCATATTCGTCGATCACGCCAAGGGGATCGACAACGTTGCCGACGGATTTGCTCATCTTCTTGCCCTTGGCGTCACGCACGAGGCCATGCAGATAGACGGTATCGAACGGGATCTGCCCGACGACGGAGAGTTGCATCATCATCATCCGCGCCACCCAGAAGAACAGGATGTCGGTGCCGGTGATCAGGTCGCTGGTCGGAAAATACCGCGCCAGTTCCGGCGTATCCTCGGGCCAGCCCAGCGTTCCGATCGGCCAGAGCCCCGACGAGAACCAGGTGTCGAGCACATCGGGATCGCGCCAGACCGGATAGACCAGTTTCGTCGGATCCTGATCCAGCCCGTATTGTGCCAGACTCTCGGCCAGCATGTGAATGGCCGCGTTCTTGTCGGCCACTTCGACGATGGCGGCATGATTGATCGGCACCGGCGTGTCGGCGATTTCGTCGCGAAAGGCGTCCTGCACCGTTTCAAAAGAGGGCGCGCAATGCATCACCGCACCGGCATGCAGCATGCCGCCGTCGATCAGCAGCCGGTGCAGTTCCACGAGATCGAGTGTGCCGTCGTTCTCGTCGTCGCGAAATCCGGGTGCGGACAGATCCAGACCGTACCAGACCGGGATCTGGTGCCCCCACCAAAGCTGTCGGCTGATGCACCACGGCTCGATGTTTTCGAGCCAGTGGAAATAGACCTTTTCCTCGCGTTCGGGCACGATCCTGACGTCGCCATTGCGCACCGCGTCCAGAGCGGGGCCGACGATCCTGTCGGTGTCCACGAACCACTGGTCTGTCAGCATCGGTTCGATGACAACCTTCGATCGGTCGCCAAAGGGCTGCATGATCGGTTTGTTCTCGACCAGCGGCTCGGCCACGGTGACGGCCTCGCCGCTTTCGGGGTCGGTTCTGGTGACATCGTGCATCACCGCCAGCCCTTCGGCAGTGATGTCGGCCACGACGCGCTTGCGCGCCTCGAACCGGTCCAGCCCGCGATATTCATCGGGAACCAGGTTCATCGCCGCGATGGTGGCCTCGTCGAAATCCTGATTGCCATCGGCGATGGCCTGCGCGACCGCGGCCTCTTCGGCATAGGGCTTGCCGTCGGTGCGCATGGTGCCGCGCGTGTCCATCAGGCTGTACATCGGGATGTTGCCGCGCTTGGCGACCTGATAGTCGTTGAAGTCGTGCGCCCCGGTGATCTTGACCGCACCCGAGCCGAAATCGGGATCGGGATAATCGTCGGCGATGATCGGAATTAGGCGCCGGTGCTCTTTTGGGCCGACCGGGATTTCACATAGTTTTCCGACGATTGGGGCGTAACGTTCATCCGATGGATGCACCGCAACCGCGCCGTCGCCCAACATGGTCTCGGGCCGGGTGGTTGCAATCGAGATATAGTCGCGCTCTTCCTTGAGCACGATATTCCCGTCCTCGTCCTTTTCCACATAGGTATAGGTCGCGCCGCCCGCGAGCGGATATTTGAAGTGCCACATGTGGCCGGCGACCTCGATATTCTCGACCTCGAGATCGGAAATCGCGGTTTCGAAATGTGGATCCCAGTTGACCAGCCGCTTGCCGCGATAGATCAGGCCCTTTTCGTACATGTCGACAAAGACCTTGATCACCGCATCATGGAAATTGCCCTCTTCACCCTCCGGTGCGCCGGGCGCGCCGGACATGGTAAAGGCATTTCGCGACCAGTCGAGCGAGGCGCCAAGGCGCTTGAGTTGTCCGATGATGGTGCCGCCGGATTTCTGCTTCTGTTCCCAGACCTTGGCAATGAAATCAGCGCGCGCAAAATCGGTGCGGCGCTTGCCGTCCTTGGCAAGTTCGCGTTCCACGACCATCTGAGTGGCGATGCCCGCATGATCCTGTCCCGGCTGCCATAGCGTATCGAAACCGCGCATCCGATGCCAGCGCACCAGAATGTCCTGAAGCGTATTGTTGAAGGCGTGGCCCATGTGCAGGCTGCCGGTGACGTTGGGGGGCGGGATCATCACGCAGTAGGTTTCGGCGCGCGAGGCGTTTGCGCCGGCCTTGAAACAGCCCGCGTCTTCCCACGCCTGATACAGGCGGTCTTCGGCTTCTGCCGCGTCGAAAGTCTTGTTCATCGCCATAACGCTGATCCCTTTTCCGTCGCGCTTCATCTAGCGAAACCGGGGGGCAAGGGGAAGGCGCGACATCAGCTTTTCTTGGCGGGCGTGGTCGATGCCGGTCGGCCCGGACGGTTTTTGCGGCCCTGTGCTGCATTCGGGCGGTCGCGCGGCTGGACATTGCGCGCGCTGGATCTAGTCTCCGGTCGCAGCGAAAGAGGACATCCCAATGGACAAGTTCGGCAAAAGCCAATCGGTGACACGGATCGAGGACAAGCGGTTCCTGACCGGCTCGGGACACTATATCGCCGATGGTGACACGGCATCGGCGTTGCACTGTTACGTGCTGCGCAGCGAGGTCGCGCACGGGCGTATCACGGCGCTGGACATCGGCGACGCGCAGCAGGCCGCGGGGGTGCATCTCGTGGTGACGGCCTCGGATTTGACCGCGGCGGGAGGAACGAACCGGATCGAGGCCAATCTTGTCCAGAACCGCGACGGCACGATGGGTGCGGCGCCTGCGCGGCCCATTCTGGCCTCTGACCGCGTGCGATTTGTCGGGGAACCGATCGTCGCCGTGATTGCCGAAACACTGCACGCTGCGCGTGACGCGGCGGAAATGATCGTGGTCGAGATAGATGAATTGCCGGTCAAGCTGGATGTGCGCGCCGGAGGCGAGACACTGCATCCCGAGGCACCGGACAATCGTGCCTTTGACTGGGGAACAGGCGACGGGGATGCCACCGACGCAGCGTTTGAGGCGGCGGCGCGCGTGGTCCGGCTGGAGGTCGAAGACAATCGGATCATCACCAATTCCATGGAGCCGCGCGGGTGCCGTGCCGATTGGGATGGTGCGCGACTGCACTTTGCATTCAGCGGGCAGGGGGTTTGGGCGATGAAGGACCGGCTCGCCACCATGCTGGGATTGCAGCCCGATGCGGTTCACGTGACCATCCCGGACGTGGGAGGCGGATTTGGCATGAAGGTGATGCCCTATCCGGAATACGGGATTGTGGCACATGCGGCGCGAACGCTCGGGCGGCCGGTGAGCTGGATGGGCGAGCGCACGGAATCGATGCTGAGTGACAATGCCGGGCGCGACCTGACAACGCTGGCGGAACTGGCCTTTGACGGCGATGGCAGGATCACCGCCTATCGCGTTCACTCGCGGATCAATCTTGGCGCCTATAACGGGATGATGGGCCAGCCGATCCAGACCGAACTGTTTTCCCGTGTCCTGATGGGGTGTTACGATGTTCAGACCGTTTGGATGCGCGCCGAGGGGTTCTATACCAACACGACGCAGGTTGACGCCTATCGCGGTGCCGGTCGCCCCGAGGCGATCTATGTTCTGGAACGGGCGATGGACCGCGCGGCGCGCGAACTGGGCATTGACCCGTGGGAGCTGCGCCGACGCAACTTCATCCCCGCCGACCGGTTCCCCTATCTGAGCGCGACTGGCGAAACCTATGATGTCGGTGACTTTCACAAGGTGCTGGCGCGGGCCGCCCAAACTGCCGATCATGCAGGTTTTGCGGCGCGGCGCGATGCCGATGCGGCGCGGGGGCTGCTGCGCGGGCAGGGGCTCTGTTACTATATCGAAAGTATTCTGGGCGATCCTTCCGAAGGCGCGCGTATCGTGTTCGAGGAGGACGGCACTGTCAGTATCCATGTCGGCACCCAGAGCAACGGACAGGGGCATGAGACCGTCTATGCGCGGTTTCTGGCCGATCAGACCGGCATCCCGGTGGCCAGCATCCGTGTCGTGCAGGGCGACTCCGACATCATCCCCCAGGGCGGCGGCACCGGCGGTTCGCGCTCGGTCACGACGCAGGCCAACGCGATGCTTGCGACGGTGGCACAGATGATGTCGGCCCTGATGCCCTACCTTGCCGACAAGCTGGGCGTGGACCTGGCCGATCTGAGCTTTGATGACGAGACCTTTCGCGCGGCGGGGTCGAACATGACACCATCACTGCTCGAAGTGGCGGAGATGGCGCGCGCCGATGGCCGTGCGGATCTGCTCGATCACGCCGCCCGCGCGACGCTGCCTGCGCGCAGCTTTCCCAACGGTGCGCATGTGGCCGAGGTGGTCGTGGACCCCGAAACCGGTGTCGTGCGGGTCGACCGCTATACTGTGGTTGATGATTTCGGTAATCTGATCAATCCGTTGCTGGCCGAAGGTCAGGTGCATGGCGGTGTGGTGCAGGGGCTGGGGCAGGCGCTTTGCGAACATGTTGTCCATGATGCGGAGGGGCAACTGCTCACGGCAAGTTTCATGGATTATGCCTTGCCCCGCGCCGGCGACGTGCCGATGATCGGATTCACCTCGGAACCCGTTCCGTCCACCGCCAACCCGATGGGCATGAAGGGCTGTGGCGAGGCGGGAACCGTCGGGTCGATGGCCGCTGTCGCCAATGCGGTCCAGGATGCGCTGTGGGTGCGCGGGGTGCGGCAGGCGGACATGCCGTTTACACCGATGAGAGTTTGGAGCCTGTTGCAGAATGAACCTGTCGCGGCTGAGAAATAAACTACTCGGATGGCTCGGGCGGCCACTGCGCTCCGAGCATTCCGCCGAGGTCAAGCCGCGCGGGCGGCTCACCCATGTGATCATCCTCGACGGCACGCTTTCATCGCTTGAACCCGGTTATGAAACCCATGCGGGCATGACCTACCGTCTGTGCCGCGAGATGGGCTCGCAGGTCTCGGTGTTTTATGAGGCAGGGGTGCAATGGAACGGCTGGCGTGGGACGGTGGACGTCATGCTCGGGCGCGGCATCAACCGCCAGATCCGTCGTGCCTATGGCTATCTCGCCTCGCGCTATCGCCCCGGCGACCGGATTTTCCTGTTCGGCTATTCCCGCGGGGCGTTTGCGGTACGCTCGCTCGCCGGGGTGATCGACATGGTCGGCCTGTTGCGCGCGCAGCACGCCACGGTGCGCAATATCCGGAACGCCTATCGGCATTATCAATACTATCCGCTGACGCAGCAGGCGGGCCGGTTCAAGGAAACGTTCTGTCATCCGGATGTGCCGATCGAGATGATCGGGGTCTGGGACACGGTCAAGGCGCTGGGGTTCAAGCTGCCTTTGCTCTGGCGCAGTTCGGAGGATCAGCACGCCTTTCACAATCACCAACTGGGCAAAAGCATTCGAAACGGGTTCCAGGCGCTTGCGCTCGACGAGACCCGGCGCGCCTATTCGCCCGAACTCTGGTACAGCGCGCCCGACTTTCCCGGCCATGTCGAACAGGTCTGGTTCCGGGGCACCCATGGTGACATCGGCGGTCATCTGAACGGTTATGAACCCGCGCGTCCCCTGGCCAATATCTCGCTGGTGTGGATGCTTGAACATGCGCAGGAATGTGGATTGCCGCTGCCGGCCTCCTGGCGGGCAAGATTCCACACTGATCCGGATGCGCCGTCGCAGGGAACCTGGCATGGCTGGGGCAAGATCTTCCTGCTGCGCCGCGCGCGTGTCGTGGGCCGCGACCCGTCAGAGAGCATCCACCCTTCTGTCCGCCCCGAGGTTCTGACGCGGGCGGCTGTGATCATGCCCCGATTGCGGTCGGGCGGGGCAGAATAGTCTTTCGGTTCAGCGGTCGCTCATCTTCATGATGATGCAGGTGGTCGACCCGGTGGCGTAAAGTTTGCCATCGTCCACGCCCCGGATCTCGCCATGCGCGACACCGGTCGAGCGGCCGGCATGATCGATTTCGCCGGTGCATTCTATTGCCATGCCCAGGGGAATCGCGCGTGTGATGTTTATCTTGTACTCCAGCGTCGTATAGACCGACCCTTTTGGCACCGTGGTCATGACCGCGCAGGCCATTGCGCTGTCCAGCAGCGTTCCATACCACCCGCCATGCACCGTACCCATCGGGTTGGTGGCATTGAATTCAGGCGTGCCGCGAAAGATCACGCGACCGGGTTCGACGCTGTGCAGCACGTACCCAAGGGTGCTGGCAATAGGCGGGCCGGTAACGGTGCCTGCAAGCATGCCTTGCATGAATTCGAGTCCGGACATGGACACCACGTCGGCCATGCTTGGCAGGTCTGAAAAATCGTCGGCGAGTTTCATGTCGATCCCTGCGCTGCTGTTTCCGGAACGGTAACAACAGAACCGGGTTCGACAAGCGTTACGCTACGTTCTGAAGTTGCACCTTGGGCGTCACGCCAAGCGCGTGGCAGACATCGCGGGTCAGTTCCGGACGGTTCAGTGTGTAGAAATGCAGCTTGTCCACGCCACCGTCGATCAGGTTGCTGCAAAGCTCGGTGCAGAGCGCCGTCGCCAACAGGTCTTCGCGTCCGTCACGCAATGCCTTGTCGAACGCATCCTCGACCCAGGACGGAATGGTTGCGCCACAGCGGCGGGCGAAGTTGCGCGCGCCTTTCCAGTTCTCGATGGGCAGGATGCCGGGGATGATCGGGGCGTCTATCCCTGCGGCGGCGCAGGCATCGCGAAAGCGGAAGAATGTCTCGGCTTCGAAAAAGAACTGGGTCAGCGCCTCACCGGCACCGGCGTCGATCTTGGCCTTGAGCCAATCGATATCGGCTTTGAAATCGGCGGCCTCGGGGTGCTTGTCCGGATAGGCCCCGACGCGGATGTTGAATTTCCCGGTTTCCGCCAGCGCCTCGATCAGTTCGACCGAATTGGCAAACCCCTCCGGATGCGGGACAAAGGCACCGCTGCCCTTGGGCGGGTCGCCGCGCAGCGCCACGATATCGGTGACACCGGCCTCGGCGAAATCGTCGGCGATAGCCAGTGTCTCGGCCCTGGTGGCGTTGACGCAGGTCAGGTGCGCCGCGACGTTCAGCCCCGAGGATTTGTGCAGGGTCGCGACCGCATCGCGGGTCAGATCGCGCGTGGTGCCGCCGGCGCCATAGGTGACCGAAACAAAGCGCGGGCCGAGCGGCGCGAGCGACTGTATGGTGTCCCAGAGCCGGAACGATCCTTCAAGGTTCTGGGGCGGGAAGAATTCAAACGAAACTGCGGGAACGGTCATGACTGCATCCTCTGATTTCGTCCCTTGTGGCACGTGGCGCTTTGTGAGACAATTTCATAATTCTCAAGAACAACATGAGCCAAACATGAGATTGATTATCGCTATCCTGCTGCCCTTCCTGGTCTTCTTTACCATTGGACGGCCGTTTCAGGGAATTCTGTGCCTTCTCTTGCAGATCACTCTGATCGGTTGGATTCCCGCGGCAATCTGGGCGGTCTATGCGTTGAGCCAATACAACACCGACAAGAAGATTTCGGCGATGCACAAAGACGGGCGATAGACGCCCATGCATCTGGAATTCCGGCATCTTCGCACCATCAAGGCGATTCACGAATGCGGCGGGCTCGCGCGTGCGGCGGATCAGCTGAACATTACCCAAAGCGCGCTGAGCCACCAGATCAAGGGGCTGGAGGATCAGGCGGGGGTCGAACTGTTTATCCGGCGTTCGAAACCGATGACCCTGTCGGCGGCGGGGTTCCGTTTGCTGCGACTGGCCGAGCAGGTTTTGCCACAGGTCGAGGCCACGCTGTCCGAATTCTCGAACCTGCGCGCGGGCAAGACCGGGCGCATGCATATCGCCATCGAATGTCATGCCTGTTTCGAGTGGCTGTTCCCGGTTCTCGAAGCATTCCGCAAGAACTGGCATGACGTGGATGTGGATATCCGTCCCGGTCTGGCCTTTGACGCGCTGCCCGCGCTGCAAAAAGAGGATGTCGATCTGGTCGTGTCCTCGGATCCCGAAGACCTGCCGGGCGTGACATTCGTGGAACTCTTTGATTACCAGGCGGTTTTCGTCGCTTCGGCCGAACATCCCCTGGCCGCGAAACCCTGGGTCGAGGCGGCCGATTTCCGGGGCGAGACGCTGATTACCTATCCGGTCGACCGGGCGCGGCTGGACGTGTTCAGCCAGTTGCTGATCCCCGAGCGGGTCGAACCGGCGGCAATCCGGCAGGTCGAACTGACCGCGGTGATCCTGTTGCTGGTCGCGTCCAATCGCGGGGTGTCGGTGCTGCCTGACTGGGTGGTGCGCGAGGTCAAGTATTCGTCTGATTACGTGACCCGGCCCCTGACCGAGCAGGGTGTGACCCGCCGGCTTTACGCGGCGGTGCGCAGCGAGGATATGGACAAGCCGTTCATGCGCGAGCTGATCGACCTCGCGCGCGTGGAGGCGCGCAAGTTGCAGGCGCTCTGATCGGACAGATCTATTTCCTTCGTTTGGCCCGCAGGGTCGGATCGGCCTCGGTCGGGTCTTCGGGCCAGGGATGTTTCGGATATTGCGCGCGCATGTCCTTGCGCACATCGGCATAGGAACCTGACCAGAATCCGGGCAGGTCACGGGTGATCTGGATCGGTCGTTGCGCGGGCGACAACAGCGTGATCTTGAGCGGCACCCCGGCGCTTGCCGGGTGCTCGGTGACGCCGAACAGTTCTTGCAGGCGGACCTCGATTTCGGGGTCCTCGCCGGAATAGTCGATGGGCACCTTGCGACCCAGCGGCGTTTTGAAATGGCCGGGGGCATGTGTGTCGATGAGTTGTGTCTGTTGCCAGTCCAGCGCGGCGCGCAAGGCCGGGAGCAGGTCGAACCGTTTCCAGTCATCGGCGCTGCGCGTGCCGCCGAGCATCGGCAACAGCCAGTCGTCGATGCGTTGCAGCAGTGCGGGCTCGGAGAAATCCGGCAGATCGGCCCCCGTGGCGCGCACCAGCTCGACACGCGCGGCGAGCCGGGCAGCGGCGCCCGACAGCGTCAGACCCAGATCGCGCACGCCGTCCAGCATGGCCCTGGCGACAAGATCATCGGGCGCGCCCTTCCAGTGACGATCTTGCAGGATCAACGCGCCAAGGCATTCCTGTTGTCTCGTGACGACGCGGCGGTCGCGGCGTGACCATTCGCAGAGATTGCGCCAGCCGATCCGATCGGCGAAAAGGTCGCGAATCTCACCTTCGCTGATCGGCGCCGCCAGCCTGATCCGGGCCTCGCGCGGGTTGCCGTCGGTGTCGATCGCCACGAGATAGGGCGCATTCGCCAGCGGATCGCCGTCATTCAGAATGGCGCCCTTGCCGCCGGACAGAACATAGCGCGGCGCATCGCCCTTGCGCCTTTGTCCGATCCGGTCGGGATAGGCGAGCGCGACCATCATTGCAGGTGACATGGCGGCGCGACCGGGAGAAGCGACCTTATTCAGGCGCGCGGTTTCCGTTCGGATCCGGGTGAGAGCGCCAGAGTTGACAGGGTAGGGGCGCGTTTGTGCGAACCCCTTGGGATCGCGCATCGCGGCGAGCCGCAGGGCAAGATCAACCGGAGCGTTTCGCAGCGGGTCGCGCTCGGCCAGCAATGCGGCGAGCGGGGCGGCCTCGGGCCCGCTGACGGTCAGCATATGCGCGAGCCGGGGATGCAGCGGCAATCTGGCCAGCGCCAGACCGTGTTCGGTTATCCGGCCAGCGTGGTCCAGCGCCCCCAACAGCGACAGAAGCGCGCGTGCCTCGGCCAGCGCAGCCTCGGGCGGCGGGGTGAGAAATGGCAGATCCGCTTCATCCGCGCCCCATTGCGCCAGTTCCAGCGCCAGACCGGTCAGGTCCGCGGCCTCGATCTCGGCGGGTGGAAAGGCGTGTAGCGCGCCCTGTTCGCCCCGCGTCCACAGGCGATAGCAGACGCCCTCGGCAACCCGCCCGGCGCGGCCCGCGCGTTGCGTGGCTTCGGCGCGGGTGACGCGTTCCGTCACCAGCCGCGACATGCCCGAGCCGGGATCGAACCGCGCGCGCCGTGATTGTCCGGCATCCACGACCACGCGAATGTCCGCAATGGTCAGCGACGTTTCGGCAATCGAGGTGGCAAGCACCACCTTGCGCCCCGTGTCCTCCGGCGCGACGGCGGCGCGTTGCCGGGTAAATGGCATGGCGCCAAAGAGCGGGCGGATCACGCAATCCGCAGGCAACCGCGCCGCGAGAGCGGCAGCGGCCTTGCGGATTTCACCTTCGCCCGGCAGGAACACCAGCAGGCCACCGCCCGTCTCGCGGGTTTCGGCCTCGGCCTGCACCACCAGATCGACCAGCGCCGCATCACGGCGCGCGCCCGAAGCCAACGGACGGTCGAGCCAGCGGGTTTCGACCGGAAAACTGCGGCCTTCGGATGTGACCATCGGCGCCTGCATGAGACGGGCCACCGGGTCGGCATCGAGCGTCGCCGACATGACCAGCAGCCTCAGATCCTCGCGCAGCGCTTCCGCCACCTCAAGGCAGAGTGCCAGCCCGAGATCGGCATTCAGCGAGCGTTCGTGGAATTCGTCGAAGATCACCATGCCAATGCCCGGCAGGTCCGGGGCGGATTGCAACATCCGTGTGAGGATACCTTCGGTGACCACTTCGATACGGGTGTTGCCAGAAACCCTGGCCTCGCCCCGCATCCGGTAGCCAACCGTCTGACCAACCGGCTCGCCCAAGGTGTCTGCCATGCGTTCGGCGGCGGCCCGCGCGGCAAGGCGGCGCGGTTCCAGCAGGATCAGCCGCCGGTCCGCCGCACCAAGACCGGCCTCGATCAGGGCGAGGGGGACGCGGGTGGTTTTGCCCGCGCCGGGCGGGGCCTGCAACACTGCGCGGCCACGGCTGCGCATCGCCGCGACCAGTTCGGGCAGCGCGTCGTCGATGGGCAGGGGGGCGGGGCGGTTCATGGCCGTCTTATCGCCAAACCCCGGCGCGGCGTCCAGCGGTGCTCTGGACAATACCCCACATGGCGCGGCATGTATCGGAAGGGCAGTTGCGGAGCAGGCATGGACATTACTGATCTGGGCAATCGAATTCTTGCCGGAGAGCGCCGGGCGCTGGCGCGTGGCATCACGCTGGTCGAGAGCCATCGTGCCGATCACCGGGCGCAGGCGACCGACCTGCTGGAATGGCTGGGCCGGCACGGACGACAAGCCTTGCGCATCGGGCTTTCGGGTACGCCGGGGGTGGGCAAATCGACCTTTATCGAGAGTTTCGGCATGATGCTCATCGGGCAGGGCTTGCGGGTTGCGGTGCTGGCCGTCGATCCCAGTTCGACCCGTTCCGGCGGCTCGATCCTGGGCGACAAGACCCGCATGGACCGGCTGAGCCGGGAAGCGGCGGCCTTTATTCGCCCGTCACCCAGCCAGACCCATCTGGGCGGCGTGGCGCGGCGTTCGCGCGAGGCGGTGTCGCTGTGCGAGGCGGCGGGATTCGACGTGGTGCTGATCGAGACCGTCGGGGTGGGACAATCGGAAACCGTGGTGTCCGAGATGAGCGACCTGTTCCTGCTGCTGCTGGCACCGGCGGGCGGCGACGAATTGCAGGGGGTCAAGCGGGGCATCATGGAGATGGCCGACCTGATCCTTGTGAACAAGGCGGATGGCGATCTGAAACCGGCGGCGACCCGGACCTGTTCGGATTACGCCGGCGCGCTGCGGCTGCTGCGCAAGCGGGTGCAGGACCCGGAAGGCTTTCCCAAGGCGATGATGGTCTCGGCGATGGAGGAAAGCGGGCTGCGCGAAGCCTGGGGCGAAATGCAGAGCCTCGTTGGCTGGCGCAAGGAGAACGGCCATTGGAATGGCCGTCGCGCGGCGCAATCGCGGTACTGGTTCAACGAGGATGTGCGCCAGGCCCTGCTGGCGCAGTTGCAGGAAGATGCGGTGCGCAGCGAAATGCAACGGCTGGGTGACCTGGTCGCGAAGGGCGAGATGACACCCTCGGCGGCGGCGCGCGAGGTCCTGCAAGAGCACCTGTCGCGCTGAGCCGATTCGCCGTTTTGGTGCCGGACTGCTGCGGGCCGGCGCATCAACGGCCTGTCGCACCGCAATTTTTCACGTGACGCGGCAAACCGGGCCGAGTTTCAGCGCATGGGCGGCTTGACGGGGCAGGGCTTTGCAACTATCAGCACCGAACAGATTTCGGGCGCGGCAAGTGCAGCGCCCTTTTGCATTGTGATACGGCGTGGCCGTATCGGACACTAGACGAGGTACCTGACATGTCGCGCCGTTGCGAACTGACCGGAAAAGGCCCGATGACTGGCAACAATGTCAGCCACGCCAAGAACAGAACCCGCCGCCGGTTTCTGCCGAACCTGAATGATGTGACGTTGCAGTCCGAAACCCTGGGCCGTGGCGTCAAGCTGCGGATTTCGGCATCGGCGCTGCGCAGCGTTGATCATCGTGGCGGGCTGGATGCGTTTCTTGCCAAGGCCAAGGACGACGAACTGTCGGCCAACGCTTTGAAGATCAAGAAAGAGATTGCCAAGGCGGCCGCTTCGGCCTGAGCCTGATCCCAACGCGGATTTGACTTACAGCCTCGCGGTTTCGCGGGGCTGTTTGCGCTTGCGCTGCGCGCTTTGCGGTGCCTATACCGGGCGCGCCATGCGGCCCGTTTCAATGAAACATATCAGTGCTGCGCTTGTCGCGCTTGTGGTCCTGACCGGTCAGGCCATCGCCATGGCGCGTGGTGCGCCGGGACCGGCCGGACAGATCGAACTCTGTACCGGCAACGGTCCGGTCATGGTCTACGTGGACGACAGCGGCGCGCCGGTCGGGCCACCGCAACTGTGTCCGGATTTCGCGCTTTCGCTGCTTTTCGACGTTCCGGAGCCGCAATCATTGGAGCGGCATGTCGCGCATCCGCGCCGCCTTGCGCCGGTCCGGGCCGATCTGCAAAACGAGTCGGTGCCGCGGCGCATGATACGCACGCGGGCTCCTCCCCGGGCGAGCTGATCTTCACAAACGATATCAGACTTGTTTCACGAAAGAGGAATGGCACCATGTCCATCAAACAGAACCTGCTGGCCGCTGCGGCCCTGCTGACACTTGCCGGGACCGCCTGGGCTGGCGACGACACCGCGAAAATAAGCGTCACCGACCCCTACGCGCGCAGCTCGACCGCGAATTCCGCTTCGGGCGCGGCCTTCATGGTGCTGAACAACGGCAGCGATCAGGATGACCGGTTGATCGCTGCTGCATCCGACATTGCCGAGCGTGTGGAACTGCACACCCATGTGGAAGATACCAATGGCGTGATGAAGATGCGTGAGGTCGAAGACGGTTTCCCGGTTGCCGCAGGCGACTCGCACGAACTCCGGCGGGGCGGCGACCATGTGATGTTTCTCGGGCTGAAGGAACCGCTGGAGAATGGTGACATCATCCCGCTGACCCTGACATTCGAAAGGGCCGGGGAGGTGGTGATCGAGGTGCCGGTGGATCTCGAGCGCAAACCCGCTGGCGGCGGTATGTCGCATGGCAGCAAGGGCAACTGACCCGCGAGCACGCGAACGGAAAGCCGGGCGGCAATGGTGAGCGGTCTATAGCGTTTCGCGATAAACCTGAATCATCTAACGCTGCCTGAAATCAAAGATTTCAACGCGTTAGCTGATGCGAGATGTTTCAAGTCAATCGCGAAACGCTCTATCCGTCCGCAGCCGGTTCGTCGCCGATTAGATCGGCCACCCAATCCACGACGACGCGGGTGGCCGGGCCGAGCCGGCTTTCGGCAAAGCCAAAGCTGACATCCGAGGCTTCTAGGGTCATTTCGAGCGTATGCGCGCCGGCTGCGCTGGCCTCCTGCACGAACCCGGCGGCCGGATAGACCTGTCCGGAGGTCCCGATGGCGGCGAACAGGTCCGCGCCTGCAAGGTGATCCATGATCCGGTCCATGTGGTACGGCATCTCGCCAAACCAGACCACGTCGGGCCGGGTCGAGGCGCCACCGCAGCGCGGGCACAGGTCGTCCGGGCTCATCGTGTCGGGAGCGGGCCAGCGATGACCACAGGCCGCACAGAGCGCCCCCGCCAGTGTGCCGTGCATATGGATGACATCGCGTGCACCGCCTGCTTCGTGCAAGGCATCCACGTTCTGGGTCACGATCACAACGTCGTTGCGCCACCCGGCTTGTAACCGGGCCAGCGCGCGATGGGCGGCGTTGGGCGGGGCGGAGGCGGCCTGCTGGCGGCGGGCGTTGTAGAAGTCGTGTACCAATGACGGGTTGCGGGCAAAGCCCTCGGGCGTCGCCACATCTTCGATTGAGTGACGCGCCCACAACCCGTCCGCGTCGCGAAAGGTGCCGAGCCCGCTTTCGGCGGAAATGCCCGCGCCGGTCAGAATCACGATCTTTCCCATGTTGTCTCCTTTGCCTATCACTGTGGCCAAAGGAGATCGCCATGACCACCCGTGTTCTGTTCGTCTGCCTCGGGAATATCTGTCGCTCGCCCGCTGCCGAAGCGGTGTTCCGTGCACTTCGCCCCGACCTGGCCACCGACAGCGCGGGAACAGCCGGCTATCACATGGGCGAACCACCCTATGGCCCGATGCAGGACGCCGCGCGCAAACGCGGGATCGCGATGGATGACCTGCGCGCGAGACAGTTCACGGCGAAGGATTTTTCCCGGTTCGACCTGATCCTGGCGATGGATGCGGATAACCTGCGCGATATCGAGGCGCTGCGCCCGCAGGATGCGGCCACACCGGTACATTTGCTGACCGACTATGGATCGACGGCCAACGCCGTGCCGGACCCGTATTACACACGCGATTTCGATGGGGCGCTGGATATCATCGAGGCCGCGGCGCAGGGATTGGCAGAGGCGCTGAATTAACCCAGCCGAAAACTGGCGGGTTCTGTTGGCGTCTCATCGATGATGCGCAGGCTGTCGCCAAGCCACGGCAACCGCCCCAGGGCCGGGGTGATCATCTGGGTCTGAACCAGCCGCCGGACCGTATCGGCCACGTCGCGCGGCACCCGGTCGGCCCAGTCCGCCCCGGCAAAGAGCGAAATCGTGCGCGCAAAAGAGCCGAAGGGCAGGGCAAAGGCATCAATGTCGTCATGGAACCGTTGGGCGCGCATGTAGCCCAGCGGGGTCGTGATGGCCCAGCCGATGCGCCGCGCGACCATGGCCACCAGCGCAAGGTGGCTGCCGATCTCGAAGCGATGCTCGAAACTCAGTTGATGGTGTGCGAGATGGGTCTCGATCTGTTGCGCAATCAGTTGCTCGCCGGCATAGCGCAGCAGCGGCAGGTCTTGCGCCGCGATCTCTTCGATGGAGGTGACCGCATCCTTTGGCGCGATCAGGATGAATGGATCACGGACGAGCGGATATTCAATGACGTTGTCCGGCGTGGGACCGGCGCTGGCGGTGACGGCGATGTGATAGCGCCCGTCCTGCACCGCCGCGCACAATTCCAGGCTTGGAGCGGTAATCAGCTTGAACCGGCAACCCACGAGGCTGTCGGCCAGGATCGTCGCAAGGCGCGGCGTCAGGTCGTTGTCGAAATCGTCGATCAAGCCCACCGACAACGTGTCGAGATGCCCCAGATCCATCACTGTCAATTCGCTTTGCGCCAGCCTGAGCTGCGTCAATGCCGCCTCGGCACGAGCCAGGAAACTGCGCCCAGCAGGGGTTAGTTGCATCGGTCGTCGCGTGTGATCGACCAGATCGGTGCCGAGCGCGGTCTCGAGATTGCGCATCTGCTGGCTCACCGAGGGCTGGCTCAGCCCGGTCCGCGCGGCCGCCTGTGCGACCGTACCGGTCGCGGCAAGCGCCTCGAACACTTCGAGACCGCGCAGGGTGACGCCTTTGGTCAGCATGGACAGGGCTCCAACAGTTTTACCTTTTGTGAAACTGCGGAAACGTACGGTCAAGCGTGGAAACGCGCCGTCCGATCAACTGCAGGATCTGCGGGCGAGATCGCCAAAAGCGCGGTAGTTCTTCCAGAATGTCTCGTCGCTGCGCCGGTCCGACTGGCGGATTTCCTGCGCCATGTTCGGATCCTTGAAGAGCTTGGCTGCCCGTCTGCGTTCGGAACGCGAGAGAGTGTGATTGGCAACGGCCTGGATGCAGCCACAGAGCCGCGGCGTGGCGCTGTTGCGCCCGGATGTGCGGCACGCCCGTTCGATGGCCCCGTTGGCGGCGAACACCGGTTCCGGGGCTGCCCATGTCAGCGTTCCTGCGCATAAAAGTACTGCAATCGCGTGTTTCATATCCTGCCTTCTCCGCCTTGCGGGGTCTGGTGCCCCTTGTCCGACTTTGCGGCGCAGTATGACTGAACAGGACGACACGATCAATCGCGTCGTCGCTCGCCCATGTCCGGATCACGCGAAGACGAAATCGCCGAGGCTCAGTTCATAGTCGAATATCTGCCCGTCAGCCGATTTCACAACGATCACTTCGCCCATCACCCTGACTCTGACGTCATTGCCGGCCTGCCTGATCGAAAGGTCGGAGAACTCCAGATCGCGGCCAAATTCGGTCAGGTCGATCCGGTCGAGATTATCCTCGTAATCCCAGATCACATCGCGGTTGCCGTCTTTCCAGAACGCGAAAACATCCGCGCCGGTGCCGCCGGTCATCTGGTCGAAACCTGCGCCATCGGTGAGCACGTCGATACCATCGCCGCCCTTCAGGATGTCATTCCCGCTTGCTCCGAACAGCCGGTCATTGCCGGTGCCGCCATTCACAAGATCATCGCCCGTTCCTCCGTTGATATAATCGTTGCCTGCCATTCCGTACAGAATGTCGTTTCCGAAGTCGCCAAACAGGAAATCGTTCCCGTTGCCCCCCAGCAGCTTGTCCCGTCTGGCGCCACCAAACAGGTTGTCGTCGCCATCGCCGCCGACAAGCTTGTCGCGCCCGTTGCCGCCCTCGATCAGATCGTCACCATCCAATCCCCGCAGAACGTCATTCCCGCCGCGCCCGTATATCTGGTCGTCTTCCGCTGTGCCCTTTCGCCTGTTGGCGCCATTGTTGCCGTTTATGCTGTCGTCCACGGCCACGTAACGGAGCGAACGGATTTCGTCGGTGGCGTTGGACGAGACGAACAGATATTGGCTCCCGTTGATGTCCCGCGCCTCGAGGTCGGCATTGTTGCCCATCGCGGTCGCCGGTCGGAAATCGTCAACCTGGATCAATGCGCCCCCGTCCGAGATCCGGAACACACCGATACCGGTGCCGGAGGCGGCCGCGACATAGGCGTCGCCGTTTTCCTCGAACACTTCGAGCGCGCCCGAGTATCGCCAGCTGTCGCCCGTGTCGGGCGTTTCTTGCTCGACCAGTTGCAAACGCCCGCTCGGCAAGATTTCGTAAACCAGTATGGTTCCGCGGGTGACTTCAGACACGATGACAAACGACCGATTGCCGATCTCGACCGTTTCAAGATCCGTGGTGATCCGGTTGTAGATCGCGGTGTCGCTTGTCGGGAGTTCGAAAACCGGCCTCATGACGCCTGTCTTGAACAGGCGAAGGACCTGCAACGGCGCAACATCGTATTGGCCAAACGCGATGACAAATGCCTTTCCGTCAACCGTGACCACGTCGTTCTTTTCGAAATCGTAGACAAAGGGCTGCGAACTGGCGAGTGGTTTGAGCGTACCGTTGGCTCGGATCTGAAAGGTTTCGAAACTGCCGCCGTCGCCTGTGCCGTTGCGGGCATCATCGGAAGAGACGAGAATATCCCGCCCCCCGACATTGATGATCTTGGGGTCCGACCCGAGCGAGCTTGTGGAGCCATAGCCCTGGGGTGCGCCGGATATCGGTCGGTATTGCAGCACGTCGGGTGTGCCGGTGTCGTCGATCTTGAGAACCAGCAGCCCGCTTTCATTGTGATCCCGGTTATCCACCAACTGCCGCGCCCGACCGCTGAGATATACAAAGGTCTCGCCATTCTTCTCGATACTGGCGATGGTAGTGGACCCGAAAGCCCAGCCCTCGAGTCTTTCGTAGTTCACTCCGAACGCATCGACGAAATCGAGCGCCCCGTTGGAGCCGATCGTGGCGACGCCAAAGCCGTCGCCCTCGGAGGCCATCACCAGAAAATCCTGGCCGGCAACGTTGACGGAATCGATCCGTCCCGCCCTGAAATAGCCGGTTCCGTAAGGGTGGGTGTATGTCATGTCGCGCACACGCTGCAGCGTGTCGATTTCAATTACGGGCATTTTCAAATCCTGAACAAAATATCTCTGGCCGAAGGCTAGAAAACCACCATTCTTGCTGTCAACGACAAAAGCCGCCCAAATCATTGTCCCGCTTGACGACAGTCTGTTTCCCGCTCATATCCACGCCATGATAGACCTCGCACATATCCGCAATTTCTCGATCGTCGCGCATATCGATCACGGGAAATCCACGCTCGCAGACCGCCTGATTCAAGAGACCGGCACCGTTCAGGACCGGGACATGAAAGAGCAGTTGCTCGACGCGATGGATATCGAGCGCGAGCGGGGCATCACCATCAAGGCGAACACCGTGCGCATCGACTATCTCGCGGATAATGGCGAGAGCTATGTGCTGAACCTGATCGACACGCCGGGCCATGTGGACTTTGCCTATGAGGTCAGCCGCTCCATGCGCGCGGTCGAAGGCTCGTTGCTGGTGGTCGATTCGACACAGGGTGTCGAGGCGCAGACGCTGGCCAACGTGTATCAGGCAATCGAGGCCGACCACGAGATCGTGCCGGTTCTGAACAAGATCGACCTGCCGGCCTCGGAATGTGACCGGGTCGCCGAGCAGATCGAGGACGTGATCGGGATCGACGCATCCGGTGCGATCCGTGTCAGTGCCAAGACCGGTGTCGGCATTCGGGATACGCTGGAGGCAATTGTCCATCGGCTTCCCGCGCCCAAGGGCACCCGCGACGCGCCGCTCAAGGCGATGCTGGTGGACAGCTGGTATGATTCCTATCTGGGCGTGATCGTGCTGGTCCGGATCATGGACGGCGTTCTGAAAAAGGGCGACCGGGTGCGGATGATCCAGTCGGGTTCGACTCATCTGGTGGACCGTATCGGGGTGTTCCGTCCGCAGATGCAGGTTGTGGACGAGCTCGGCCCCGGCGAGATCGGATTTCTGACCGCGTCGATCAAACAGGTACGCGACACCCGCGTGGGCGATACGATCACCCATGAAAAGAAAGGCTGCGACAAGCCACTGCCGGGCTTCAAACCCTCGGTGCCCGTGGTGTTCTGCGGATTGTTTCCGGTGGATTCCGCCGAATTCGAGGATTTGCGGGACGCAATCGAGAAACTGGCTCTGAACGATGCGTCGTTCTCGTTTGAAATGGAAACCTCTGCTGCTCTAGGCTTTGGCTTTCGCTGCGGATTCCTCGGTCTCCTGCACCTTGAGGTCATACGGGACCGGATCGAACGCGAATACGATATCGAACTGATCACCACGGCGCCGTCGGTCGTTTATCACGTCTACATGAAGGACGGCTCGATGAGCGAATTGCACAACCCGGCGGACATGCCGGACCTGTCCGTGGTCGATCACATCGAAGAGCCGCGGATCAAGGCGACGATCCTTGTTCCGGACGAGTATCTGGGCGATGTGCTCAAGCTGTGCCAGGACCGGCGTGGCATCCAGATGGACCTGACCTATGCCGGATCGCGGGCGATGGTGGTGTATGACCTGCCGCTGAACGAGGTTGTTTTCGATTTCTATGACCGGCTGAAATCGGTGACCAAGGGCTATGCGAGCTTTGACTATCAGATGACCGAGTATCGCGCGGATAATCTGGTCAAGATGTCGGTGCTGGTGAATGACGAGCCGGTGGACGCGCTGTCGATGATGGTGCATCGCGACCGTGCCGAACTGCGCGGACGGGCCATGTGCGAGAAGCTCAAGGACCTGATTCCGCGCCACATGTTCAAGATCCCGATCCAGGCGGCGATCGGCGGCAAGGTGATTGCCCGCGAAACCCTGTCCGCGCTGCGCAAGGACGTGACCGCGAAATGCTATGGCGGCGACGCGACGCGCAAGAAGAAGCTGCTGGAGAAGCAGAAGAAGGGCAAGAAGAAGATGCGCCAGTTCGGGAAAGTGGACATCCCGCAGGAGGCGTTTATCTCGGCCCTCAAGATGGATGGGTAAGGCAGCCGCACGGGCCGATGCCCTGTGGGCGGGATCGTAACGGCAGCGTCAGGGCCGATAATGTCGTTCCCTGCGCTGCCTATCGCGTTCGTGAGTGTGTTGGCTTTGCGATGACTCTCATATAATCGTCTCTGGCCCGAACCCAATCCGATTTTGTGCCAGAGTTTTCCGAGTTCGCGCCAATCACGGGGTGCAGGCACACGCTGTCGTGTCTGGGCGCAGGTCCGGCTTGCGGTTATGTTCGGCAGGATATTGGGAGGTCTATCATGAAAATTGTTGCCGCGAGCCTGCTTGCGCTGAGCCTTGCCACCGGGGCGCTGGCCGAGGGCAAGACACATCGCATCGTCTTTCATGTCGATGAAAACGACGCGCAGGTGATGAACATGACGTTGAACAATGTGGCGAATGTCACCCGTTATTACGAAAGTCAGGGCGATGATGCGGTGATCGAGGTGGTCGCCTATGGTCCGGGGCTGGCCATGTTGCTGGCGGATGAAAGTCCCGTCGCCGACCGGATCAGCGTGATGAGCCTTGAGATCGACAACCTCTCGTTTGCGGCCTGCGGCAACACGTATAACGCGATGAATGCAAAGGCCGGAAAGGAACTGGACCTGCTGGACGAGGCCGGGATCGTCACCTCGGGCGTTGTGCGGCTGATTGAATTGCAGGAGCAGGGCTATGCCTATGTGCGGCCCTGATCATTTTCCGGCCACCCGGGTTCCGTCGCCTGGCCATGGCCATTTGCGCGGACATCGCTACCAGACAGGGGCGGAGAGCAGTTCCGGGTGAATTTCCGAGCACAGGTGCGCTCTTGCATGTCGTCGGGGTCAACACGCAGCGATGCTGTCGTGGTCACTTTGCCATGCGGTTCTTTGACAGTCCGCGAAGCCGGTTGTTTCGAAGAGCAGGATGCAGGGCCCCGTTCAGGAGGTGGCCCGGCGCACGTTCGTAGCCGCCGCCGTGCGAAAGGCGCTGCTCAGGATCAGTTGCAATGCGATGCTGACTATGAAACCGGCCCAGCCCCCTACGAAATAGTAGAGTAAAATCGACCCGAGCCCGCCCCCCGTCAACGCCCCGGTCAGGGCACCGATAAGCCCGAAGGCTATGGAAAGGACAAGATGCGCCAGCATTTGCTGTTGTGTCTCCCGAGTCACAGGAACTTGATTTTAAAGTAGTCTGACAAAAAGATTAACAAAAAGCTAATAAGCCGCCGACGGGACTGCATTCATCGGCACGATTTTGCCGTGTATGCCAAGAATTGGTTCAACCAAAGCGTTAAAATCCTGCGAAAACAGGCGATTTTCGTACTGAAATTCTCTGAATTTTTTATTAAGATAATGAAAATAAAGGCGTTTTGTGGCGCATCTGCTTTTTACCCGTGAAACGGACGTCCGGATTGTTTCCGATCAACGAAATCGGCTGTTGCACATCTCATGCTGGCACCTGCGCAGACCCAAAGAACAGGAACAACGGGTGATTCGCCTCGCGATGCCTCGCGATTCGCTGATTTTCACCAGTCTCGCGGGCACCGCGGTGATTGTCGTTCTGGTCACGGGCCAAGGCACCTTGCGACCGATTCTGATCGCGGCAGCCACCGGAGCCGTGCTGGCGATTCCGGTGGCTTATCTCGTCGCGCGCAGGCTTTATGACCGATTCTGATGGACATGGGAGGCGCGAGGCGTGGGAACCTCGCGATATACCCAGTCACGCCGTCAGGAACGCGCGCAGCGACGCTTCGAACTCGCGGGGTTTCTCTGCATGAAGCCAGTGGCCGGCACCCGGCAGTTTGGCAAATCGCGCATGCGGAAACAGGGTGCGGATGGCGTCGCGGTGTTCGCGCAGCACATAGTCTGACGCTCCGCCCGACAGGAACAGGGCCGGCCCGTCCCAGTGGGTGTCGACCTTTGGGAACCCCATGATCCGGGGCATCTCGGCGGCCAGCGTATCGAGGTTCAGCTTCCAGCGCTTGTTCGGCAGGTCGAGCGACTGGGTGAAAAAACTCTGCAACGCCCGTTCGACGCCCAGTTCGGCCAACCGGGCCTCGGCTTCGGAGCGGCGCGTAATGCTGTTCAGATCGACCCCCCGCATGGCGTCGATGAACGGCATCTGGGTATGGGCATAGCTGACGGGGGCAATGTCCGCGACCACCAGCTTGCGTACGGCAGCGGGATGGCGCAGGGCGAGCATCATCGACGCCTTGCCGCCCATGGAATGGCCCACCACATCCGCAATGCCGCCGAATTGTGCGATCACCTCGGCGAGGTCATCGGCCATGTCGGGGTAGCTGTGGCTGTCGCTCCACGGGCTGTCACCGTGATTGCGCATGTCGACGGCCACGACCTGCCGGCTGTCGGAGATACGTTTGGCGATAACGCCCCAGTTGCGTGCCGAGCCATAGAGTCCGTGGGCGATCAGCAGCGGAGGCAGGTCGGTGGCGGTGCCGTGAGTGATCATGTTCAACATGATGCGGTGATAACGGCTGTGTTCGATCAGGGCCAGACCCGTTGAAGCAGCGGCGCAGGGGGAGTATGGCAAGAGCATCGGGCCGCGCGACAGGAGACAGGATGACCGAACCGCAGGACTTCGAAACCGCCAGCGCCGGATTGCTTGCCCTGATGCGCGAAAAGCTGGGGGTGCGGGCGCGCTCGTTGCGGGACGCGCGCACTCCGGCCAAGCGGTTGTTGCCGCGCAAGGTGTTCCGGAGCTTCGAGACCTTGCAGAAGGCGGAACCGTTTCTGGCGCATCCCAAGCTGGCAAGAACGGTGAATACCACGGAAATCGCGGCAGCGACCAGGACGGTGCGCGACCACCTTGACGCAATCGACCTTGCGGACCGGCGCAAGGGGTGGTGGCTGAGCCTCGCGGGCAGCCTGGCCTTCAACCTGCTCCTCGCCAGTGTGGTGTTGATCGTATTTCTGTTCTGGCGCGGCATTCTCTAGCGCATCGCCGGATACGGCCCGGTTGCGGGCCGTATCGGATCTGTGTTCAGCCCTTCGTGGCGGATGTCTTGGCGGTGGCGTGTCCGCCGGCCTGCGGGGCGTCGGGCCACGCGGTCGGATCGGTGTCGAGATCGGCAAACTGCGCCGGATCGAAGATCGGCCGGTTTATACCCTGCGCAAGTTGCGCGCGATAATCATCCACCACGCGCATCGCAACCGGGAACAGCATCATCAGGGCCAGGAGATTCACCACCGCGAGAATGCCCATCATCGGATCGGAGAAGGCAAAAACCGCCATCGCCCCCGGTGCCACGGCGCCGAGAAAGACGATGCCGATGATCGCGACACGCAACACCAGCACAGCAGCCGGGTTCCCGGTCATGAAGGACAGTGCGTTTTCGCCGAGATAATAGTTGTACATGATCGACGAGAAGGCAAAGAGCAGGATCGCGAAGGTCAGGAAATATTGCGCCCAACTGCCCAGGTGGCTGACAAGCGACTGCTGTGTGAGGGCAACGCCGTCGATCCCTTCCGCGCCGGGTTGATAGACATCGCCGAGCAGGATGACGAAGGCCGTGCAGGAGCAGATGATGATCGTGTCGATGAACACCGAGAACGATTGCGTGATGCCCTGGCTGACCGGATGCTTGACATAGGCCGTCGCCGCGACGTTGGGCGCCGAGCCAAGACCGGCTTCGTTGGAAAACAGACCGCGCCGCAAACCCTGGGCAATCGCGGCGCCCATGCCGCCGGCGACCGCTTCGCGGAACCCGAAAGCGTTGGCCACGATGTCGACGATCACGCCGGGCAGGCTGGTGATATTCAGCACGATGATGATCAGGGCCATCGCCAGATAGCCGATCGCCATGATCGGAATGATGACATCTGCGGCCTTTGCAATGCGATGGATCCCGCCAAAGATGATGAACCCGGTCACGATCGACAGCAAAACGCCGGTATAGACCCGCGGGATCGACATGCTGTCCAGCGCGGCACCGGCAACGGTATTGCCCTGAAACGCATTGAAACCGATCGAGAAAGAGGCGATCAGGCAGACCGCGTAGATCACCGCCAGCCAGCGATAGTTCTGACCGAGGCCGTGGATGATGGTCTGGGCCGGACCGCCGCGATAGTCGCCTTCCGCCGTGGTGCGTTTGTAAAGCTGGGCGAGGGTTGCTTCGATCAGGGCCGTGCACATGCCGACCAGAGCGATCATCCACATCCAGAACACCGCGCCGGGACCGCCGATGGTGATGGCCACCGCAACGCCTGCGATATTGCCGCCGCCGACGCGGCCACCGACCGACACGAAAAGCGCCTCCCGGGCGCTGATCTTGCTCGGGTCGCCCGAGTCGTCGCGCCTGAGAACGGCAAACATGCGTTTGAAGAAGCGCAATTGCACGAAGTGACTGGCCGCCGTGAAAAACAGCCCGAAGACCACGAGGATCGGGACGAGTGCAAAGCCCCAGGTCAGATTGTTGATGAGATCGAATAACCAGTTCAAAAGGTCCACGGAATCCCCCTCCTTGGATTGTATTTGTCCTGCAATCATGCACGCTTGGGGGTGTCCGGCAAGCTATTCGCGCTATGAGGTGATTTCAGTTTCCCGTATTTGTTGTGCCGGGATGCAGGAAAGCCGGCGTCCGGAACAGAAAAAGGGCGTCGCCAAATCTGACGACGCCCGACCGGTTTTTCCGTTGGCGCGGGATCTCAGAGGTTCGGGTAGATCGGGAAACGCGCGCACAGGGCGGCAACTTCTGCGCGCACCTTGTCCTCGACCGCGCTGTTGCTGTCTTCGCCATTTGCGGCGAGTCCGTCGACCACCTCAATGATCCAGTCGGCGATCTGACGGAATTCGGCCTCGCCGAAGCCCCGCGTGGTTCCCGCCGGGCTGCCGAGGCGAATACCCGAGGTCACGGTCGGCTTTTCCGGGTCGAACGGCACGCCGTTCTTGTTGCAGGTGATATGCGCGCGACCGAGGGCCTTTTCAGTGGCGTTGCCCTTGACCCCCTTGGGTCGCAGATCGACCAGCACGACATGGGTGTCGGTGCCGTGCGTGACAGTGTCGAGACCGCCCTTGATCAACTGATCCGACAGTGCCTGCGCGTTGGTCACGACCTGCTTGATATAGTCCTTGAAACCGGGCTGCAGCGCCTCGCCGAAGGCAACCGCCTTGCCGGCGATCACATGCATCAGCGGGCCGCCCTGAATGCCGGGGAAGATGGCCGAGTTGATCTTTTTCGCCAGCGCTTCGTCATTGGTCAGGATCATGCCGCCGCGCGGTCCGCGCAGGGTCTTATGGGTGGTGGTGGTCGCTACATGCGCGTGCGGGAAGGGCGAGGGATGTTCACCCGCCGCAACCAGACCGGCGAAATGCGCCATGTCCACATGCAGGTAGGCGCCAACGCTATCGGCAATCTCGCGCATCCGCGCAAAATCGATCTGGCGCGGGATGGCCGACCCCCCGGCGATGATCAGCTTGGGCTTGTGTTCGCGCGCGAGGTCCTGGACCTGATCGTAATCCAGCAGGTTGTCCTGTTTGCGCACGCCATATTGTATCGCGTTGAACCATTTGCCCGACTGGTTGGGGCGCGCGCCATGGGTCAGGTGACCGCCGGCGTCCAGGCTCATTCCGAGAATCGTGTCACCGGGTTGCAGCAGCGCGGTGAACACGCCCTGATTGGCCTGCGAGCCGGAATTGGGCTGCACATTGGCAAAACCGCAGTCAAACAGCTTGCAGGCGCGGTCGATGGCGAGGTTCTCGGCAATGTCGACGAACTGGCACCCGCCGTAATAGCGACGCCCGGGATAGCCTTCGGCGTATTTGTTGGTCATCACCGACCCCTGCGCTTCCATCACGGCGGCGCTGACGATGTTTTCGGACGCGATCAGTTCGATCTCGTCGCGCTGGCGCCCGAGCTCCTGCCGGATCGCGCCGAAGATCTCGGGATCACGCTCGGCGAGAGGGGTCGTGAAAAAGCCGGTATCTGGATTTGGCGCGGTCATCGGGGGCTCCGTTCTGGAAAAGTGATGTGTTTGTGGACAAATTCCAGCGGCAAACTAGTTGCTGCCGCCGCGGAGTGAAAGGCTATAAACCGGCGATTTGCCGCCTTGAAGCGGCAAGGCTGGTCACCGCGTCAAAGGTGTGGTTGTTTCGGAACCGAAAGCGCAACACCGGAAACCCGACGCCATGACATTAAAAATCGCGTTCCTGGCCAGCAGGGCACCGGTTGCGCAGACGGCGCGCGCGGTTCTGATCGGGCGTTATGGCAATGTCGAGCCCGAAGAGGCCGACGTCATCGTGGCCCTGGGGGGCGATGGGTTCATGCTGCGCACGCTGCACCGGGCGCAGACACTGCCGGCGCCTGTCTACGGGATGAACCGGGGCACCATCGGCTTCCTGATGAATGAATACAGCGAAACCGACCTTATGGACCGTCTCAAGGCGGCCGAGCAAGAAGTCATAAACCCCTTGTCGATGCAGGCGACAGACCAGTTCGGACGCAAGCACAGGGCGCTTGCGATCAACGAAGTATCGCTTCTTCGCGCGGGTCCGCAGGCCGCCCGGCTCAAGATCACGGTGGATGGGCGCGTCCGGCTCTCGGAACTGGTTTGCGATGGTGCGCTGCTGGCGACTCCGGCCGGGTCGACCGCCTACAACTATTCCGCCCACGGTCCGATTCTGCCCATCGGATCGGATGTGCTGGCGTTGACCGCAATCGCCGCGTTCCGGCCCCGTCGCTGGCGCGGGGCGTTGCTGCCCAAGACCGCCAATGTGCGCTTTGACGTGCTCGAGGCGGACAAGCGCCCGGTGATGGCGGATGCGGACTCGATCTCGATCACCGACATCGATTGGGTTGAAATAAAATCCGATCCGACCATCGAGCACAGGATTCTCTTCGACCCTGGGCACGGATTGGAAGAACGTCTTATTTCTGAACAGTTTACGTGATTCTGCAGCCCGTCGTCGACGGCGCATCGGCCTCTTTTGAACAAATTGAGGCAAAAAAAATCACGAGTTTTCCATCATTTTTTCACCTTGTGTGATCATGCTCACAGAAAGCCGGGTTGGCTTCTGGCAATGTGTAATCGTTGTAACGAGGAATTTTGGCAAAGAGTACGGAGTAAGTGAGTGGTGTTGGTAAAGAGTACCGCGTGAGTGAGTGGTTCTTGTAACGAGTTTATTTCAGTAGGGCCCGGGCGCAGAGGAAACTCTGCGTCCGTATTTTTTGGAGAACGGCACCTGTTTTCGCGCCAATGTCGGCCCGCGCGGATGATCTGGTGTGTCGGCGCGGCGTGTGCGTGGTGGCCGCGCCTATAGCATTTCGCAATAAACCTGACTCACCTGACGCTGCCTGAAATCAGAGATTTCAACGCGTCAGGTGATGCCAGATGTGTCAAGTCAATCGCAAAACGCTTTAGCCGAACCGCGCCCACAAGGGATCGCACATCCGCCCGACCCGCTCTTCGATCGCGGCGCAGGCATCGACAACCAGGTCTTCGCGCCAGCGCCGGCCGACGATCTGGATATTGATCGGCTGCGTGCCCTGCGGCAGCTCGGCCAGATGCGCGGGAACGCTGCCTGCGGGCAGGCCCATGAAATTCATCGCATAGGACCAGAGCGCTGCGCCCAGCACTTCGCGCACCCCTTCGCTGCCTTCGGTGTCGCGGTCCGGGGCAAAAAACGGTTGTGGCAGGAACGGCGTGATGACCAGCGGATAGCGTTCCAGAAACAGCGACCATTCGCGGGCATAGTGGCTGCGTTGCGCCATCATCTGCAAAAGCTCGTCGCCTTCATATGGCGGGAACTGCTCGAAATACTGCTCAAAGATCGTCTGGATCGTTGGCGAGCCATAGGCTTGAATGTCCGGCGCCATCAGCGCCTTGACCTCGCCCAGCAGCGCCCGGTATCCCGCAAGACCGGCCTCGCGAATGTCGGGGGGCGTGATTTCCTCGACCTCATAGCCCGCATCACGCATCGCGTCGCGCGCCACGTCCAGCGCCCTGGACACCTCAGGATGCAGGTCAAAGCCATAGGTCTCGCGGGTAAAGCCGACGCGCACCGGCGTGTCCGGCGCGTCACCGCGCCAGGGCAGGGGGGCGTGAAACGGATCGCGCGGATCGGGGGCGATGACGGCGGGCATCGACAGGTGAAGATCCGCAGCCGACCGCGCGATCAGTCCCTGCACCGACATCGATTGCGCCAGCATGCCGCGCTCCTTGGTCTGGCTGGGGTTCCAGGCCGGGACACGCCCCAGGCCCGGCTTGACCGTGACCGCACCTTGGGCCGCCGCCGGGAATCTCAGGCTGCCGCCGATATCGTTGCCATGTCCAAGCGCGCCGATCCCGGCCATCACCGCCGATCCGGCCCCGCCCGAGGACCCGCCCGGCGACACGTGATCGCCCCAGGGGTTGCGCGTGCGCCCATGCAGCGCGTTGTCGGTTTCGGCCCGGAATGAGAATTCGGGCGTGTTGGTGCGGCCGATCACCACCGCGCCGGCGGCGAGCAGGTTCCTGACGATCGGGGCATCGTCCGGCGCGATGGCGTTGGCAAGTGCCGTGACGCCGTTGGTCGTGGCGTGGCCCTTCTGATCGACATTCACCTTGATTGTCACCGGAACGCCGTGCAGCGGCCCGGCGGGCTTGCCACTGGCCAGGTCATCGTCAAGGGCGCGGGCGCGCTGCATGGCTTCGTCGCCCAGATCCTCGACCACTGCGTTCAGTGTCGGGTTCTTCTCATGCATGCGCGCGATGGCGGCGGCGGTCACGTCGGCGACGCTTATTTCTGCGGATTTGGTAAGGGTGGAGATCTCGACGGCGTCGAGTTGCCAGAGCGGTTTTGTCATGTGGAGTCCTTTCGGCGATACGGTACGCATCGAAGCGGTCAATGCAATGGAGAAAACTCGCGTGGACAACCTGTGGCGCAAGTGGCGGTTGCTGCGCCAGACCCTTGCGCCGCAGGGGGCAAATGGTGTTCGTTTGACCCGTGCGGACACGGCCGTCACGGCACAAGGAGAGGCGATCATGGCCTATTACAAGGGAATCAATGATTACCCTCCGGGCGATGACGCGCCCGGGCAACGCGGGTGGATTGCGGACGGGCTGTTGCGGCTGCGCGCGGCTCTTGCGGTTCAGATCACCGATGTGCGGCGTCCGAATTCGCTGGTGATCGGCTCATGGAACATCCGTGCCTTCGACGGAGGGCGCAACCGGCTGGACGAAAGCTATCATTATATTGCCGAGATCATCGACCATTTCGATATCTGTGCGGTGCAGGAGATCAAGCCCGATCTCGGCCCGCTGAAGCGGTTGACGAACCTGCTGGGCGACAACTGGGATTACTTTGTCACCGATGTCACCGCAGGGGATGCGGGCAATGACGAGCGGATGGCGTTTTTGTACAACCGCAACAAGGTCGTGTTTCGCAACCTGATCGGCGAGATCGTGCTGCCGCGCGATGCCCTGATCGACGGCGAACAGATCGCGCGCTCGCCGTTCTTTGCCTCGTTCCAGGCGGGCTGGTTCCGGTTCACGCTGTGCACCGCCCATATCCGCTTTGGCGATGACGTGGGGCTTCGTGCGCGCGAGATTTCGGCACTGGCTTCGATCCTGAGCGCCCGTTCGAAAAACGAGGGCGAGGTTTACGTGCTGCTCGGTGACATGAATATCGAAAGCAGCGAGGATGAAACCATGGCCGCGCTTCAGGATGCGGGCCTGGTGGTTCCGGATTTCGGGGCCACCAACCTGGGGGGTGACAAGCTCTTTGATCATATTGCCTTTGCCGGCGAGGGGACCGAAACGCGCTTGCTGCGCAAGGGCAAGTTCGATTGGCGCGGAACGGTGTTCCGCCCCCAGGATGTGAGCGCCTATGAGCAGATCGCGAGGGACATCCGCAGCAAACCGGACACCGGCAAACCCTATGCCAACTGGCCCGGCACCTATCCGGGCTGGACCACGCACGAGATGTCGGACCATCTGCCGATCTGGATCGAGATCGAGGTGGATTATTCCGACGAATATCTCGCCGGGATCAAGGCGAACCGCTAGCGGGAACCACCCGAACCGGCCGGGTGGCGCAGATGTTTATCCAGCATAGCCAATGGTTTGCAACGCGCCCTTGATCTCATCCAGGATCGCGGGATCATCGATGGTTGCGGGCATCTTGTAGGGGGCTCCATCGGCGATCCTGACCATGATTGCGCGCAGGATCTTGCCCGAGCGCGTCTTGGGCAGACGATCGACCACCACCGCCAGCTTGAAGGCGGCAACCGGTCCGATCCTGTCGCGCACCAGGCCGACAACCTCGTCGACGATATCTCTGGGATCCCGGTCCACGCCCGCGTTCAGGCACAGGAACCCGACCGGCACCTGGCCCTTGAGCTGATCCGTGACCCCGATGACGGCGCATTCGGCGACATCCGGATGGCCTGCCAGCACCTCTTCCATCGCGCCGGTGGACAGCCGGTGGCCCGCGACATTGATCACGTCATCGGTGCGGGCCATGATATAGAGATAGCCGTCTTCGTCGATCATACCCGCGTCGCCGGTCTCGTAATAGCCGGGAAAGGTCGACAGGTAGGATTTCACGAACCGTTCCTGCGCATTCCACAGGTTGGGCAGAGTGCCCGGCGGCAGGGGCAGCTTGACCGCGATCGCTCCGAGTTCGCCGGGTTTGACGGGATGGCCGGCGTCGTCGAGAATTTGCACGTCATAGCCGGGCATCGGGACCGAGGGGCTGCCAATCTTGACGGGCAGCGGTTCGATGCCCATCGGATTGGCCGCGATGGCAAAGCCGGTCTCGGTCTGCCACCAATGGTCGATCACCGGGATGTTCAACAGCTTTTGCGCCCATTCGATGGTGTCCGGATCCGCGCGTTCGCCTGCGAGGTAGAGCGTCTTGAGGCAGGAGAGGTCATATTTCGCCGCGAACTCGCCCTTGGGGTCCTGGCGCTTGACCGCGCGGATTGCGGTCGGCGCGGTAAAGAACGATTTGACGCCATGTTCGGAAATGACCCGCCAGAATGTTCCCGCATCCGGCGTGCCCACGGGCTTGCCCTCGAACACGATGGTGGTGTTGCCGTGGATCAGCGGCGCGTAACAGATATAGGAATGGCCGACGACCCAGCCCACGTCCGACGCCGCCCAGAACACGTCGCCCGGATCGACATTGTAAATCGCCTTCATCGTCCAGTTCAGCGCAACGAGATGCCCGCCGGTGGCGCGGATCACGCCCTTGGGGGCACCGGTCGTGCCGGAGGTATAGAGGATGTAGGCCGGGTGGCTGCCCTCCACCGGGACACATTCCGCCGGTTCCACACCGTACTGGAATGCGTGCCAGTCGACATCGCGGCCTTCTTCGAGATGTGCGATCTCCTGCTCGCGCTGGAAGATCACGCAGAAATCGGGCTTGTGTTCGGCAAGATCGATGGCACCGTCCAGCAGTGGCTTGTAATGCACCACCCGGCCGGGTTCGAGCCCGCAGGACGCGGCGATGATCGCCTTGGGCTTGCAATCGTCGACCCGCACCGCCAGTTCGTTTGCGGCAAACCCGCCAAAGACGACCGAATGCACGGCCCCCAGCCGGGCGCAGGCCAGCATCGCTTCCAGCGCCTCGGGGACCATCGGCATGTAGATGATGACACGATCGCCCTTTTCCACACCTTTCGCACGCAGCGCCCCGGCGAGCGAGGCAACCCGGTTGCGCAGTTCCGAATAGGAAATCCTGTGCTTCGTCTGGGTGATCGGGCTGTCATAGATGATCGCGGTCTGTGCGCCGCGCCCGGCGTCGACATGCCGGTCCACCGCGTTGTAGCAGGTATTGACCATCCCATCGTCAAACCAGCTGTAAATCGGCGCGTGTTCGTCGTTGAGAGCCTTGCTCGGGGTCTTGTCCCAATCGATGCTCTTGGCGGCTTCCATCCAGAAGCCCTCCGGATCGTCTTTCCAGCCGGAATAGACCTCTGAATACCTCATCGAACCTTCTCCTCCTGCGTTTCCGAATGTGTAGTGGAGCGACGCAGCGTCAGGCAAGATCGTTACCGGCATCAGCGGCAGAAGGACGCAAGAAATTTGCAGATTTTCGCGCAATCTATGCAAAAAATTTGCAAACCCGTGACTATTATGCGGGAAAAATCCGGGGTTCAGCGATTTTTGCAAACCTGAAAACCTGGAAATGCAAATTCTCGCGCACCGCTTTGCCGCGCCACCCCGGCGGCGCGGCGCGGTGTCTGCTCAGGCGCTTAACCGTATTGCGCGACCGGCGTGCCGGCAACGGCGGCCATGTTGAGCAATCCGCGTGCGGTGATCGAGGGGGACACGATATGCGCCTTGTTGCCCATGCCCATCAGGATCGGACCCACCTCCAGGCCGCCGGCCTTCATCTTGAGGATGTTGCGCACGCCGCTGGCGGCATCCGCATGGGCAAAGATCAGCACGTTGGCGTTGGATGTCAGCCGCGATGCCGGGAAAATTCGGGCACGCAAATCCGCATCAAGTGCCGTATCGATGTTCATTTCCCCTTCATAGGTGAAATCGCGCGGTTCGCTGTCCAAGATGCTGATGGCGTCGCGCAGTCGTCTGCCCGATCCCTCCGACTGGTTTCCGAACTGCGATTGCGAGCAGAACGCGATCTGTGGCTCGACGCCAAAGCGTTTGACATGGCGGGCCGCCGCGATGCCGATCTCTGCAAGCTCACGGGCGTCGGGCAACTGGTGCACATGGGTGTCGGCGATGAACAGGGGTCCGTCCTCGAGGATCATCATCGAGAGCGCACCATGCGGCGACAGGTCGGGCGACCCGAGAATCTGCGCCACGTAATTGAGATGCCAGCGATATTCGCCGAACGTGCCGCAGATCAGGCTGTCGGCCTCGTCACGATGCACCATGATGGCCGCGATGGCGGTGGTGTTGGTGCGCATGATCGCCTTGGCGATGTCGGGCGTGACGCCCTTGCGCTGCATCAGGGTATGATAGCTGTTCCAGTAATCGTAGTAGCGCGGGTCGTTCTCGGGGTTGACCAGCTGGAAATCGCGTTCGGGCCGGATCACGAGCCCGAACCGTTCGCACCGTTGTTCCATCACCTCCGGGCGACCGATCAGGATCGGTGTCTCGGTGGTTTCTTCCAGGATCGCCTGCGCGGCCCGCAGGACACGCTCGTCCTCGCCCTCGCTGAACACGATGCGGCGGCTGGCCTGTCGCGCGGCCTGAAAGACCGGACGCATGAGCAGGGCGGATTTGAACACGCTCTGGTTCAGGCGCTGGCGATAGGCTGTCATGTCCTCGATCGGGCGGGCCGCGACGCCGGTGTCCATCGCGGCCTGTGCCACCGCCGCCGAGACCACCGCCACCAGCCGGGGGTCAAAGGGTTTCGGGATCAGATACTCGGCCCCGAATGTCATCTGTTCGCCGCTATAGGCGGCGGCGGCTTCGGCGCTGGTGGTTGCACGGGCCAGTTCGGCAATGCCGTCGATACAGGCCAGTTGCATCGCGTCGTTGATTTCGGTCGCTCCAACGTCGAGCGCGCCGCGAAAGATGAACGGAAAGCATAGCACATTGTTCACCTGGTTGGGAAAATCGCTGCGCCCGGTTGCGATGATGGCGTCCGGTGCGACGGCGCGGGCATCATCGGGCATGATTTCCGGGTTCGGGTTGGCCAGCGCAAAGATGATCGGACGCTTGGCCATGCGTTCGACCATCGCCGGCTTCAGCACGTTTGGCCCGCTCAGGCCGAGGAACAGGTCCGCGCCTTCGATCACCTCGTCCAGCGTGCGTTTGTCGGATGGCTGGGCGAACAGGGCCTTCTGCGGGTTCATATCCTCGGTGCGGCCTTCGTAAACCAGGCCGTGAATGTCGCAGAGCCAGATATTCTCGCGCCTGACCCCCATCTTGACCAGCATGTTCAGGCAGGCGATGCCGGCCGCGCCGCCGCCGGTGCTGACCACGCGGATGTCCTCGAACTTTTTCCGGGCCACATGCACCGCGTTCTTGGCCGCTGCGCCCACGACAATGGCGGTGCCGTGCTGATCGTCGTGAAATACCGGAATATTCATCCGCTCACGGCAGATCTTTTCGACGATGAAGCAATCAGGCGCCTTGATGTCCTCAAGGTTGATCGCGCCGAAGGTCGGGGCGAGCGAGCAGACGATCTCGGCCAGCTTTTCCGGATCGGATTCATCGACCTCGATATCGAAACAGTCGATATTGGCGAATTTCTTGAACAGGACCGCCTTGCCCTCCATCACCGGCTTGCTGGCCTGCGCGCCGATATTGCCAAGTCCCAGCACCGCCGTTCCATTCGAGACGACGCCCACGAGATTGGCCTTGGTCGTATAGCGCGAAGCGCTTGCCGGATCGTTCTTGATCTCGATACAGGCCTCGGCGACGCCGGGTGAATAGGCCCGCGCCAGATCACGTCCGTTGGCCATCGGCTTGGTGGCCCGGATCTCGAGTTTACCGGGCTTGGGGTTCTCGTGATAGAACAATGCCGCCTGACGCAGGGTTTGATTTTCGGACATGTCCGCGATCCTCCAGGAAAGATGGTTGAGCACTAAACTAACCGGTGGCGACGGGGCAACCGGGAATGTCGAGCGCCGGGCTGTCGGGGCCATGCTTGCAGAATCTCCGCCCTGTCGCCAGCGTTTTGCACATCCTGAAACGAGGTTTCATGCCGGACTCCTCCTAGCGTCGGCTGCCCACATCCTACCGGACCGCTGTGCATGCTGCCCGACGATCCGCTGTCACCGGCGAAACCGTGACCTTGCGGGGTGAGGGGTGGGACGCCTATCATCTGGCAGCAGGAGATGCCTCTGAAAGGCCACCGGGCAGGTAAACGCAGCTGGTCGACCCGGGTTGCGACATTGAACTGCCCCAGATTGCCTTGCCCGATGCCTTTACCACGGAGATGGATAGCGAATGAGTTTGAAAGATGCTGCAACACGGGTGCGCGAAAATGCCCACGCCCCTTATTCGGGATTCAAGGTGGGGGCCGCGCTGCGCGCCGCGTCTGGCGCAATATATGTCGGCTGCAACGTCGAGAACATTGCCTATCCCGAGGGCACCTGCGCCGAGGCCGGTGCAATTGCCGCGATGGTTGCCGCTGGCGAGACCGAACTGACCGAGGTGCATGTGATCGCGGACAGCCCGATGCCGGTTACGCCCTGTGGGGGATGCCGCCAGAAACTTGCCGAGTTCGGTGTTGGCACGGTGCGTGTGACCATGGGAACCACCGCAGGGCAAGAACAGGTGATGACGCTTGCGGAATTGCTGCCCGGTGCTTTTGGTGCCGCTCACATGGGCGACCGCTAGGGCATGGATGCGCGTGCCATCATTGCCAAACTTCGGCACCGGCAGGTGCCCGATGCGGCGGAGCTGCGCTGGTTCGCGCAGGGGCTGGCGGATGGCACGGTCACGGATGCGCAGGCGGGGGCCTTTGCCATGGCGGTCTGCATGGGCGATCTCGGCGAGGCGGGGCGCGGCGCCCTGACGCTTGCCATGCGCGACAGTGGCGACGTGTTGCGCTGGACGCTGGATGGCCCGGTGATCGACAAGCATTCGACCGGCGGGATCGGCGACTGCGTGTCGCTCCTGCTGGCCCCGGCGCTGGCTGCCTGCGGCGGCTGTGTGCCGATGATCTCGGGGCGGGGGCTTGGGCATACCGGCGGAACGCTGGACAAGCTCGAGGCGATTGCCGGGGTGAGCACCGGATTCTCGCAGGAGCGATTGACCGAGATCGTGTCGCAGGTCGGCTGCGCCATCGTCGGGGCAACGGCCCGGATCGCGCCGGCGGACAAGCGCCTTTATGCGATACGCGACGTCACGGCCACGGTCGAAAGTCTTGATCTGATCACCGCGTCGATCCTGTCCAAGAAACTCGCCGCAAGCCCGGATGCGCTGGTGCTTGATGTCAAGGTGGGCAGCGGTGCCTTCATGAAGACGAGACAAGAGGCCAGCGCCCTTGCCGCGGCGCTGGTGACGGCGGCCAATGCCGCAGGCTGCAAGAGCAGTGCGATCGTCAGCGACATGAACCAGCCGCTGGCCCCGGCGCTTGGCAATGCGCTCGAGGTGGCCGAGATCATGAAGATTCTGACCGGCCAGCGCGAGGGTCCGCTGGTGCAGCTTGCCGCAGCATTGGGCGGGGTGCTGCTCGCAAGGTCGGGGCTGGTCGACGATGTTCAGGCCGGGGCGGACCGGGTTGTCGCCGCGATCCGGGACGGTCGTGCAGCCGAACGGTTCGGCAAGATGATCGCGGCGCAGGGCGGGCCGCTGGCCTTTGTCGAGCATTGGCAGCGCTTTCTTCCGGAACCCAACGTGATCCGCGAGATCGCCGCGCGCGAGGATGGGTATATCGCCGAAATGGATGGCGAGGCTCTGGGGCTGGCCGTGGTTGCACTGGGTGGCGGGCGACAGGTCGAGAGCGACGTGGTCGATCCGGCGGTGGGGCTGTCCGGCCTGCTGCGACTTGGCGAACGCGTGACGCGTGGCCAGCCGCTCGCCGTGATCCACGCCGCACGCGAGGATGCCGCGCAGCGGGCCGAGGCGGCTGTGCGCAAGGCAATCAGGATCGGGGCGTGGCCAGAGGCGGTGCCCGATCTCATTCACGAAAGGATCGGCTGATGGCGCGCGCATTTCTGGTGGTGATGGATTCCGTCGGCATAGGCGGTGCACCGGATGCCGGGCGCTATTACAACGGGACGGTGCCGGATACCGGGGCCAATACGGTGGCCCATATCGCACAGGCCTGCATGGCGGGGCGGGCCGAGCGCGGGCGCAGCGGCGCATTGAAGCTGCCCAATCTCGACCGGCTTGGGCTGGGAGCCGCGGTGCGGCTGGCCTCGGGGGTGCCTGCACCGGGTCTCGGCGCCGATCCGAAGGGAGTCTGGGGCGTCGCGACGGAAGAGTCGCGGGGCAAGGATACGCCCTCGGGCCATTGGGAACTGGCCGGGGTGCCGGTGCCGTGGGACTGGCATTACTTCCCCGACAGCACCCCGGCCTTTCCCGACAGTCTCATGCAACGGGTGGCGGCGGCGGCGGGTACGGCCGGCACCCTGGGCAATTACCACGCATCAGGCACCCGCATCATTGCCGAACTGGGCGCCGATCACATCGGGAGCGGCTGGCCGATCTGTTACACTTCGGCGGATTCGGTCTTTCAGATTGCCGCGCATGAAGATCATTTCGGGCTGCAACGCCTGCTCGATCTCTGCGCCGCGATTGCGCCGCATCTTCACGCCATGAAGGTGGGCCGTGTCATCGCCCGGCCCTTTACCGGGCAGGCCGATACCGGGTTCATACGAACGTCGAACCGCCGCGATTTTGCCATTGCGCCGCCAGCCCCGGTGCTGACCAACTGGGTTCAGGATGCGGGGCGTCGGGTTTACGCGGTCGGCAAGATCGGCGACATCTTTTCGATGCAGGGCATTGACGAGCTGCGCAAGGGCGATGATGCCACGCTGATGGGGCACCTGTCCGATCTCGTTGACACCGCCGAGGAGGGCAGCCTGACCTTTGCCAATTTCGTCGAGTTCGACAGCCGTTTCGGTCATCGGCGCGACATCTCCGGTTATGCCGCGGCGCTGGAATGGTTCGACGCGGAACTGGGCCGGATCCTGCCCCGGTTGCGCCCGGACGACATGATGATCCTGACTGCGGATCATGGCAACGATCCCAGCTGGACGGGAACCGATCACACGCGTGAGCGGGTGCCGGTTCTGATCAGCGGGCGGGGCGCACGGTCGGTGGGGCATGTGGGCTTTGCCGACGTCGCCGCAAGCGTCGCGGATCACCTCGGGGTGCGGCCTCGCGGGGTCGGCACCAGCTTTTTCTGAGGAGCCGGGTTTGTCGATGGGTTGCAGACCTGACGGCCCTGGCCCACAACATGATGCAGAATATCCGGGAGAGTCGCATGTCAGAAGCCGTCACAGTCGTTGATCATCCGCTGGTACAGCACAAGTTGAGCCTGATGCGGGAAAAGGACACGCCCACCGCAGTGTTCCGCCAGCTCTTGCGCGAGATCACGCAGCTTCTGGCCTATGAAGTGACCCGCGAAATGCCGATGACGAAAAAACCCATCGAAACCCCGCTGGAAGAGATGGATGCGCCCACGCTTGCCGGCAAGAAGCTGGCCCTCGTGTCGATCCTGCGGGCGGGCAACGGGATGCTGGACGGGGTTCTGGAACTGATCCCGCTGGCGCGCGTGGGGTTTGTCGGCCTCTACCGCGATGAAAAGACGCTGCAACCGGTGCAGTATTATTTCAAGGTGCCCGATGGGCTGGAGGATCGGCTGGTGATCGCGGTCGACCCGATGCTGGCGACCGGAAATTCCTCGGCGGCGGCGGTGGACCTGCTCAAACAGGCCGGGGCCACCAATATCCGTTTCCTGTGCCTGCTGGCGGCCCCTGAAGGCATCGCGCGGATGCAGGAGGCGCACCCGGATGTTCCGATCGTGACCGCGTCGATCGATCGCAAGCTGAACAGCCAGGGGTATATCGTTCCGGGGCTGGGTGACGCGGGCGACCGCATGTTCGGAACCAAATGATCGCGCTTTGACACGCATGCCGTTCTGCGGCAGAGTTTCGTCAGGCCACTCCCGAGGGACCGTATGAACGCGCATCATCTTTTGGCAGCCATGATCCTGAGCGTCGGTTTGGGGGGCGTGTCGTCTTTCGCATCCGCCGAGGGTGACGTTGCGCCGGCCTTGCCGCAGACGACGCGGGTTCTGCCTTATCACATCTACGAGGAGCGCCAGCAGGCGCGCGATGTGACCGTGCCGCACGGCTACAAGCCGGTCTGGCATGACGGGCGGCTGAACCCACAGCGCGGGATCACCACTCTGAAACCGACCGGGACGGGGACCCATGCGTTCGTTCCGCGCGGCTACAAAGCGGCGTGGACGGATGGCCGCCTGAACCCGAACCGGGGGCAGGGCACCGCGCGGGGCGATGCACAAAGCGATCAGGTCTGGAGCCAGACGGTGCCGCGACTGCTTGTCCCCGCAGCACCGCCACCGCAACTCTATGGCGGGCCGACACCGCGCAAGCAGCAGAAGACACGGTTCTGGGAAACGGCGCGATAAGGCGTTTCGCGATCAGGACAACGCCCGACCACAACGCCCGACCCTTGTCACCCGCCACAGATATTCTGAAGCTGAACCCATTCGCGATCCGGCAGGATCGGATCGGTATCCCGCCCGGCCATCGGATCGGCTTCGATCAGTTCAAGCACGGATTCCCCGGTGACATCGCGCGCATAGGCATAGGGGGATGAGGGCAGTTGTGCCGCCTTGAACGCCGCCAACAATAGATCGGGCGCAATTTGCGGGCGCGGCGAAATCAGCACCCATTCCGCATAGCTGTCAAGCGTGTCCTGTGTCACTTTGCCGGTCGTCAGAAGCCGGAAACTCGCGACCGGCCCGGCATAGCTGAGCAGCCGTTCGAGGGGGTCGTTCTCTTTGGCCTGCACCGTTTCGGACAGGATATAGCCTGCGGCGACCGCCGGGCCTTCGTAATCCTCGATCAGCGACTTGTTCAGCAGGATCACACCACCGGGCAGGTTGCGGCTGTCGGCGACCCCGGCGGGCAGGACGACCACCCGCCGCGCTCCGGCCCGCTTGGCAAGCCGTGCCAGTACCGCTGTGGTTTCGGCGCTGCCGCAGGCGACCCCGGCCACGCGTTCGATGCGCCCGAGCAGCGCCTTGCCGATGGCTTCGCGCTGGATATCGGGCACCACATTCAGCGCGTGGTTCCGCAACATGTCCGGCAACCAGAATGCCAGCAGCAGCACAACAATCACGGCAAATGTCATCGACCCGGCAAAGCGCAGGCGACCGGGGCGTGACCGGCTGCGATCAATGGCGCGCCGCAGCCTGGCGATGGCATCCAGCATCGCGGTTTCGTCCTCGGCGATCTCGAGCGTTTCGCCGGGATCGCCATCGGGAAAGAAGATGGCGGGAAAGTCACCGGGGTTCTGGCGTTGCACCGCAGCCAATGACCAGTGGGCCAGTGGCTGTTCCTTGGTGTCGGTGATGGTCAGGGTCGCTTCGCCGATCTTGACGATCACCTCGCGGCGCTGCTCGTCGGGCGACGCCCGCCAAAGACCCGAGGCTTCGAGCCTTTCGTATTTCTTGAGCGCCGTCATGTTGCGGGGTCTGCGAAGCCTCTGTTTTCGCCACTCTTACCATGAGCCGCCAAGGCGGCAAACCGATTCACGCCCGCGTGTCAGAGCGCGGCGGCATGATTGCGCAATTCGAATTTCTGGATTTTGCCGGTCGATGTCTTGGGCAATTCCTGAAACACCACCTTCTTGGGGGTTTTGAAACCCGCCAGCGTTTCTCGGCAATAGGCGATCAGGTCCGCCTCGGTCGGGTTTGTTCCGTGCTTCAGTTCGACGAAGGCACAGGGAACCTCGCCCCATTTGTCGTCCGGCTTGGCCACGACCGCGGCCAGCAGAACATCGGGATGCCCCATCAATACACCCTCGATTTCCACCGAGCTGATATTCTCGCCACCCGAGATGATGATATCCTTGGCGCGGTCGGCGATCTGGATATAGCGATCCGGGTACTGAACCGCGATGTCGCCGGTGTGGAAATACCCGCCCTTGAACGCCTCGGCGGTGGCCTTCGGATTCTTGTAATATCCCTTCATGGTTCCGTTGCCACGCATCACGATCTCGCCCTGGGCGCGGCCATCCATCGGGATCTGCGTCATCTGCTCGTCCACCACGGTGATATGCTCCATGAACGGCATGGCCACGCCCTGACGGGCCTTGATCGCGGCGCGCGCGTCACCCTGCAGATGATCGAGATGCGGACCCCATGTGCATTCGGTGGCTGGCCCGTACACCTCGGTCAGCCCGTAAACCTGTGTGACGTGGAAACCCATCGGTTCGATCTTGGCCAGCGTGGCCGGGGCAGGGGGTGCGCCGGCGGTGAACACCTCGACCGTGTGATCAAAGCTCCGGCGTTCGTCCTCGGGCGCGTTGACCAGCATGTTCAACACGATGGGAGCGCCACCGAAATGGGTGGCGCCCTCGTCAGCGATCGCATCGAAAATCGCTGGCGCGGTGATGTCGCGGCAACAGATGATCGTGCCCCCGACCATCGGCATCATCCACGTGTGGCACCAGCCGTTGCAGTGAAACAGCGGCACGATGGTGAGATAACGCGGCCGCAGCACCATACCCCAGCTGATCACCTGGCCCATCGCGTTCAGATAGGCACCGCGATGATGATAGACCACGCCCTTGGGGCGTCCGGTTGTCCCGCTGGTATAGTTGAGCGCGATGCTCTCCCACTCGTCGCCGGGCATGATCCACTCAAAGTCGGGGTCGGCATCGTCCAGTACCTGTTCATAGGTCGCGTGACGCCCGGTCGCCGGAAAGCCCGCATCGTCATCGGGGACTTCGATCACGATGGGCGGCGGGCCGTCATTGCGGGCGATGGCCTGTTCGACAAGCGTGATGAATTGAGTATCCACCAGCACCGCCCGCGCCTCGCCATGCTCCAGAATATAGGCCACGGTACCGACGTCGAGCCGCGTATTGATCGCGTTCAGGACCGCGCCGCAGGCCGGCACCCCGAAATGCGCCTCGGCATGGGCCGGAATGTTGGGCAGGACCGTGGCCACCACATCGCCGGGCGCGACCCCGCGCGTCGCCAGCGCCGATGCCAGGCGCGTGCAGCGGTCGTGATATTCTGCATAGGTCTTGCGGTGGGTGCCGTAGACAATTGCCATGTCGCCGGCAAAGACATGCGCGGCCCGACGCAATCCCGAGAGCGGCGTCAGCGGGACATAATTGGCCGCCACCTTGTCGAGCCCGGTTTCGTCCTTCATCCACCCCATGTCGCAATACCTCCGATGCCGCAATATCGCGAACCCTAGGGTCAAGGCACACGGCTTTCAATCGGGATTGCGACGGGCGCTTCTCCAAAAAGAAAGGCGACGCACCGCGCCGCCTTTCAAAAAGATCATGTGTCTGAAGCTCAGCTCTTGCGACGACGGCGCGCCGCGTAGCCGAGACCACCCAGCGCCGCCATCAGCAGCGGCATCGTCGCGGGCAGCGGAACCGGGGTCAGTTCCGGCTCTCCGACGACCCGGAGAGATGCGCTCTGAAGGTCGAACTCGTCCGCTCCGTAATAGGGCCAGCCAGAGCCGGTGTTTTCCGCAAAGCCGAACGAGAACATTTCGGTTGCGACCGAGTGCGCGAACGCATCGGGCGATCCGAAATCCGTCCAGAAGCTCAGCGTGATGGTCTGGGGGCTCGCTTCGTCATACAGCGTCACGAAGTTGTCGTCGGCCGACGAGTTGTCATCCGAACCGAGAATGCGGGCCTGCCAGCGTTCGCCCAAGTTGAAAAATCCGCTTGGTCCGGCGCCACCAACCCACATTTCCCAAGTAAGGCGCTGATTTCGCTGTCCTGACCATTATATTTCCTATATAAAACATGGTGTTGAAGGCTGCGAGGGGCGCGTTTTATGGATCACCCAGAGGGTGCGGGCTTGCAACGGGCAGATCGGGTGGA